>JBJEQU010000183.1:0-12447 GCA_051881935.1 Porcipelethomonas sp. | reverse complement strand
TATGAAGGAGACGGCGTTTGCAAGGAGATTTATGATGTAATACTGCGGCTTGCCGTCAACTGCAAAAACTGCTGCATTTACGGCACAATACACAATGTTAAGCCAGAGCATTGCGTTCATCAGATTTTTTATTCCTTTTCCGGGAAGTACAGAAACATAATTGCACAGCAAAAGGACTAATGTTATTACTGCACAGAAAATTTCTATAATTATATTGACATTTGGATTATAAAGTAAAATCAAAAGGTGTCACCTCCTGGTCGCTTAACGACCTTACATAACTAATTATATAGTTTACATACTTATTTTAACATATCACTTGAAAATAGTCAAGGGAATAAAGATTTTATAAAAAAATATTCCAGTAAAAAATAATTTGCAATTTTGGATTCCATATTTTTACATCGATTTTTACAGAAAAAGTGTTGAATGCAGCAGGTTTATATGATATAATAAACGCAAAGCATTTATTATATATTACAAGTGACGAGGTGATTTAAATGAAATTTCCATCAGATTTTATCTGGGGAACTGCATCGGCGGCATATCAGGTGGAGGGAGCCTATAAGGAAGACGGAAAGGGACTCAATATCTGGGATGCATACAGTCAGTCTGGAAACAAAGTAGCTCACGGCGAAAACGGAAACACTGCCTGTGACCACTATCATCGTTTCCGGGATGACATCAGGCTCATGAAGAAAATGGGTATAAAAAATTACCGCTTTTCTATAAGCTGGACAAGGATTCTTCCGGATGGTACCGGAAGGGTAAACCAGGAAGGAATCAGATTTTACAGTGAGCTTGTGGACGAGCTTATTGAAAACGGTATTGAGCCTTATGTTACCATTTTCCACTGGGATTATCCATATGAGCTTCACAAAAGAGGCGGCTGGCTGAATAAGGAGAGCTCAGACTGGTTTGCGGAATATACTAAAATTGTGGTGGACGCACTGTCCGACCGTGTTAAAAACTGGATGACCATCAATGAACCGCAGGTTTTTATCGGCTGCGGCTATACGATAGGGAAGTTTGCACCCTTTGAAGTACATACGGCAAAGGACCTTGCGCAGATGTCCCATAATGTTCTGCTGGCTCACGGCAAAGCAGTCCGCATTATCCGTGAAAACGCAAAGCTGGAACCCACTATCGGATTTGCCTTTGCAACTCCATGTGCTTTGCCGCTGGGGGATACTTCGGAGGCTGTTGAGGAAGCGAAGAAAAAAAGCTTTGAATTTACTGCAGAAAGATTTACATTTGAGACTTCATGGTGGGCGGATCCTATTTTCTTTGGTGATTATCCGAAAGAAGCTTATGAGATTCTCGGAGAGGACATGCCTCATATAAATCCGGGAGATATGGAGATTATTTCACAGCCGGTTGATTTTTATGGTGTGAATATCTATGACAGCAAGGCACCGGAAAATCCATTCGGCTACACAGAGAATGCATATGTTGGCAGTCCCAGAACCAATATGGGCTGGCCGGTTACTCCCGAGGTGCTTTACTGGTCCCCGAAGTTTCTCTATGAGAGATACGGCAAGCCGGTTTTTATTACAGAAAACGGTATGGCGGGGCATGACTGGGTACATCTTGACGGAAAGGTACATGACCCCCACAGGATCGACTTTCTAAAACGTTATCTCCGTGAGCTTTGCCGTGCTGCCAATGACGGCGCTCAGGTCATGGGATACATGTACTGGTCAGTAATGGACAATTTTGAATGGGCGGACGGATATGACAAGAGGTTCGGGCTTATTCATGTGGATTACAGGACACAGGAGCGTACTCTTAAAGATTCTGCGATGTGGTATAAAGAGGTTATTGAGAGTAATGGGGATAAAATTTTTGAGGATTGAACTGACTGAATAACACAAAAAGCCTGTCCGCTTTCTGGACAGGCTTTTTTAGTCTGTATTGAATCTTTCTGTATTGCCAGTATAGCCGTCGGGAATTTCATATTCGGTAATTCCGGCGCCTATATTCGGATGGACAGAGGAATAGATCTGGTCGGTAACAAAGGCTATCATAAGGACAGCGCATATAGGAATAATATATCTGAGCCGTATCTTCCTGAAAATATTATCAGTAAGGGGAGCAATGAAGTATACGAACACGGCACCGCCTATGCCGAATACAAGCAGACCCTCTGCGCAGACACGTCCGTCTATGTTCATGAAATATCCGCTGTAGTCCCACCATCTCTCGCCATACATTTCTTCCAGGAAATATCCGGTGAAATACTCAACTACACCGCAGAGAAGTATTGACACAAGGAATTCTATTACCGGTTTTGAACGCAGCTTGTTCAGCAGCAGCAGTATCATAAGTCCGCCGCTTCCGTAAATGGGCAGCCAGGGACCATGGAGTATACCACGGTTTACAAACTCGCCGTCCTGTACAAGATGGAAGCACACCTCCCAGAACCAGCCGAAGAAGCTGAAAAGAAAAAACATAAGTACAAGAGAGCATATGGAATAATGACGGTTATAGTTTAAAAATGTTACTTCTTTTACTTTCATCTTTTCCGGGATTGGGTTGAGCCGTCCCGGATACGCTTCTCCAGCCAGTCTGCTTTTAAAGGAATTTATTTTTACCTTACGGAGATTTGCTTCGGAGTATTCCTGTTCAACCTTGCTGTAAAATGGGACTATTCCGAAGATATTGGCAAAAAAGCGCCATACAGCATTTACGGGAGCTTTTGCTGGTTCCGGCTTTTCAGAAAGCTTTACAATATCACTGTATGCTTCCTGAAGCTTTTCCGGTTCCGCTTTCCTGTAAAGATACTCATCATTTAACAGTTCGGCATTTTCAATACCGTTCTTTTTGGCTTCTGTTCTCAGGTATGAATAATATTCAGTAAAAAATGTCTCCTGATAGGGATTCAGAAAGAAAATACCTACTGTACCCAGAGAAAGGCCTTCCAGTATATACCATCCGATAAATGAAAGCTTCATTTTAAAGCATTCAAATTTATGCCCGTTCATCATGCTTTGTGAAAGCTTTATTGCGTCACGGGGGGATATATCCGGGTTTTCCGCAACAATATACGGTACCAGAAAATATGAAAAATATTTTATAAAGCCCCCTGCAATGGTGAATCCCCAGAGAGTTTTGAAAAATGAAGTGAGGAGTACTGTAGTTGCTGCCTTAAAGTATTTTTTTACACGGATAAAATGTATAAATGATTTTATAGATACTTTTTCGTAAACGAGTCCCTCAAGGAATGCCCGTCGATATACAGCCTTGTACACGTTAAATATGTATGCCCATACAAACAGCAGAACAAGAATACTCAGAACAATAAAAACTATTACAGCTCCGTTTTCGTTGCCTATAATAGAATGTATACCTGTGAAAATCGAGACAAATACCGAGCCGGAGGAAATAGTGTTGGCAATTTCGGCAAAAACTCCTGCCTGACGTCCCATTTCAATTGTCCTCAGGTACCGGTTCTGGGAATTTTTATTTTTTTCGACAATTCCGTCGGATATTTCCTTACCCTTATCAGGATTTTTACTTGCAACCTGAGCAAAAACATCTATAGCGTCATCATCTTTCTCTGGTTCTTCTGAATATATAAGGTCGAGGAGATAGCCGTACCTGCCGTTTCCGATCTCACTGATTACCTTTCCTCCGTCATTAACTGCCGTTTTTACAATACTCAACGACAGAGCATACTCAACTCCTATAAATGAAGCAATGAGACATGCGGCAACGAATATCCAGTAATGCTTTTTAAGTCGTCCTCTGGCATGTTTTTTCGCCTCTTTACGGTCAAACATATTATGTCACTCCCTTTATCCTGTAAAATGAACGTTAATTTCAACTATTTCCGAATGGGTGAAGGTACGCATAAACGGACCGTATACTCCTACGCCTTCGGTTACGATATTGTGCATTATATTGCCGTCCTTACCGGTTTTCTGAATATATCCGGCAGGATTTTCCCAGATAAAGCTCATTCCAAGTGTAAGCGGGAAGAATTGTCCGTTATGTGTATGACCGCACAGGTCGAGGTCAACTCCGGCATCGGCAGTTTCCTGAAGCTCCTTCGGTTCATGGTCGATATCTATAACGAGCTTTGATTTGTCAAACTCAAATTCTGAAATATCCTTTCGCTGATTGTCTTCAGTACCGGGTTTGCTCAGATCCAGTCTTCCGATAATGGTAAATCTGTCATCGATCACCGTTGTTTCATCTTCAAGGAGATTTATGCCGGATTCCTCAAGGAATTCACGCATTCGCTGGTCATGTTCCGGTTCGCTGTCGGAACTGACTGTAAAGCCGCCGAAAAGCTTTTCCTTGATGTCATGGTTTCCCCAGCATGCGTAAATTCCATACGTACTTTCTATTGAAAGGAACGCCTGCCTGATACCTTCCGGGTCGTCCAGAGCGTCAAATTCGTTGTCGAAAATATCCCCGGCAAAGCAGACAAGATCCGGTTCGAGCTCATTTATCTTTCTGACCATTTTTTTCATGTTTCTTACGCCTAAGCTGTAACCGAGGTGGGTATCTGCTATAAGCACGATTTTCATGTCCTCGCCGGTCTTGGCTACGGATACATCGTATAATGTGGTGTAGATTCTGTTGGCATTTACAAAACCATAGACTGAAAAGCTTATGGAAACAACAGCACAGATCCAGCCTGCCATAAATTTTGTTTTTCCGCTTTTGAAAAAATCTTTTGTGATAAGCCTGCATAGCTTCAGAATAAGTGCAATAATATGCGAGATCAGAATTACCATGGACAGATTTATGAGAAATCCGAGGTAATAGTTGCTTATTCTTGAAAAAAGCTGTTTCACACCGGAAGGCGGGAGAAAATAGGCAATGAAAATCAGTGAAGTCAGAATCGAATAACCGGCTACAAAAATAAATCTTGCCTTTCTCCAGCGAAATGGATTTCTGAATGATTTTATCCATAAATACAAATCAATGGATATAAAAATATTGAGTACAATATAGAAAAATGCAAAGGAAGTTACGATCATGCTCGTCTCCTGAAAATTTTTTCTGTCAAAATTCGACATTTTATAGTGACAGACCCCCCCTTGGGGATCATGACAATAGAAATATTTCAAATTCGCAAAATATCACACAGTACATTATATCAGATTTTTTTATGTAAGTCAACAAACATAAATAAAAATCTAAAGAAATCGGCTTTTTTACCCGATTTTTTCTCCCAGTACCTCCAGTGCTTTTTTAAGCTGAGTATCCTTTTCAGCATCCGGTTCGCTTATATCAGTATCCTCAGGGAGTTCAACCTCATAATCCGGTGCAAGTCCCACTTCATGATAACATTCCGACCTGGCAGTCCTGTATTTGGCAACGGTAATTTTAAGCCCACCGCCGTTTTTAAGCGGAATGGTATTCTGCATTATGCCTTTGCCGAAAGTATTTTTTCCGATAAGCTCTGTATCGTTAAAATCACGGAGGGCAGCTGAAAACAGTTCTGCTGCGCTGGCTGTATTCTCGTTGACAACAACAACTGCCGGAAGATCCACTTGCTTTTCTCCGGAGTGTACTATAACTGTTGAGGAGCCGTCCTTATATTCTGCATAGGCTATATCTCCCTCAGGCAGCAGCGGATCAAGACATGATTCGCAGGATGTCAGCAGACCGCCGCCGTTGTTTCTCAGATCGAAAACAAGTCCCTCTGCACCGTCAGATAATGCATTGTTAAGTGCGTCTTCATACTGCTGTACTGTGACTTCTTTGAAGGAACTGATCCGGATATATGCCATATTGTTTTCCAGCATTTGATAATTTACCGTTATTTCCTCCACAGCTTTTCTGGTGACGGTTATGTCTTTCTCTGTTCCGTCACGGCTGACAGTAATAACCACATCAGTGCCTTCCTGTCCTTTAATAAGGGCTATAAGGCTCTCAAAGTCCATATTTTCTGCGTCAAGTCCGTCGACCTTGATAATAATATCCCCGGCTTTTATTCCGGCTTCAAAGGCAGATCCGTCCTCTTTCACCTCGACTATCCTGTACAGATTACCTTCTTCATTCTGTACTGTTATCCCTATTTCGGTGGATGCGCCGCTTACAGCCTCATTGTTTTCCTGATATTCCTCAGGGGTCATATATGCCGCATACTGGTCATCAAGTCCGTAGACAAGTCCTTTCAAAGCACTGTCCATAAGGGAATCATCATCGACCTCTCCATAATAGAATTCATCTATGTAATCTTTTACTTCAAAATAATCTTTTATTTCCTGCTTGTCACTTTCGAGCATTGCAAAACCGACAGTGAGGATAGTGCCGGTTATAACGCTTCCGGCGGCAGCTGCTATAACAGCCGTTATCATTAATTTTGTTCTGAAAGTTCTTTTCATTTTATCGCCTCAAAAAAATAAAGGGAACAGATAAGATTCTGTCCCCCTTTTTATTATGTATTTAATACAGATAACCTGCAGGATCTACTGTTGAGCCGTTGATCCTTACCTCGAAGTGGAGATGAGCGCCGGTAGACCAGCCAGTGGAACCGGCAGTAGCTACGATCTCACCTCTGGAAACCTGCTGTCCTACAGAAACGTAAACATCGGAACAGTGGGCATAGAAGGTTGTAACACCATTGCCGTGGTCGATCATGAAGTAATTTCCGTAACCGCCGTTGCATCCGCAGCTTGAATCCTTGCCGTAGTTGTGTGAACATCCGGTTGCTACCATGACCACAGTTCCGCTCTCAGCAGCGGCGATGGAAGCACCCATGGTACTGCCGTCTGAAATGTCAACACCTGCATGGAGGCTGCCCCATCTCTGACCGTATCCGCTGGATATCACATAATGTCCGGGAACCGGCCATGAAAGGGAGCCGCTGTAGCTGCCGCTTCCTGAAGAACTGCTTATGGATTCAGTTACTGTGCCGCCGGAGCTGCTTTCCTCTTCCTCATAGTAGCTGTTGTTACTGCTGCTGTTGCTGCTGCTACTACTACTACTACTACTACTGTTGCTGCTGGATTGCGTTGTTGCCTGCTTTGCGGCAGCCTTTGCCTGCTGTTCTGCGATCTTATTGATCTTTTCAATTTCGGCGTCCTTGGCAGCATTGTCCTTCTCATACTGGTCAATGTCAGCCTGCATGGAGCTTTTCATGCTTTCCTGTTCGTCTATATATTCCTGAGATTTCTGGTAATCGGCATTAAGTTCAGCAATAATGCTGTTGAACTCTTCTTTGCATGCTTTTTCGTCAGCAAGGTCATTGTCCAGATTTTCCTTTTCGGTTGCAAGCTGGATCTTAGCTTCCTCATACTGTTCAAGCTGGGTTTTCAGCGAGTTTACAAGCTCATTGTCATGCTTTGAAACCTGCGAAATAAATTCCATCTTTGACAGCATGTCGTAAAAGTCTGTTGCACCTACAAGGGCAGAAGCAAGACTGTCGTTGCCGGAAACATACATTGCAAAGAGTCTGTCCTTGAACTGTTCCAGCCCGATATCGATATCTTCTTTTTTGTTGTCGATGTCGACTTCAAGCTGTCCGATTTTTTTTTCTGTTTCACTTATTTTGATTTTTATGTCATCAATCTTAGCGTTGATAATATTGAGGTTTTCTGTCTGCAGGTCAATTTTCTCCTGAAGAACAGTCTGCTCATACTTTTTATTGGCTATATTGTCGTCAATGCTGTCCATTTCGTCCTGGAGTTTGTCAATTTCAGCTTCGTTTGCAGCTTTCTCATCCTCAAGATCGGATATAGTCTTTGCCATAACCGTAGTATAACCATGATTATCCACATATGCAAATCCTGCTGCCGCAACTACTGCACACATTGCAACAGCTGCGATTTTTAACTTTCTGATTTTGAAATTCATAACTTCGCCGGAATTCCGGCATCACACCACCATTTCTCCTGATAAGGGCATTGCCCAGAGCTTTAGCTTAGAACTTGTTCTCATACAAATCATGCCCGGAAATCTATGCACAGATCCTATGAGAATATGTTCTTACTTTTATACATTGAGATGTTTGCGTGTACTGAGTACACTTCCCAGTGCACCGATAAATCCGCCTACTAGGATATAAATCACCGCAACTGTCAGTGCAATATCTCCGAATGAAATAATACTTCCCATGCCGATAACGTTGAGAATATTGACCTCCTTTGTCAGCAGTTCGACAACTGCGTCATAGCCTATCCATGTTATGATTGTTGCAACAATACCTGCCGCAAACCCGGTCACCATACCCTCAACAAAAAAGGGTATTCGGATAAATGCGTTTGTCGCACCTACATATTTCATAATGCTGATCTCATTTCTTCGTGCAAAAACGCTGGCCTTGGTCGTATTGGAAATAATTACCATGGAAACAATGGTAAGGGCGATAATGATCGCCGCCGCTACCCATGAAATGATCTTTCTCATTTCCGAAAGAATATTTACGAAATCGTAAGGCGCTCTTACGGAATAGACGTTGTCAATTTCATTGATAAGCGTTACCGTTTCTTCGGTAAGGGAAATATCCGCTATTCTTATCCTGAATGAATCAGGCAGCGGGTTGTCATCGCCCAGAGAATCAAATACATTGGCGTATTCAGACATGCTGTCCTTCATTGAATCAAATGCTTCTTCCTTTGAGAAGAATGAGATCTCGTCAATGTTATCGATCTGTTCAAGCTTTGACTGGACGGTTTCCGTCTTAGCAGCAGTAATATCCGGATCAAGATATACTACAACTTCATTTTTATTTTCAATGCTCCCGATAATGGAATTTAAATTCATGAACAGAAGCACTGAAATTCCAACAAGGAGCAGTGAAACGAGGAGAACGCAGAAGGATGCAAAAGCCATCATTCTGTTTTTCCATACATTTTCAAAGCCCTGTTTTGTCAGGTACCTTACACCGCTAAGCTTCATTGCTGCCTCCAATCACCTCATCAAAGACGATCTCGCCGGAATTTATATTGATAATTCTTCCGCCGAAGTGACGTACAAGGTCATGCTCATGAGTAACCATGAGGATCGTGGTTCCGCATTCGTTTATTCCCTTGAGAAGTTCAACTATCTCGTAGGAAAGCTCAGGGTCAATATTTCCTGTAGGCTCGTCTGCAATAATAAGCTGAGGGTCATTTACAAGAGCTCTTGCAATGGCAACACGCTGCTGCTCACCGCCGGAGAGCTGGTTCGGATAGGCTTTGGCCTTGTCCTGAAGCCCTACAAGGCTTATTACGTACGGCACTCTCTTTCTTATGTATTTTCTTGGTGCATCAATAACACGGAGAACGAAAGCAATGTTCTCATATACGGTCATTGACGGTATAAGCCGGAAATCCTGGAACACGAACCCGATGGTCCGGCGGAATTCCGGTATTTTTTTCTTTTTCAGCCGGTTAAGATTATAGTCATTTACCATAACCAGACCGCTTGTTGCGTCAATTTCTTTTAAGATCAGCTTGATAAGAGTACTCTTACCCGCACCGGAGGAACCGACTACAAACGCAAAGTCGCCGTCGTTTACAGTAAGGCTGACATTGTTAAGTGCGTCAACACCGGTAGCGTAGGTGACTGAAACGTTTTTCAGTTCTACCATTGGGACACCTTCTTTCCACCGCATGGATCATGCGGTAAAATCTGCCCGATCACGCTGCTTTATCAGAATTTCATAGGATTTGCCGAAAGGTACTTCTTGACCATAAGGGCAATTTTAAATATTATCGCGTGATCGAATTCTCTCAGATCAAGTCCGGTAAGCTTTTTGATCTTTTCAAGACGGTAGACCAGTGTATTTCTGTGAACAAAAAGCTTTCTTGATGTTTCAGAAACATTCAGGTTATTTTCAAAAAACTTCTGAATTGTAAATAATGTTTCATGATCGAGAGACTCTATGCTGCCTTTTCTGAAAACTTCATGGAGGAAGGTTTCGCAAAGAGTAGTCGGCAGATGATAAATAAGTCTTGCAATACCGAGATTATCATAGCTTACAATATTCTTGTCCGTATCAAAAACCTTTCCGACCTCAAGAGCCATCTGGGCTTCTTTAAATGAACGGGCGAGATCCTTTACACCGACAACAACAGTTCCGATACCTACATTTACTCTTGTGTAGAATTCACTGCTCAAGGTATCAGCGATGGAACGTGCAAGCTTTTCAAGGTCGTTTGAATCAACGTTGTCCTTGATCTCCTTGACAAGGACAATGTCACTCTCGGTTATATTGAAAACAAAGTCCTTGTTTTTGTCAGGGAAGAGGTTCTGAATAACATCATAGGCTGAAATGTCGTTGGCAGCGACTATTCTTATAAGGAACACCACTCTGCTGATCTCAGCGTTGAAGTGAAGCTCTCTTGCCTTTATCACAATGTCTCCGGGGAGAACGTTGTCGAGAACAACATTTTTGATGAAGTTGTTTCTGTCATATTTTTCATCATAATACTGCTTGATATTTGAAAGGCTTATTGCCATAATGCTTGCGTATTTAGCGGCATTGTCGTCAACGCCCTCAACAAATACAGCATATTCCGGCTTTACCCTTGAACCGAAGGGCTTATAGGTAAATCCGTCTCTTATGAAAATATCATGTGAATCGCTTAGATCAAGCGAAACAAATTCGTTTGTTGTTCCTACCTTTGTAAGATCGCTGCATGCAATAATTGTTGCCGTTTCATCTACAACGCCTATAACGGCGTTTACAGCGTCTCTCATCTGGTGAACTAATCCCTGAAATAATCTGTTGGACATATCAGCATTCCTTTCTGTTTTTTTAGGTTTTGTATATAATGCTTTTACAATGTCTCAATATATTACAAATTGTAACACATTGAAACGCCTTAATTGTTAATAAACTGTTAACAATTGAAAACTGGAAGACATTTTCTACAAATTAACTATGTTGAGAATTGTAAATAACCACTGAATGGTTAATTATGTTTGTAATTAAAATGTAATGTCAGGTATTTTTTCCCTTAATAATGAAATTACATTTTTTCCGGACAATCGATCTTCATAATGCGAAGGGAGTTTCTAAGTGCCTGGAGAACAGCCCTGCAAAGTACAAGTCTTGCTTTTTTGAGCTGGTCATTTTCCGCATTTTTTACGCTGCATGCGTCATAGAACTTATGGAAAAGGGTAGCAAGCTCCACTGAATATTTAGTGATCCTTGCAGGGTCATAAGCCTTTGCGGCGCTGTCGATCTCATTAGGGAGAGCGGCAAGCTGTCTTATAAGCTCGATCTCCTGAGGCTTGTCGAGCACGTCCAGTTCTTCTGCGGAAAAGCTGTCTGCCTCAAAGCCATCTGCTTTCAGATTGGAAATAAGGCTGCATATTCTTGCGTGGGCATACTGTACGTAATATACCGGATTCTGGGAGGATTTTTCAACTGCGAGATCCAGGTCAAAATCAAAATGGGAATTGGGTTCACGGAGATTGAAGAAAAATCTTGCAGCATCGATCGGTATCTCATCAAGGAGAGTTGAAAGTGTTACCGCCTTTCCGGAACGCTTTGAAAGCTTGTACTTTTCGCCGTTTCTCACAAGGTTTACCATCTGCATGATAACGATGTCAAGCTTTGATGGGTCAACGCCGAGAGCCTGGAGAGCCGCTTTCATTCTCGGAATATATCCGTGGTGATCTGCGCCGAAAATATCGATTGCCTTGTCATAGCCTCTTGTAACGAGCTTGTTGTAGTGGTAGGCAATATCCGGCACAAAGTATGTTACAACGCCGTTTGCACGGACGAGAACTCTGTCCTTTTCGTCCCCCAGCTCGGATGACCGGAACCAGAGCGCACCCTCCTTTTCATAAGTATAACCGCTGCTTTTGAGTTTGTCAATAATTTCGTTTACAGCACCATTGTTGTGGAGAGTACTTTCCCTGAACCACTTGTCATAGGTTATGCGGTATTTGGAAAGGTCACGTTCAAGACCGGCAATATTTCTCGGCAGTGCATAATCAGTAAGGGATTTTTTGCGCTCCTCCTCACTGATTTCAGCAAGAGCGGTTCCGTTTTCCTTATAATAATTACAGGCGTGTTCTATGATATCCATTCCCAGATACACGTCTTCCGGCATCCGGAAAGTTTCAGTATCGTTATATATCTTCTCGCATATTTCCGATACATTACCGCCGCAGTCCTCGATGACTTTCTTTCCATCACTGCTGCAAAGCTGCATAAATCTGAGATTTAAGGATTTTCCGAATTTTTCTATCTGATTTCCGGCGTCGTTTACGTAAAATTCACGCTGAACGTCGAAGCCAGCCCAACTCATGATTTCTGCAAGACAGTCGCCTATAGCACCGCCTCTTGCATTTCCTATATGCATAGGACCCGTAGGGTTAGCCGAAACAAATTCAACGAGGACTCTCTTTCCGCTGCCTGTATCAGTCCTGCCGTAGTTATCTCCCTCTCTTATAACAGTATCGGCAATTTCCGAAAACCATCTTCTACCAAGGAAGAAATTTATAAATCCCGGACCTGCGATCTCCACACGTTCAAAATATGTTCCGTCC
>JBJEQU010000182.1:0-12574 GCA_051881935.1 Porcipelethomonas sp. | reverse complement strand
ATGTAAGTGAGGAAAGACTTTCGGCGATTGAGATGTATCTGGAGCAGAAGAACACAGCTCTTGCGGCGGAGCTTGACAAGTACATTGACCAGCTCTACCTCAAGACAGTTCCTCAGAACGTCAGAGATTTCATTGATATGATGTCGGCGAAAAGACCTGCAAGAAAGCAGAAGATTACTGCTCCGGTTGAATCGGAAAAGAAGTACGAGCAGTAACTTGCCACGGGTTGCACGACGTTGCCCTGTGTGGCGAGGTAAGGCGGTGGATGGGGTAAGTTTACCCTGAAGGAAGTGGGGCGGATTTGGGGCGTTTGTCGCAGAGTAGGAGAATGGCAGGATTCGGGAGAATTCGGGTGGGGTTGGGGGTATTTATTTTGTTGCTGGTTAAAGTTTTGGCGTCAAAGCCGCCAAAACATTTACATCGGACGAGCAAAGCTCGCCGATTTTGCGAGGTTTTACAAGCATTGGAAAAATGAAGTCAAAAAAGGAGGTTTACGAAAGTCATGGAGTCAAAAGTACAAAAAATGAAAAAAAGCACGGATATTGCAGGGGAAAATGATGGTGTCACAGCAGAAAAAATCAAGTTTTCGCTGTATGTTTTTCCCGAGACGATGAAAACAGTCGATATTCTATACAAGTCGGATAACTGCTCGTCTCGCACTGAGTTTATGGAAAAGGCAATCAGATTTTACTGCGGTTATCTTTTACAGAACAAGCCTGAGCTTGTGGACTATCTTGCTCCGCAGCTTGCTACGCTAACGGAGGGAATTGTAAAAGGCACGGAACAGAGGTTGTCCCGTACCTTGTTTAAAGTTGCTGTTGAACTGGGTGCTATATCACATATGCTTGCGGCGGTTCATGAGATTGACGACGATACAATGATCAAGCTTCGCGCTATGTGTACGGATGAAGTTAAGCGGATCAGTGGTATCATTAATTTTGAAAAGGCGGTGAGGTATCAGCGGTCGGAGTAAGAGCAAACCATATCCGAATAGGATACGGCTGGTGCATAGTGTAGTTTTTTATTATGATTCAGTATGTCTCCACATCATTCCCATCGCAACAAAATATGTTCCGGTATATTCATTCGGGATTTCTTCCGTGTAGGAATCGTAGAAATGTACCATACGGTTTTGAATAAATATTGAAGCATCGTACAATATGGATAAAAAGTTTTCTTCTCCCGGAATCAAGTGAATAATTCTGGGAGCTAACATAATTATTTCGATCTGACCTTCCCATTCACTGTCAAATAAGATTCGAATTTGTTTACTGCCTGCTGCACTGAGGTGAGTTCCATGTTTTTCTTTATCATAGTAATCACCGGAAACATATGATAATTCTTTTAGAACCGAATCATGAAATCCATGATATTCTTCCATGAGCTTGTCAATATCCGACTGAGATTCGATGTAATTCCAGCCGTCGAGTTTCGTTGAAAGTGCGGTCAGTTGTAAAGCAGATTTCTCAATGGTATTTGTATCCAAGAGCTCAGCCAGTGCGTTCTGCGTTTCCCAGATACAATTCATTCCTCGAAAGTAATGAAGCTTTTTGCTTTGTTTTAATAAAGCATTAACATCGTTCATTTTGTCAAGATATATCCAGTTTTTCTTTGGAAATGGGTTCGCATCAATGATTTCAATATTCACTTTATATGGTGGTTTTGAGTCAAAATCAAGATACGATACTAAAACAACGCGGTTCGGATCTACACTATCATCAACAATATACCAATCGCCAGCTCTGTTGACTATTCCGTATACTTCGGAAATGTAATAACAATCTCTTGATTTATCATATACTCGTGCTCTCATAATGTCACCTCGTGGCAAAATCTAATAATTCATAGTAGGTTCTTTTTAATATTATACCATATCCATGACAAAAAAACAATATATAAAAATTGAAAGGGAGCGGTCATATGCCAAAATACCAAATCATCGTCACAAGCCGCTATCTGAAAAGCGGCACACAGAAAAGCAAAAACAAGCGCAGGAATTACACAAAGTACATTGCAACCCGTGAAACGGTTGAATTTCGTGACCAAAATACTATTGACAGAAATGATAACGCTACCAAAAACCAACAAGAATTACTTTGTGATCTGCTTTCAGATTTTCCCGAAGCAAAAAGATATTTGGAGTATGAGGACTATATCGCTGATCCTACGATGGAAAATGCAAGTGAATTGATTTCAACAATTATTGAGCGCAACGCCGACGTTATTGGTGACCGACAAAATTTTGTAGGTTACATGGCTATGCGCCCCGGCGTTCAGAAAAGAGGTTCGCATGGTCTGTTCAACGAAAGTGACGAGCCTATTGTTCTTGACAGAGTGGCAAACGAAATAGCAAATCACAAGGGCAATGTCTGGTCGCACGTTGTTTCTCTTAGGAGAGAAGACGCTGTGCGCCTCGGCTATGATAATTCGGAAGTATGGCGTGACCTTGTAAAAAGGCATATAGCAGACATTGCAAGAGCACAGCGTATTCCGCTATGCAATCTGAAATGGTATGCTGCTTTTCACGACACAACTCATCATCCGCATATTCATCTGCTTGTCTATTCGACAAATCCAAAGCAGGGTTTTCTTACGAAAGAGGGCATTGACAAAATCCGCTCTGCATTTGCAAACGACATTTTTCATGATGATTTGCAGTCTATATATCAAGAGCAGACGATAAGCCGTGATGAATTAAAAGCTGTATCCAAAACAGAGTTTGAAAATATAGTTGATAATATTCGTCAAGGCAACTTTGATTGTCCTCTGCTTGAAGATTTAGTTCGAAAGCTTTATTCTCAGTTACAGAATGTCAGAGGCAAAAAAGTGTATGGATACTTGCCGCCGGAAGTTAAGCAAACAGTTAATGATATATTTTCTGAGCTTGCAAGAGACGAGAATATCCGTCAACTTTATGAGAAGTGGTGTGACTTGGAGCGCTTGAAATACAAGACTTATACGCAGAAGGAAAAAGAACTGCCTGCTTTGACAGAGAATAAGGTGTTTCAGCAGGTGAGGAATATGATAATCAGGACTGTGCTTGATATGGATAGCCCTATGGTCGATGCAGTGGTTCAAGTTCCCGAACTGATAGTGCCTAATACCTATGATTCTGATGTTGAGATTTCTCAGCTTGTTGATGAATCGGATCAGTCGGCAGAAGAAGGTACGGTCACAATTAATACTGCTGATTTTGTTTCGGACAGCAAATATTATTTAAAGTGGAGCAATAATTTCAAAGAAGCCTGCAAGCTGATTTACGACAAGAACTCAAAATTTGAAGATTTTCAAAAAGCAGAACAACTTTTGCTTTTGGAATCTCAGACAGGCAATGTTCTTGCTGTTCACGATTTAGGAAAGCTTTACTCTACTGATAAGCTTTGTGAAATAGATTTGGAAAAGTCGCAGAGATATTATACGGAAGCGCTGAAAGGCTTTCTTGAAATCGAACTAACAGCATATAAACTGAAATCATATCTTCAGTACAGAATAGGCAAAATGTATTGTTATGGGTTGGGAACGGAGCAGGATTATTCGCAAGCCTTTGAATGGTTCTTGAAAGCGGCAAAGGATAATAACAAATTCGCACAATTCAGTCTTGCAAACTTGTATTATTACGGCAACGGTGTGGACAAAGATTTATCGCAGGCGTTCTTGTGGTATCAAAAATCTGCTTCGCAGGGTCAGCCGTATGCTTCATATGCGGTTGCACAAATGTACAGCAAGGGCGAATATGTTAGTAAAGATGATAATACTGCTCAGCAGTATTACAAGCAGGCACTTTCGGGATTCTTGAATTTGAAGCGAAAGGGGCAGGCTGATGATAATCTGTTTTACAAAATCGGTATGATGTACAAGAACGGTCTTGGTACGGACATAGATATTTCCAAAGCTATAGAGTGTTTTCAAAGATCTGCCGAGAATAAGTGGTCTAGTTATCAGTTGGGCAAACTCTATCTTTTGGGTGCTGACGGACTTGAAAAGGATAAGGAAAAAGCTATCCGGTGGCTTACTAAGTCTGCTGATGACGGAAACGAGTATGCTCAAAAGCTGCTTGATGATATCGATAAGTTTGAAAACGCTGTGCTTGCTGATACGATATTTGGTCTATTTATAAATATGAGTAGGTGTATTAAAGATGATTATTCGCAGAAGTATAAGTCTTTCGTACCGACAGTAGACAGCAAGCTTAGGGAGGTAATATTGAGAAAGAAACAGAATTTGGGCATCAAAAATAGTTCATCTGATATGGAGCAAAAGAATCTGTAAATCAATATCAACAGATTATTGTCTTACTCATTTTCTTTTTGAAAATAGTGCTCCAATGCCTTGAATTTTTTGCTGTCTGATTTATTCCAACAACAGTAGAAAGTTGCCTTTGCTTCGCTGTCTTTTATGGGAATAGCCACTCGGTTTGAATTTCTAAGTTCTTCCTGGCGCATTTTCAGCGTAACGTTTGAAACAAATGATGGCAAAGCGGACGCCTTTACAAGCTCGGTCATAGTTTCGTATTCGCTTTGGAGAATGTATTTCGTGTTGGGAGTTTTGTTTTTGTGCATATCATGCCAGAATCCTATATCGGAGTAAAGCAGCATTGTCTCGCCCTCAAGGTCGCTGAGAGATATCTCGGGATAAGCCGCAAGCGGATGAGCAGGCGGAACGGACAACAGCAGCTTTTCCTCAAAAAATCTATAGCATTTCACATCGGGGTCATCAAAAGGATAAGGCGTTATCAGCAGCTGACATTTGCCGCTTAAAAGCTCCTCTTCAAAATTTTCGTGATACCTCATTTGCGTAGATACCTTCATATTGGGATAAAGCTCGGAAAGGATAGGCACGATAAGCCATATGGGCGCAGGAGCGCATGAAGTGACGGAAATAGTTCGTCTGCTTTCATCAAACGCACGGATCTGAGCTACCATATCCTCAGAATCCTTTATTACCTTTCGTGCGTATTCTACGGCGAGCCTGCCGTTTTCATTAAGTTCTATTTTATTTTTGCTGCGGTCAAAAAGCCTGACCTGCATAATATCCTCAAGCTTGTTTATTGTTCTGCTGAGGGCAGGCTGCGATAGGTGCAGCTGCTCGGCAGCTTTTGACATTGTTCCGTTGTCGGCTATGGCAATCAGCTGGGTAAGCATATAAATTTCGATCATAAAAACACCGCCTTTATATTTTATATGATACCATGCTTACGGTGCATTGTCAATATAAAGTATAAGCGAAATTTATAGTGCTATACCAAATTGATATTGTACTTTTCATGATTTTAGCTGTATAATTGTCTACAGAAACACAATGAGGAGAAATACATATGGAGAATATAAAGCTGTCCAATAATGTGGAAATGCCCAGCGTAGGCTTTGGTACGTTTATGCTGAGGGATAACTGCAAGGAACACGTCTTGAACGCCTTGAAACTTGGGTTTCGACTTATAGATACAGCGGCGTCATATTTTAACGAGGAGGACATAGGCAGAGCGATAAGAGAAAGCGGCATACCCAGAGAAAAGCTGTTTGTGACCACAAAGCTGTGGGTTCAGGACGCAGGTTATGAAAATACAATAAAAGCATTTGATCGGTCGCTGAAAAACCTCGGACTTGATTACCTGGATTTATACCTTATACACCAGCCCTACGGCGACTATTTTGGTTCGTGGAGAGCAATGGAAAAGCTGGCGAAAGAGGGATACATAAGAGCAATAGGAGTTTCAAATTTCTCTCCCGAAAGAATTGTAGACCTTTCGCTCAATACCGATACCCCGCCGATGGTTAACCAGATTGAAATTCACCCGTATTTTTCGCAGCGTGAAGCAATAGCCGATATGAAAAGCTATGGCTGTCAGCCCCAAGCATGGGGACCTTTGTGCGAGGGTCAGAAGAATATTTTTAACGACCCGATACTTTCCGAAATAGCAAAGTCTCACGGAAAATCAGCTGCACAGATAGCTCTGAAATGGAATTTACAGAACGGCATAGCTGTTATCCCTCGTTCGACCTGCGAGGAACACTGCATTGAAGACATAAGTTTAGATGATTTCACTTTGACGGACGAAGAAATGCGGCAAATTGAGTCTCTGGATCAAGGGTACAGTGAGATAATTGATCATCGCTGTGCACATACGGCAAGAAAGCTTATTAATTGTAAAATACATGATTGAGGTGAGTTAAATGAAAAAGTTTTTAAAAACCATTTCTGTTGTTACAGCTGTTTCTTTGTTAGCATTAACCGGCTGTGGAAAGACTACTTCCGGATCAACTCCTAAGTCCGAGGTTGCTGCTGTAAACGACGGAGGAGAACCAAGCGGCAGCAATATACTTATCGCATATTTTGCGGTAGCGGAAAACAGCGACGTTGACGCAAGCGCTTCGGCAAGCGTTATCTCCGATGGACGGGGAAGAATGAGGGCTCTGGCGGATATGATACAGTTAGAAACAGGTGGAGATCTATTTTCCATAAAAACTTCTGTAGGCTATCCGGGAGATGTGGGAAAACTTGTCGATTATGCTGAAAAGGAGCAGAAGGACAACGCACGTCCCGAATTGACAAGTCACATAGAAAATTTAGACGATTACGATGTTATTTTCATAGGATATCCCACATGGTGGTATGATCTGCCTCAGGTAATGTACAGCTTTTTCGACAAGTACGATTTCAGCGGCAAGACGATAGTTCCTTTCAATTCCGCAAACGGCAGCCGTTTTTCCGGAACTATAGATACCATAAAAGAGCTTGAACCCAACGCAAATGTTATTGAAGACGGCATTTCTGTTCATGAAAGCGATGTTGAGGGTGCAGCAGACGAAATCAAAGAGTGGGTGGACGGTCTGGGTTACGGAAAGTAATATGAGAAAACAGTTTATTTGTACTTTTCTGACGTTGACGGTATTTCAGTCTGCATGTGGAAAATCTCCTGATATCAATGTTGATACTGAAATAAACCATATTGAAACAAGTACACTGACGAAAGATGATTCTACAGAAAGCAATCAGGTTATTTCAGAAGCAGAAGATATATTTATACGCTCTGAAACCAAAGAGAATAGAGTAATGACTGTACCTGAACTTGAAATATCTGAGTTTTCCGATGAAAAAGTAATTCTGCATTTAAATAGTAGTTTGATCAATGTTGATGTTGTAAAAGTTTATCGGCTTACAGTAAATTCAGGCAGCGGCGGAAGAGTGATAAAAGAGCTTCAGGCTGAATTACTTGCTGATGAAATAACAGACGGAATAATAGAAGTTCCGGCTTATGATGTTTTGTCAGAGGAAACTTATATGAAAGATAATTCTGACGTTAAGTGCGGTTATTCATCTGTTGGGTTTCAGATTGAATATGTAAATGAAAGTGAAAATCTGATTTCTGATTTTTGTGCAGCAGAAACTACAATTGATACAGGAACCGTAAATCAATATTATGCAGAACTGGCTGGTGAAACAGCGTGCGGCGCAGCAGCAGGAACGCTGATAATACAAAGTATTGATCCGGTGTGGAATACTGCACTGATTGAGCGTATGAGTACTATACGCAGTTATTCAGGATTATCAAACGAGTATAGTATAGGCGGAGATAGGTACTATATGTTTGGGTGGCAGATATCAAATTCAGTGAATAAGTATCTTCAGGACAGTGGAATAAGTGATTATTCACTTACGGATTTCAGAACAGAAAAATCTACCGAAGAGACTCTTGTTGAATTGATATCAACAGGTCGTCCTGCTGTTCTGGAAGTCTGTTATATAGGTGGGAACATTATCACCGACTTTGAGGGATATTCTCATTGGATAACAGTAAATGGTTTCAGAATGACCGATGATGGTTACGAATTTCGCTGTGAGGATACCATAAGTTTGAAACAGCAATGGGTCAGTTCTCAAATGCTTGATGTTTCAAATGCTAATGTTAATTATGGTGGAGAAATATCTCCCACCGGATATATTTGTTCTATTTCAAACGCAGTAGTGGACAGTTTTGTATGAAACGGAGGCAGACACAAATGAATAAGAAGACAGTTATTTCAGCTTTGGCAGCGCTTATGCTTACAATGACAGCTTGCGGCAGCAATATTTCAAACAAGGATAGTATGTTAAGTGACAATTATGAGTCAGCAGGCTATCAAGCAGATGAAAGTAGTGTTGAAGCTTCAAGTGAAGATGAAGAGATAGATTCTTCCGAAAAAGAAGATAATATCGAATCCTCGGACGATAGCTCAAAGGAAGTCACTGTAGACAATTCATCAGAAAGTCAAATTGACGAAAGCACTGCTGAAGACAATTCCGGAGGAAAAATCCTTGTTGCGTATTTTACAAATATTCAGACAGATAATGTAGACGCAAACGCAAGTGCAAGCCGTCTTTACAGGAATGATGAACTTGTAGGTGTTACCGAATATGGAGCTCAGATAATTTCAGAATATACCGGCGGAGATTTGTTCTTTATCAAGGGCAGCGATTATCCTGCCGACTATGATTCAACTACTCAGGTTGCACACGAGGAACAGCAGTCCGGTGCACGCCCGGAGCTTGAAAATCATATAGACAATATTGATGATTACGACGTGATATTCGTTTGTTATCCTACATGGTGGACAGATATGCCAATGGCGGTTTACAGCTTCTTTGATGAATATGATTTAAGCGGAAAAATAATTGTGCCGTTTAATACCCATTGGGGTTACGGTGCTGCCGATACCTATGAAACCATAGCAGGGCTTGAACCGAATGCAGAAGTTCGTGAAGGTCTTTCGGTTTACAATTATGATATGGAGTCGTCAGAATCGGTGATTACCGAATGGGTGGACAGTCTTGGAATAATCAGCCGTTAATTTCGGTATGCTCAAAAGGATTTGGTGAATATGAACAATAAGATAAAAAGATTTCCGATGTTGCTTATCTCTTTGGCATTGCTGATGACAGGCTGTTCCAACGGCATTAAAAACAATAATTCAAATAATTCGTATTCCGCAGGTGGTATTGACTCTGCTCCTGCCATACAAAGTTCAGAACCGAATAAGAACAGCGGTGCTGTTAAAACCATTCCGCAGGAATTGGAGGAAATTCCGGACGAGTATTTTTCCTCGGCAGAAAAACAGGGAAAA
The DNA here is from genome assembly GCA_051881935.1 of Porcipelethomonas sp. Lineage (GTDB taxonomy): Bacteria > Bacillota > Clostridia > Oscillospirales > Ruminococcaceae > Porcipelethomonas. The sequence continues at coordinate 3,476 of JBJEQU010000182.1, read as the reverse complement.
CTGGAAGAGCTGAGCTATGATACATATGAATCGTTCCGCTATGAGGACAGATCGCAGGTTCTTACAAAACGTGCGATAATTTATCTGCCCTACGGCTATACGGAAGATGAACAGTATGATATTTTCTATCTTATGCACGGCGGTTGGAGCAATGAAACAAGTACGCTTGGAACTCCGGATAGTCCCAATGATTTTAAAAATGTAATAGACAATCTGATAGCTGACGAAAGGATAAAACCTGTTATCATCGTTTGTCCTACATACAACAATACAAGCGGAGACGACAGCGGAGATTTCAGTCTTGCGATGAGCTTAAACCGTAATTATCATAATGAGCTGATAAATGACCTTATACCTGCTGTAGAAAGCAAGTACAGCACATTTGCTGAAAGTACCGCAAAGGAAGACCTTATCTCCAGCCGTGACCACAGAGCATTCGGAGGATTTTCTATGGGTTCTGTGGCTACATGGAGAGTATTTCAGTATGGTCTTGATTATTTCAGCAAATTTCTGCCTATGAGCTGCGGCACAACGCTTGATGATAAGGAAATATGGAAAGCTGCGGAGAACTATGAGCAAGGCGATTACTTTGTATGGTCGATAACGGGAACATCTGATTTTGCATATAGTTATGTAGAAAGTCGGGTTGAAAAAATGCGCAGTTCCGATTATTTTACCGAAGGAGAAAACTTTGCATACAGCGTGAAAGACGGATACTCACATGACGGTAAGGCGGCAATGGAATATACATACAACGGACTCTTGTATTTTTTCGGTGAGACACATTCTGAAAACAATCCAAAAGATATTTCTCCCACAGACGATTTTACAACAGGAACCAAGGTATCGGAAGTGCTTTCCGCTACTGCTTTTGAGGATTTCGGCAGACAGCTTTTTCCCATTGACAGGTCTGTTTCGGACGATATGACTCTTGATGACATAAGCGACAGCAGCATATATACATGGTACAGCTATATTGATCCGGACAAGACCGTTGAGATACTGAATCGCTTGAAAAACGATGCTGAAAACGGCGGACAGATCTTCTATAGGATATATTCAGATGAGGAAATTGCCGAAGATGCAAGCCTTGCCGATACCGGATTGTTCTTTTTTAAAGGCAAGCCCGGAGAAAAGTTTGCAATAATGAATGCCGGCGGCGGTTTTGTATATGTGGGAGCAATGCACGACAGCTTTCCTCATGCACTAGAGGTCAGTGAAAAGGGATATAATGCGTTTGCTCTGATATACCGACCTGACTATGCTTATGATGATCTTGCAAGGGCAATATCGTTCATTATCAAAAATGCAGATGTGCTTGAAGTAGATCCCAATGGCTTTTCACTTTGGGGAGGTTCCGCAGGCGCCAGAATGGCGGCAACCTTAGGCAACGCAGATTATGCTTCTCAGTATGGCGTACCGCAGGCTTCGGCTGTTATTATGCAATATACCGGCTATACATATGCCTCAAAAAATGATGCTCCGACTTATGCCTGCGTTGGAACAAATGACGGAATAGCAAACTGGCAGACCATGCAGCATCGTCTGCAAGAACTTGATTCATATGGAATACCGACAGAATTTCATTCATACGACGGACTTCCTCACGGTTTTGGTCTCGGTACAAATACTGTTGCTGACGGCTGGATAGACGATGCGATTAACTTCTGGGAAAGCAATATGTAATATGATTGAAAAGAGTGATGCAAGTGAAAGGGCTGACAATAGTAATCGTCCTATTTACAGCATTTTTTACAGGCTGTTCTGATAGCGGAGATACCGAAAAATCAGAAACCGAAATAACTGATGAAACAATAACTATAACCCGGGATAATGAGTATCCGGAAAAAAGCGGTGATGGTATGAAATTATACAGTCATACTACCGATAACGATTATATTGATTTTGGCAGTATAACTGACAGAGAATTTATTGTTGACAACGTTCTGCATTCTGAACAGCAGGGAGATATACATTTTTCCGTATATATTCCTGACAGCTATGACGGTAGCTCACCTTATGCGCTGTTTGTGACTTTGCCCGGTTGGGAAGGATTGTATTTTCAAGGAGTAGGAGCAAATCTTGTTGAAGATTTTCCCTTTGAGGCAATAGATTATAACGATAAAATGATTGTGATTTCTCCGCAGCTTGATGACTGGGGAGAAACTTCTGCGGAAATGACGATAACGCTGACAGAGTATTTTTCGAAAAATTACAATATTGATACCGAAAAAGTTTATCTTCATGGAATGTCAGGCGGAGGTGAAACAGGTTCTATTGTTATGGGAAAAAGTCCTGGGCTTTATACCGCTTATCTTGAAACAAGTTCTCAGTGGGACGGGGACATACAAACTCTTGCCGCTGCCAAAACGCCGGTATATCTGGTTATAGGTGAAAATGACAGCTATTACGGAGCCGAACCTATGATAAATGCGTATAACGAGCTTTATGATATTTATAAAGCTCAGGGTTTGACAAAAGAGGAGATAAACAGGATACTTGTGCTTGATGTCCGTGAGGAAGAATATTTTTCAGAACGGGGTTATTCCGACCAACACGCCGGTGGACAAGCTTTTGCACATGATTCTGAAATAATGGGCTGGCTGTTCGGAAATCACAAATAAAAATGTAAATGGTATAAATATCAGTTATAGCACTATGATAAAGAAATATTGTACATTCAATGTATGTCGTGATATAATAAAATCAAAGAAAATATAAAGGAAGTGCTGATATGAGCAGAAAAAACCTAGGAGTAAAACCATACCTGTTCCCTCAGCCGGTAATGATAATCGGCACTTATGATGAGAACGGAAAAGCAAACGTTATGAACGCTGCGTGGGGCGGAATAGTATGCAGCGATGAAATAATCATCGACCTTGGCAGCCACAAAACAACGGAAAATATCAGGCTGAAAAAAGCTTTTACCGTAAGCATTGCCGACGCCGACCATGTTATTGCCTGCGATTATGTGGGAATAGTATCGGCAAACGCAGAGCCGGACAAGCTTGAAAAAGCAGGCTTTACAACGACTAAAAGTGAATTTGTGGACGCTCCCGTAATAAATGAATTGCCGCTTGCACTTGAATGTGAACATGTAAAAGTGATCGACGGTGCAAAATATCTCGGCAAAATAAAAAATGTGAGTGCGGATGAAGGTATTCTCAGCGGCGGCGACGTGACGCTTGAAAAATTCTTCCCTATCATTTACGATACGGCAGGTCACGGATATTACAAGCTTGGCGAAAAAGTCGGAAACGCTTTCAAAGACGGAGCGGCGCTTAAATAAGGAGGACGTAATATGGAATTTGTAACGCTTAACAATGGAAACAAGTGCCCGGTGATAGGGATCGGAACTTTTTTGATCTCACCGAAAGACGCCGAAGTCAGCGTCAGAGAGGCTTTCAAAATGGGATATTCATGTATTGATACCGCCGCAGCTTATGTGAATGAACGTGCTTGCGGACGTGGAATCA
>JBJEQU010000181.1:0-2891 GCA_051881935.1 Porcipelethomonas sp. | reverse complement strand
TAGCTGGAAGTTCAGAGCCCTTACCATTTGCAAGGTAGTTTGCGATGAAAGCAGCATCACGAACATTTAAAACACCATCAAGGTTAGCATCACCCAAAACTGCCTGGCTTGAAGGAACAAAGTTCATGCCAAGGACTTCACGACCAAGTGCATATTTTGCAGCATCCGAATCTTCAGAAGCAATGATTTCAAAACCATAATATGCTACAGAAGACATCCAAACTTCAATCTTGTCTCTTGTCTTCTCACTTATTGTGAGGTTGTCAATATTTCTATAGAGCTTTACAACTGCATCACCAATATAGTCGTCCTCTTCAACACCGGCAATATCAAACTGTTCTCCCAGTTTTATGACAAACTGCTCCACAGTACCTTCAAAAGCAATCTTTTCCATAGCGTAATCGACAAGCAAATCTGGGTCTTCGCCGGAAAGAGCATCTTCGCCAAGCTGACTTTCAAGATAGTTATAAATTGAAGTTGTTGTTAAGAAAGCAACATTTCCCATGTATTCAAGCTGTAACGTGTCAGGACACTCTACAGATACGAGGTTTGCTAATTCAGCGAAAGCAAGATCATCAACACCTACAACTGTATAATCCTTATCACCAACTGTAACAGCTTCTGGAATAGCAATTCTCGTAAGTTCTTCAGGATCCGGAACTTCACCATCGCCTTCGTTTGTGAAGCCTGTGATTATAGCGTTTTCGCCGTCAAGTCTGTATGCAAAACCGTGAAATACGCCTGTTGTATCGTCAGCATTTACCATAGCTGCCGGTACAGCTGATGCAATCATTGTAACAGCTGCTGCTGTTGCGAGTAACTTTGAAAATGTCTTCTTCATCATTTTTTTCCTCCAAAAAACTTTTTTATCATTTTTAGAAAAATAACATAATGTTATAATAACACTAAATTTGCGGAATGTCAAGAGAATTGAATATTTTTGTGGTTTTGTAAAGTCTATTCAAATTTTATAAACCGAAATTATGAAATTTATACAATAGAATACTGGAAATTTTCCCATAAAAGATTGGTACCTACATCACACCCAAAGGGGAGAAGTGCCAGTGCAATAAACATTTCCTCTTCATCTTCGGTATCTGTACGGCGCAGAGTTGCATACTCACCTTCAATTTTTACCACTTTATACCTGTAAGGACCCATGATATTTTCTCCTTTGTGTTTTTTATTAATATTAATCTGACAAAAGATTCCTGTCTTTTTGATTATAACATGTTTGTAATTCAAATTCAATCTTTCAGTGGCAATTTTTTTATTGCAGCATATTATTTAGTACAGTATTATAAATTACCGCAAAGGAGAATGTACATATGAATATAATATCTGTTATTATTATTCTTGTGATTTCAGCTGTTCTGCTTGCTGCCTCATCCTGTATATTCCTGAAAATCTTTGGCAGAGGAATATTCAGCGGCTCAAACCTTTCTGCTGCTGTAGTCATTGATATAAATGACGATGCTGAGGAGATTCTTGGAAATATTGCAGAAAAATTCAGAACAGAACTCGAATGTACACGGGTAAAAATCATCATTATAGACGGGGGAATGAGCGTCGGACAACGAGAAATCTGCCGTCGGTATTGTGATATGTATAATTTTTTTATTATATGTACGCCGGATAATCTGAGCAGTCTTATTTTTAAACTGCAAAAAAATTCGTAATATAATTGATTTTTCCGTCTGAAAATAGTATAATGTATATAAGGATCAATATCAGAACCAGACCTCATGGGAATTTGCCGCTCTGTATTGGCAGTTAGCTTCCAAGGTATCCGTTCTGAATAATAATTTGTTACATTATCCGGAAAGGAATCAGGCATGGATCAGGCTGCGTTAAAATTGGAAGGGACAGTGGAATCTGTTATATACAGGAATGAGCAGAACGGTTATTCCGTTCTCGACGTTGACGCAGGAGGAGAACTCATTACTGCTGTAGGTGAGCTTGGTGATGTTGAAGCCGGAGAGGTCCTTCAGATGGAGGGACAGTATGTAACCCATCCAAAATTCGGAACACAGTTCAATGTTGAATACTGCGAAAGAAAACTGCCTAATACCTCTGTGAACATATGCAAGTACCTGTCGTCCGGGGCAATAAAGGGTATAGGTCCTGCTCTTGCAAAGAGAACTGTTGATGTATTCGGCGAGAAGACTCTTGAAATAATGGAAAAAGAACCTCGCCGGCTTCTTGAGATCAGGGGGATATCACCGAAAAAATGCGAAAGTATAGCAGATGAAGTTAAGAAAATATTCAATCTGAGACACCTTATGATCTTCCTTTCAAAGTACGGTATAAAATCCGGTATTGCAATGAAAGCATATCAGCAATGGGGGCATCAGGCGGCAGAGCTTATTAAATCAAATCCGTACTGTCTGTGTTCAGTGAATGTCGGATTGTCCTTTAAGAGGGCTGAAGCTCTGGCAAAGGAAATGGATATCTCACCGGATTCCCATAACAGGATAGAAGCCGGATTCATTTATATTCTCAAGGAAAATGCCAATGCCGGACATTCCTGCCTTCCTATAGACGTTTTTGAAAGACTTGCAAAAAATTACCTTCAGATTTCAGAGACTGATTTTTACAACGTTTACAATGAAATGATCGATGAGCAGAAGATATATGAGTATATTAAAAATGAACGGGGCTTTGTCTATCTTGATGATTACTTCTGCGCTGAAAGCTATATTGCCGGACGCATCGGAGTTATGCAAGCCTTTTCAAGTCCGGAGGATTACGACTACGATAAGCTTATTGACATTGAAGAGGAACAGAACTCTATTCATTATGAAACACTCCAGAGAAAAGCCATAACGACTGCTCTTTCAAGGGGAATCATGATCATGACCGGCGGTCCCGGCACCGGAAAAACCACTACA
>JBJEQU010000180.1:0-2906 GCA_051881935.1 Porcipelethomonas sp. | reverse complement strand
AAAACTTTGTGCATACAAAGAAATGAACAGAAAAAAAGAAAATTGATATAGTTTAGTATGGTTTAACTGAAAAAAAGCAAAACCTGTTTTAATCGCTGAAAGCGAAATAAAAATTGCACAATGTTTTTTTTCGTATGATTTACTTTTTGATTTCACATTATTTTAACATTGCATGGCTATAATCATATCAGAAAAAGAAAAAATCACTGAGGGGAAAATAAACAGAGGTGTGATTTTCATGAAAAAATTAAAGAGATTTTTAGCAGTAATATCCGCAGCAGCGGTGATGATGATATCCATGTCCGGATGCGAGAACAGCAGCGATTCATCCTCGCAGACAGCCTCTTCGGAGAGCAGTACGGCTGAGGTGACAGCAGAAACTTCTGCGGAGAAAACAGACAGCGGGTCGGCAGTGCAGCTGGCGGCATCAGAGGAGTATTCTGAATATTTTACAGAATTTGACCTGCTTACAGATTATAATAACCCCACAGCAGACATAAAATTAAACGGAGACTCTGCGCAGATCAGCGGCAGCGGTGCGGTATTTGAAAACAAAACTGTCACAATATCCTCCGGCGGTACCTACGTTCTCAGCGGAAAGCTTGACGACGGTCAGGTATATGTAGATTCCGAGGATGACGTTCATCTTGTTTTAAACGGCGCTGAAATATCAAACAGCAGTTCCTCTCCGGTATTTATTGAAAATGCCGGAAACGTTTCAATAACCCTTGCAGATGGTACTGAAAATATTCTGACAGACGGTGCGGTCTATGAATATTCCGGAGATGAGCAGAATGAACCGGACGCTGTAATATTCAGCAAGGATGACCTGTCCATCAACGGGAACGGCAGCCTTACTGTAAACGGCAACTACAACGAAGGCATTACCACGAAAAATGACCTGAGAATTGCCGGAGGCAATATAACTGTCACCTCTCCGGGAAACGGCATAAAGGGAAAGGATTCCGTAGTCATACAGAATGCGCAAATAAATGTAAACGCCGGTGAGGACGGAATAAAGTCCTCCAATACCGAGGAAACGGATAAGGGCTTTATAGTCTTTGAAAGCGGTACATTTAATATAGTGTCGGTAAATGATGCTGTACAGTCGGAAAATACTCTTACTGTAAACGGCGGTGAGCTGAATATAAAATCCACCGGAAACGGTTCGGGAAGTACGTCAGAAACATCCGGTGATACTGCTCAGTCGGAAAATCCTTTCGGAGACATGTACGGAGGCTTCGGCAGAGGCGGCATGATGGACGAGGGCAATACCAACAAGACTGAGGACAGCCAGAAGGGACTTAAATCCACAAAGGATATTATTATAAACGGCGGAACTATCAATGCAGACTGCACTGATGACAGTATCCATGCCGGAGGCTGCGTCGAATTTGCCGGCGGTACCGCTGTACTCAGCTCCGGAGATGACGGTATCCACAGCGACGGAACGGTCAATATTGGAAATGCGGAAATTGAAATAGTATCTTCCTATGAGGGTATAGAGGGCAGCGTTATAAATGTAAACGGCGGCAGCGTCAGCGTTACCTCCAGCGACGACGGATTTAATGCAACCGACGGAGAAACTGCCGGCATGGGCGGAATGGGCGGTGTTTCCTCCTCATGCGTCCTGAATATAAACGGCGGAAGTGTATATGTAAATGCCGGAGGTGACGGTCTTGACTCAAACGGAGTTATGAACATAAACGGCGGAACTATTATAGTTGACGGACCTGAGGACAGCGGCAATACCGCCCTTGATTCCGAGGCACAGGTTACTGTAAACGGCGGCGTTCTTATTGCGGCAGGAAGCTCGGGAATGCTTGAGCTTCCGTCAGACTCATCAAAGCAGAGCTCAATTGTTGTTACATCTGCGGAACAGAAGGCGGCAGGAGTCCCTGTCTGCATCAAAGACGAAAACGGCACAGTTCTGCTTTCATATACTCCGGCAAAAACCTATTCCGCAGTTATAATCAGTACACCTGATATAGTATCAGGCAGTGAATACAGCATCTATTCCGGCGGCACTGTAAGCGGCAGTGCGCAGAACGGCTATATAAGCGGCGGCAGCCACACCGGAGGAGAGCTTGTGGAAACGGTTACAGTATCCGCTGCAGTAACTACCGCTGGTGACGGAGCAACAGGCGGCATGGGCGGTATGAAACGAGGAGGCGGCATGGGCGATTTCAGAAGTGACGGGATGATCCCCCAGAACGGCGGAGAAACCATGACCCCTCCCGACGATGGATATGCGTTTCCTGCCGGCGGGGGTGATGGCATGACCCCTCCGGCGGGAGGAGCCTTCGGGGAGCCTGCCTGAAACGAAATGGAGCAGCATCATTATGATTTATGGCTTGACCGAGTTGAAATCAAAGGAAGTCATAAATGTTGAAAACGGCGAAAAGCTCGGATTTATAGATGATATTGAATTTGAATCGGAAAGCGGAAGCGTTGTAGCTCTGGTGATATTCGGCAGAAACCGGCTGTGGGGACTTCTGGGCAAAGACGAGGATATCGTATTGTCCTGCCGTGATATCGAGCTTATCGGAAAGGATACGGTGCTGGTAAGATATAAGGCAGCAGCAGGAGAGAACAGTTCACGGCGAAAGAGGTTCTTTGCTGAAAATTTATTTGAAAAAAACAGAAAAAAGACTTGATTTTTTTCCCGGACTATGATATAATGTTACAGTAATTCGCACGCTTATACTTTTGTCAGCCGGTGCTGTGATAAGCTTCACAGTCGCTGTCAAGCTAAGTTTGGCGGAGGATAATAAAACCAAAACAGGAGGAACTACCATGGCAGTAGTATCAATGAAACAGCTTCTCGAAGCAGGTGTACATTTCGGACATCAGACAAGAAGATGGAACCCTAAAATGGCTCCATACATCTACACAGAGAGAAACGG
>JBJEQU010000179.1:0-12980 GCA_051881935.1 Porcipelethomonas sp. | reverse complement strand
ATGGGTTTCCGGTGATGCATGGGTTTCCGGTGATGCATTGGTTTCCGGTGATGCAAGGGTTTACGGTAATGCAAGGGTTTACGGTGATGCATGGGTTTCCGGTGATGCATGGGTTTCCGGTGATGCATTGGTTTCCGGTGATGCAAGGGTTTACGGTAATGCAAGGGTTTACGGTGATGCATGGGTTTCCGGTGATGCATGGGTTTCCGGTGATGCATTGGTTTCCGGTGATGCATGGGTTTACGGTAATGCAAGGGTTTACGGTGATGCATGGGTTTCCGGTGATGCATTGGTTTCCGGTGATGCATGGGTTTACGGTGATGCAAGGGTTTACGGTGATGCAGAGGTTTCCGGTGATGCATTGGTTTCCGGTGATGCATGGGTTTCCGGTAATGCAAGGGTTTACGGTGATGCAAGGGTTTACGGTGATGCAGAGGTTTCCGGTGATGCAAGGGTTTACGGTGATGCAGAGGTTTCCGGTGATGCATGGGTTTACGGTGATGCATGGGTTTACGGTAATGCAAGGGTTTACGGTGATGCAGATTACCTTTGTTTTAAAGGTTTGGGTTCTGAAAATCGCAATACGACATTTTTCATGTGCAAAGACGGTCATGTGCACGTTTCATGTGGTTGTTTCAGTGGAAATCTCAAAGAATTTGAAAATAAAGTTAAAGAAACTCACGGGGACAGCAAATATGCTAAAGAGTATTTAGCCTGCATTGAAGTTGTGAAAATTCATTTTGAAAATGGCTCACCAGGCTAAATATCCAGAAATAGATGCAACGATTAAAGAAAGGATTTGTCAAGTATGAGTAAGATAATTGAAATTGAAATCTCTGATGAGAGGTATGAAGAACTGCTTGAAAGAGCAAGTGAACTCCAAAAATCTTATTTTGATATATGTGGAAAATCAATCAGTGGAGGTGAGCTTATCTGCATGGCTGCTGAACTGGGAATAATGCCACACATTAAAAACAGCATGAATATTTTAGGGCACAATCTGAAAAACAGAGGTACACAGAATGAATAAGCATAAAAGGACTGACTCATGTGACAGCTGCAAGCACCAGAGCCGCTGTCCAGAGCGGTCGAGGAAATACCCCTGCAGGGAGTATGCTAAGGCGGAGGAAAGGAAATGAAAGATGAATTGCTTAACAGCGAGCTTGTGAAAATTGTATTAGACAAGCTGATGAAAGCTTATGACGGAGACCATGATGAATTTATGGCGATAATGTATCTTTTCGAGAAATACGATACTGAAAGGATATGCGAACGAAAAACGGAGGAATTAAAATGAGTGACATCTGTTTCAGGGACAGGGATGACCAGTGCTCTCACGACTGCCCCGGTTGTGTATGGGACGAAAGCGGAGACAACGAGCCTGATCCGGATTTTCTTTATGATATGATGAAGGAGGATAAACTGCTCTATGACTAACGCACAGTATCACAACCATCCCGCCATATCAAAATCCGACCTTGACCTGATAAACCGTTCGCCTATCCACTACAAATACATAAAGTCCAATCCCAAGGACCCGACAGAAGCAATGCTTCTCGGTTCGGTACTGCATAAGCTGATACTTGAAGCTGATACATTTACAGCTGAATATGCCATAGCCCCTGTATGTGACCGGCGGACAAGCAAAGGAAAGGCAGAATACAACGCCTTTAAAAAAGAAGCGATGGATAAGGTTGTAATTACATCTGAAATGTTTGCCAAAGCCTCCGTTATTGCCGGGGCTGTCAGGGAAAACCCTATCGTAAAAAAGCTTCTTTGCGGCGGCAAAGCAGAGCAGTCATACTTCTGGGAAGAAAAAGGTATTGAATGCAAATGCCGTCCCGATTACTTAAAGGGAAATCTCGCCATAGACCTTAAATCTACCGCTGACGCTTCCCCTGAAGCATTTACAAAATCCGCATATAATTACAGATACCATGTCCAGGCATGGTGGTATCTTAACGGGCTTAACAAATGCGGTATCGGTGCTCAGGACTTTATATTTATTGCCTTTGAAAAGGATCCGCCTTATTGTGTATGTGTGTATGCAGCAGATGATCTGATGCTTGAACTGGGCGAAAGTGAGGCAATGAGAAATCTCGATACTTACCGTGAATGCCTTGAAACAGGCAACTGGCACGGATATGAAAAAGAACCGGAAATACACAGTTTATCGCTTCCCGACTGGGTAATAAGAAAATATTTTTGAGGAGTTTTAATAATGGAAAATGAAATTATAAGACAAAATGACAATCCGTTTGCAGTGGGCAAACCAAAACATATAAATGAAGGTACAGTGACGATCGAGGCAAGCCGTGCAGTGGCAGAGGCTCAGGGCAAGCTCATTATCGCAAAGAACTTTCCGAGAAATGAGGTTGAAGCCTACGCAAAGGCCATGCAGGCATGTCAGAGAAAAAGCCTTGCTGAAAAGGCTACATACTCATATCCGAGAAGTGGAAGCACTATCTCGGGTCCTTCAATAAGGCTTGCAGAGGAGCTGGCTCGCTGCTGGGGGAATATCGATTTCGGCATAAAAGAACTTTCCCAGAAAGAGGGGGAAAGCGAGATGCAGGCTTATTGCTGGGATATGGAAACAAATACAATAAGCTCGCAGACATTTGTTGTACCCCACGTCAGGGACACAAAAAGCGGTCAGCAGAAGCTTGCAACTCAAAGGGATATTTACGAAAATAATGCCAATATGGCTGGCAGAAGGCTCAGAGCACGCATTCTTGCAGTACTTCCGCCGGATCTGGTTGAAGCCGCAGTTGCAGAATGCAAGAAAACTCTTGCAGGCAGCAATGATATCCCGATTGCTGACCGTGTAAAGAAAATGGCAGTGGCATTTGAAAAATTCGGTATAAAGCCGGCAGTCATTGAAAAACGTCTGGGAAGAAATCTCGACACAATGACCGCAGAGGATATAAGCGAATATATTGGTATATACAACAGCCTCAAGGACGGCAACACGGCAGTTTCCGACTGGTTTGATGTGAAGCTGAACTCCGACAGGGCAAAGAAGCTTACCGATGAATTACTTGCAAAAGATACAGGAGAAACGGAAAATGTACAGTAAATTACAGGACGGCAGCTTTATCGTCTGCGGATATGTTGCAAGAGATTCGGAACTTAAAACAGTCGGCGAAAAGAAATCAAGCCTCTGCCGCTGGAGCGTTAAGGTAGGAGAAAAAGGCAGTGGAGATGACAAACAGCCAATATGGGTAAACTGTCAGGCATGGCATGATATAGCACGTTATGCAGCGGCAATAAAAAAAGGTGATACGGTTTTTTGCGTTGGCAAGCTTGAAAAGAACACCGGAACTGACGGAAAAGAGTATAAAAACCTTGTGTGCGAATTTATTTCGGTAATGAAAAAAATTCCCGAAGTCCAGCCGGTGGCTCCTGACCCGTCATCCGATGAAATAACCGACATTTCCGGATTTGAAGAAATATTAAGTGACGGGGATGTGCCGTTCTGATTTATAAAAATAATATCCGAAAGGGGTGATCGATATAACACAGGAACAGATAGACGCCGTAACCTTTGAAGATACAGAAACAGAAGCAATAACAGGCATAATTGAACATATCGCATACTTTGACGAAAGCAATCAAGAGAGAAGAGAGACCCTTACAAAGCTTCGCAGAAAGGCAGCCGAATGTGACCGGCTCAGGGATTTCGACTGTGCGTTATTTAATTTCAAGGCATGCAGCTGTGAATATCTTGCACAGAACCATATTGATATGTCCTACGACTACTGCCTTGATGACTATATGACTACAGCGCCGTATGAAGAAATATTCAGGTACAGCGATCCCTTCGAAAGGACCGTACAGCTTGAACATGCGGCAAAAAAAGCAAAGAAAGCAGGCTTCACCAGCTTTAAAAAGGCATACAACAACTATGTGAAATCCCTGAAACTTGTTAAGATAAAGTCGGCTGAAAATATAAATATCACTCATCCGACTGATTTTCCCCAGCAGCCTCTGGAGCTTGAGTCAGGGACATGGGAATGCGATGCGGACGGTGTTATAAGGCATCTTGGTACAGGAGCGGAGGAGGTTGCATGTCTCCATCCCATCATGCCTGTTGAAAGGCTGGTCAATATCGATACCGGCGAGGAAAAGCTGAAAATAGCATACTTCAAGGGCAGGTACTGGCGTGAGATCATAGTGGGCAAAAAGGAACTTTTTGACGCTTCAAAAATAATCCAGCTGGCGGCTGTGGGAGTATCGGTAACATCAAAAAGTGCAAGGCTGCTTTCAGAATTTTTATGCGACATAGAAGCGCTTAATTATGACTCCCTGCCGGAGCGTGAAAGCGTTTCAAGGCTTGGATATATAGGAGACGGCAAAAGCTTTTCTCCCTATGTAGACGGTGTTATATTTGACGGAGACGCCAATTACAGCACTATTTACAACGCCATAAAGGAGCACGGGGATTTCAGCCGCTGGCATGAAACAGCCGTCAGGTGCCGCAGTGAAAGTATTACAGCACAGATAATGCTTGCGGCAAGCTTTGCAAGTGTTCTTATTAAAAAAATCGGCGGACTTTGCTTTTTCGTACATCTCTGGGGCATTGAATCGGGAACCGGAAAAACTGTAGCCCTTATGCTTGCAGCTTCCGTCTGGGGTGACCCGGAGATCGGCAGGTACATACAGACCTTTAATGCAACACAGGTCGGACACGAAAAAACAGCCGCTTTTCTGAACAATATCCCGATGTGCATAGATGAGCTTCAGCTTTCAAAGGACAGTCACGGGCGAAGCAAATTTGACGTATACCAGCTGTCCCAGGGAGTCGGCAGAACCAGGGGAACCAAAACCGGCGGTATTGACAAACCTCCTTCATGGAATCTGTGCATACTGACTACAGGGGAATCACCGCTGACATCGGACAATTCCGGTGCAGGAGCGGTAAACCGTGTAATTGACATCGAGTGCAGGGCTAAAGATGCAGTTATACGTGACGGCATCGGAACGTCACGTATAGTGAAGCAGAATTACGGATACGCCGGAAAAATGTTTGTGGAAAGCCTGACAGATGAGGTCATAAGCGAGGCAAGGGACATTTATGAAAGACTTTTCAGGGAACTACTATCCGGCAGTACAACCGAAAAACAGGCAATGGCGGCGGCTATGCTGCTGACTGCCGATCAGCTGGCAGACAGGTTTGTTTTCAAAACCGGAAAGCATCTGACGGTATCCCAGATATCGGATTTTCTTAAATCAAAAGCTTCGGTTTCAGCCGGGGAACGTGGCTACAGCTATATGTGTGACTGGGTAGCCATGAATTCCAACAGGTTTAAGTCCTCAAACGAAAATTCGGATGTATACGGACTTATCCAGGAGGACTGGGCGTATATAAACGGTGCAGTATTCCGCAAGGCAGCAAAGGACGCAGGCTTTGATGACAGGGCGCTGCTTTCATGGCTTAAAACCAACGGACTTATACTGACAAGAGGGCGGAGATTTACCCGTGGGAAAAGAATAAACGGCGTAAATGTTGAATGCGTTGTGATGAAGCTGCCTTCCGGGGGAGATGAAGGGATCGCCGACGAAGATTACAGTGATATGCTGTAACATGGCACCTTATATGGCACAGTCTGTGGCAATGGTGTATGTTAATAAAGCTCGTATCTGCGTTATTTGTGGGACGTGTGGCACTGTGGCACATTTTCCCCCTGTATATACCGTTTTAAAACAGATATATTATAATCCCCCGATTTAGGTAAGAAAAAATTTTTTCAGACGAAATAATGTGCGATTTTGTGCCACAGTGCCACAACAGTTTATAAATGACGTAATCAGGCGTTTTTTATGCAGAACACAGTGCGCCACAGTGTGTCACATATGCCACAGAGAGGAGAACATAAAAATGAATATAAAATTACGGGACTATCAGGCTGAATGCATTGATATTCTCGGCAGAAAAGGAAGAGGGAGCTATCTTGTACAGATGGCTACAGGACTTGGAAAGACGGTCACATTTGCCAATATAAAGCGTCAGGGACGTATGCTTATACTTTCACACCGTGAAGAGCTTGTACGGCAGCCGCTTAAATATTTTCAGTGCAGCGCCGGGATTGAAATGGCGGCGGAACGGTCAGAGGGCGAGGAAGTCGTATCGGCAAGTGTACAGAGTATAATTCACAGGCTTGACAGATTTTCACCGGAGGATTTTGATGTGATAATCGTAGACGAGGCGCATCACAGTGCTGCCAATACATACAAAAAGGTAATCGGACATTTTTCACCCCGTCAGCTGATAGGATTTACTGCAACTCCCA
The DNA here is from genome assembly GCA_051881935.1 of Porcipelethomonas sp. GTDB lineage: Bacteria > Bacillota > Clostridia > Oscillospirales > Ruminococcaceae > Porcipelethomonas. The sequence goes on along the minus strand of JBJEQU010000179.1, from coordinate 6,690 downwards.
ACAGGGCGGACAAAGCAAGGCTTGACGATATTTACAGTGAGATAGTTTTCAGACGTGACCTTAAATGGGGAATAAAAAACGGATATCTCTGTGATATTGACTGCCGGCGTATTGATATAGGCTTTGACCTTTCGGCAGTGCATACACGCTGCGGAGATTATGCCCCCGGTGAACTGGAAGAGGCTATGAGCGGCACAGAGGACGCCATAGCACAGGCTTACAGGGATATAGCAAAGGGTGCCACCCTGATATTTGCGGCAAGTGTAAACCATGGTCAGGCGATAGCTGAAAGAATACCCGGTTCGGTAATGATAACCGGAAAAACAAAAAACCGTGAAGAAATCATACAGGCATTTACCGAAAGAAAAATACCCTGCCTTATAAACTGCATGGTGTTTACGGAAGGCACTGATATCCCTCTTGTGGAAACGGTGATCATAGCCCGTCCTACACAGTCGGACAGCCTTTATACACAGATGGTGGGCAGAGGGCTCAGACTGCATCCGGATAAAGAAAAGCTTACACTTATCGACTGTGTAGGAGTTACCGGAAGACGTTCACTGTGCACTGCACCGTCACTGCTGGGAATAGACATCAGCGGCATTCCGAAAAAACAGCAGGAAAAGCTTGAGGGCGATTTATTTGAACTGCCGGAGAAGATAGAACGTGCGGCGGACAATCCTTCCAGCTGGATCAGGAACATTGAAACGGTAAACCTCTGGGCGAAAGAACAGCAGTATAACCTTCATGACATCAACTTCTTTCAGATGCCGGACGGAAGGCTTGTATGCAATTTACTGAACAGAAAGAGTATTACTATTCCTTGTCCTGATGAACTGGGAAACGTAGTTTACAATGGAATTCAGACGGATATGCAAAGTGCTATTGATACAGTTTATACGGAGCTTAACGAGAATTATCCCGAAAGTGAGTATATATGGAATCTGGAAAAGGCTAAACGCTGGGGACGCTATCCGGCTTCTGAGGCACAGATAAAGCTTATCAGGAGAAAGTGCAAAAACGAGGATATCAATTACGAAAGCCTTACAAAATTACAGGCTTCACAGATTTTAAACAGAGTTATGGGAGGTTAATATGACAGAGGCACAGCATCAGGTAAATTTAATAAAATGGACACAGCAGCCGGGCATACGGCATAAATTTCCGGAGCTGAAGCTGCTGTATCATATACCAAATGAGAGGAAATGTTCACAGATACAGGGCAGGCAGTTAAAGCTTCAGGGAGTACGTTCAGGGGTACCGGACCTGCATCTGCCGGTAGCAAGAAACGGTTATCACAGTCTTTACATAGAAATGAAAACCGAAAAGGGAAAAACATCCGATAATCAGAACTGGTGGATAGCAGAACTTGAAGAGCAGAACAACAAATGCGCTGTGTGTCACGGCTGGAAAGAGGCTGCGAAAGTGCTGGAGGAATATTTATGCGGACAGATGAAATAGAGCTTTCTGCGGCGAAAAACCGTCCGCTTCCGAAATATCTGACCATGCCTGAAATGTGCCTGTATTTATCCCTGAGAGCCCTCTACAGCAGCTGGCGCAGGGGCGATATCACTAAAGAACAAGGTACTGCCGAAAAAACTAAAGCAGTTGCAGAGTGCGGAAAGTTCGACAGTGCTTACCGCCAATGGTGCGAGGTTTACAGAACGTATCAGGACAATATCAGAAAGGCAGAAACGCTGCTGAGTGAGATTGAAAAGTCGGACGATACTGCGGATATTGCAGTTAAGGCATGCGAGACTGTCGGCATTATGATCGGAGACGCAAATTTCGCAAAACGGCAGAAAAGGAAGATTTTTAAGGAGGAAGTATGATAAATAAAATATGCAAAGATCTTGAAGAGATACGCAACCACTTTAAGGCTATGAAAGAAATCGATGATCAGGGAAAATGGGATGAGTATATCGCTAAGCTTGATAAAGCTGAAAAGCTGCTGAAAGGAGAATGAAATTGAGAAAAATTATAGCTGGAATGAGATACAGACATTTCAAAGGCGGTATTTACACAGTTATTTGTGTTGCAAAACACAGCGAAACAGGCGAAAAACTTGTCATCTATCAAAGAGACAATGACGGCTCTGATTTTTCGGGACTTATATGTGCAAGACCAAGTGAATTGTTTTTGTCGGAAGTTGACCATGATAAATATCCGAATGCTACGCAGAAATACAGGTTTGAGGAGATAAACGATTATGACGATAATCATAAACTTATCAATGAAAACAAGAAGCTGAAAAGTCTGCTGAGGTTGGCTCTGAATGATTTTGAATTTATCTACAATGAACACAGTTGTGCGGATGTTGCATGCACAGTGTATTGCCCGTATAGCATGGTAAAAAATCGTTGTCTGGGCAAATGGAAACACGCCGAAGAGGCTTTGAAACTGATTGGAGATGAAGATAATGACTGAGAAACTGAAACCGTGTCTGTTCTGCGGTGGTATGATACTTACGGTTTATCAGGATTACATGATACAGTGTTATAATTGCAAAACTGTTTTTGCACAGCCACAGACGAAAAAACCAAAAAGCATGATTGGAATCTGGAACAGGAGGACTGACAATGGCAAAGTGTAAGGATTGTATACATGTTGATGTGTGCAGAAGATATCTTATGAAATCAGAAGTTACGCCCGAAGAATTAAACGAGATTGACAACACTGAGCAATCAAAAAAAATATGCGATTTCTTCAAAGACAAATCCCATATCGTTGAGCTGCCGTGCAGGGTGGGGGAAACAATATATGCGCTTGGCTGTCCAAGTGAACCGATAGAAGCATGGACTATACTGTCCCCGAGTATCGCTTATGAGGAAAACGGATATATACACCACACGCCGTTGAATTATGTCATACATTCTATCGGCAAAACCGTATTCCTCAGCCGTGAAGAGGCTGAGAGGGCGTTGGAATCGTTTGAGGAGCGTGAATAATATGTGCGTCAAAATATGTGACTGCCGAAACTGCTTTAAGAAAAAGACGTGTGTTAATTGTCCGTATCTTGAACAGTATATCAACGAAAAGCTGGATTGTTATGACAAGGGCGTACAGGGCTGTCCGCACAAAGTCAATGATATGACAAGACCACAGACCGTCAAAGGAGCGTGAGAAAAATGGCTGAATACATAAACATTGAACCGCTGAAAAAAGAAATAGCGGATTTTAAACGCACTGTAAAATGTGACAACAGCGATTACCTGACAGGATATATCTGTGCGTTGTCTGTTGTCGAGGGAATGATAGCTGAACAGCCTGCCGCAGACGTTGAGCCTGTGAAGCGTGGACATTGGATAACCAGTGAAATGACAATAGATTCAGGATGCGCAAGTTGCAGTTGTTGTCATTCAAAATATTACATAGGAGATTTACAGGCTTTAGAGGGTGATAACGATTTCGTTATGTACTGCCCCAATTGCGGCGCAAGAATGGACGGTGAAGAAAAATGTACATAAGAGTCTGTAAAATCTGCGGCAAGGAGTTTTCTTCCCGGAGCAGCAGGGCGTTTTACTGCAAACCCTGCGGCGTTGAACATCACAGGATAATGGCACGGGAGCGTGCACGCCTCAAGTCGGGGATTGTAACACCAGATACGTGGAATATTACTGGCAGCATGCAGCGGCTCTACGATATTTCAAAATACGGCGTTGATTATCACGAAGCTAAAAAGAAATGTGAGGTGGACAGGCTTGACAAAGGAAAAATTAAAAAAATACCGTGACCTGAAGCTTGAGCTTGAGGATGTGGAAATGCAGATAAATAAGCTTACGGTTCAGGACAGCGTCAAGGGTACGTCAAAATATCCGCCTTTCATCATGCAGACCCACAGAATTGAGGGTACTACTCCTGAAAATTACGGGCTGCTTGAGTACAAGGCTTCTCTCAAAGCAGAAATAAATGAGATCGAGGATTTTGTGGACAGGATCCCGAATTATAAAATCCGAAAGGCTGTCAGAATATATTATCTTGATGAAATCGAACAGGGAGAGGATAAGCCTACATGGGAAGATGTGGCGATTAAATTGAAAGACGGATCAACCGAAAACTCTGTTAAGAAGATGGTAAACAGATATGTAAACGAAAATTTATAAAAAATGTCACGAATGTCACACATGTCACGAATTAAAGGTTTATAATTAAAATAAGGAAAGTTAGAATTTACCTTTTCTTTTATCATTAATTACTCCTTGATTCAGGCAGGGCAAGAGTCCTGCCGATATGTTCTCAGGGTATTGCAGGTTCAACTCCTGCGGAGAACGCCAAGGCATGAAGTCATATTTTGTGTTCCTCTTGAAAAAGATGCAGAAACGCCGTTCCGATTGGAGCGGTGTTTTTGTATGGAATATTTACCTCATACAAAGAAATACTAATGCCGAGGTGATAAAAATGACTGATAAGGAAGTAAGCTCAGATCCGGATGAAAAGATAACCGGAAAAAGCATTGATAAAAATCAGGATCATAACGTCAGAAAAGAAGCGTTAGGTCCCAATACAAGAAGATAATTTCAAGGCTCTCTCCGGAGGGCCTTTATTATACGCAGAAAATATTGAGGTGGTGACCTTGAATGAAAAAAACTTGATACCACTGTCCAAACGAACAAAGAGCGAACAAAGAGAAATCCAGTCAAAAGGCGGAAAAGCATCAGGAATTTCAAGAAGCTTCAAGAGTGCGATTAAAAAGAAATTTAAAGAAAATCCTGAACTTTATGGGGATCTTATTGATATGCTGACTGATGAAGCGTTAGAGGAAAAAAATCTTAAGGCTGCCGAAATGCTTGTTGATCTTATGGGCGAATCCGTCCAGCGTGAGACGCTTGCCCTTAAAAGGAAAGAGCTTAAGCTTAGGGAATCATCAATACACTCTGACAGTTCGGGAAGCAAAGAAGTCCCTATGTTATACAAAGCATTGGAGGATAATTCATGACTTTTACAAAATTATCCCCTAAGCAGAAAATCATTTTTAAATGGTGTTACAAAGACGATTACAAAGCTATAATCTGTGACGGCGCTGTGCGCTCAGGTAAAACTATCTGCATGATAACTTCGTATATCATGTGGGCTATGAGGCGCTTTGACGGTGCAACATTTGGAATTTGCGGCAAGACTGTACGAAGCGCAGAACGTAATATTATAATGCCATTACAGACGATTGTTGATATTACCCATTATTTCAAAGTCACTTACACCCGTTCTGTCAATCTGCTGACTGTTGAAGGCTGCGGACATAAAAATTATTTCTATGTTTTCGGGGGCAAGGATGAATCTTCATATATGCTTATCCAGGGCATTACGCTTAGCGGTGTCTTTTTTGATGAGGTTGCACTTATGCCTCGCTCATTTGTAGAACAGGCTTTTACCCGTACTTTATCGGTAGATAATTCAAAGCTGTGGTTCAACTGCAATCCGGATAATCAATTCCACTGGTTTTATACAGACTGGATCAAAAAAGCTGATGAAAGAAACGCATTGCATCTGCATTTCCTCATGCCTGATAATCCTACTCTCTCCCCTGCTCAGCTGGAGGCGGCAGAAAAGCAATTTACGGGGGTATTCCGTGACAGATATATCAAAGGTTTGTGGGTATCAGCTGAGGGCGTAATTTATAAGCAGTTTGCGGACAATCCAGACAATTTTATAATTGATACTCCTCCGGATGATATTATGTATTGCAATATCGGTTTCGACTTTGGCGGCAACGGCTCTGCCCATGCCGGGATATGTACCGGATTTACAAAAGGACTGAAAAAAATTATTGCTGTTGAAGAGTATTACCGAAAAGAGGTAATAACACCGACACAACTTTACAGCGATATTATAAATTTTATACTGAAATGTCAGAAGCATTACAACGTATATGACATTTATTTCGACAGTGCAGAGACAACCCTTATAAAGGGTATTAAAACTGAGCTTGTAAAGAATAAAGTTCCTATAAATGCACATAATGCAAGAAAGTCGGAAATACTGGGAAGGATCCGCTTTACAAATCAGATCATGGCACAGAACAGATTTCACGTTATGCGAAACTGTACCCACTTTGCCGAAGCTTTGCAGTCAGCGGTATGGGACTGCAAACAGCTTGAGGATGTCCGCCTTGATGATGGCAATTACAACATAGACAGTCTTGACGGCTTTGAGTACAGTATAGAGCCGCTGATGAACGATATTATTGAGATTGGAGGGATAACCCATTGAACATATTACAGGATGCCAAACAAGCCTTTCCTGAAATGGAACTGCTGAATTTATCCGAAAATTACAGCAGTATGGAGTTTCACAAAAAAATATTTCAGAATGGTCCTCCATGGCGGCGTACAAGGGCCTCGGGACTTTATGCCAAAGGGTTCCGCAGAAGAAAGCTGCTGAATACTGCAAAGGTTATATGTGACGAGTTTTCGGCAATGACCTTTTCGGAACAGGTTGAAATCACCCTTGATAATGAACAATATCAGGAATACATAAATAATACCCTGAATAAAAACGGATTCTGGCACAAATTTCCTGAGATTTTGTCTTATGCTTATGCAATGGGAGGATGCGCCCTGAAGGTTTATGCAGACAACTCCAAACCGTCAATTGATTATGTTCAGGCAGTAAATTTTTTACCTGTGGGGTGGATTGGTGAAAATGTTAACGAATGTATTTTCCGTACAACGTTATATAAAAACGGCAGTTATT
>JBJEQU010000178.1:0-13012 GCA_051881935.1 Porcipelethomonas sp. | reverse complement strand
CAGTCTTATATTACTTTTTCTTTAATCAATTTTTCTTTTCAAAGAAAAATTGTGTTTTCTTTGCTTCTGTTCATTTCTTTGCATGCACAAGGAAATGAACCAAAGAAATGTACAAGCTTTTTCTTTTCTCCGAAAAGGAAAAACCTTGATCAAAAAGAAAAAACCGGCTTCTTACTGCTGCTGAACTTCTCTTTTCCCAGTAGAAGGCAGTGCTCGCCCCTCACTTTTGACGCCGCAAGCGGCTGTCCCGGTACTGAGCGGCAATAAAAAAGGAGATTTTTTATGGAGCGGCAAAAAAACTGATTATTTATAAATTGTACGTATCCTCTGTAGGGGTCGATGCCCACATCGATCCGTCAGTTTATCGAAACCTTAAAACTAACGGGCGACCACATTGCTCGCCCAAATACTTGAAAATTAACTTTTTTCGACAAACTGAGCCGCCTTTACGGGCGGCTCTCATTAATATACAATTTTTTGCCGGACAATATGTCTGTTCAGCCGCCCAGCCTTATCATCTCATCAATGCATACTCTCGCCTTTGCAATAAGCTCATCATCCATTTTGATCTCAAAAGCCTTGCCGTTATCAAGGTTCTGAAGGGTCTTGTAAACATCCATAAGGGTGGTAAGCTTCATGTTGGGGCAGAGGATCTTTTTGGACAGGTAATAGAAATCCTTGTCCGGACAATCATACTGTAAATGCTCGGTTATGCTCATTTCCGTACCGATTATAAATTCCTTTGCATCCGATTCCTTTGCAAACTTCATAATTCCTGTTGTGGAGCCTACATAATCCGCACATTCCACAACATCCGGACGGCATTCAGGGTGAACGAGGACAAGAGCCTCAGGATGACGTTTTTTAACTTCCTCCAGATCATGCTTTGTAACCGAAGCATGCACCGGACATCCCCCCTGCAGCAGCTTTATATCCTTTTCCGGAAGCTGCTTCTGGACATAGTTTCCAAGATTGCAGTCGGGGATAAACAGCAGCTTGTCATTTTCAATGCTGCGGCAGATTTTCACTGCTGTTGCAGATGTCACGCATACATCGCATACAGTTTTCAGTGCGGCAGTGGTATTGATATATGCAACGACAGTTCTGTCCGGTTCCATCTCCTTAAGCTGTGAGATTATATCCGGGTCCATCTGTTCAGCCATAGGGCAGCCTGCATTTTCATTGGTTAAAAACACACGCTTGTCAGGAGAGAGCATTTTTACCGTCTCAGCCATAAAATGAACGCCGCACATTATAAACGCATCGCAGTCATGTTTTTTTGCGGCTACGCTCAGAGCATAGGAATCCCCGGTTTCATCGGCAATTTCAACTATCTCCCTTGCCTGATATGAATGTGCGAGAATCACTGCATTCTTTTCCTTTTTAAGCTCCAGTATTTTTTTCTGAATATCCGAAATCATAATTTACTCCTTGTTATCATTATTTTTATCTGTTTCAGAATTTCCTTTTTTCCCGAATCTATTTGTAATGAATTTAGGAAGTTTAAAGGAAGATATCTGAATAATAGGTTCCGTCCGTTCATGTAAATAATATGCTGTGGAAACAGGAAGTTCCTTCTTTTCAAGTCTCGATTCGACAATTTCTCTGACTATTCCGTAAATTACGGCAAATATAGGTACAAATGCGATCATGCCGACAAAACCGAACAGTCCTCCGCCGACAAATATGGAAAACATGATCCAGAATGGCGACAGTCCGACGGAATTTCCAAGTATTTTTGGTCCGAGGATATTTCCGTCAAACTGCTGAAGCAGCAGTACAAATATGATAAAGAGAATTGTCTTGCCGGGAAATGTAAGCAGTATAAGAACCGCCGATGGAATAGCGCCGATAAACGGACCGAAGAAGGGAATCATATTCGTGACTCCGATTATTATACTTATGAGAACAGCATAACTCTGCAGCCCCATAAACTGAAGACCGATGAATGCAAGAATACCGATGATAAGTGAGTCGATGGCTTTTCCGGTAAGAAAATGAGTAAAAGTATCATTGGTTCTTGACGCAATTCTGAGGATAGTTTTTCTCCTTTTCTCCGGGAAAACAGCATAAACGATCTTTGTCGCCTGTGCAAGGAATGTTTCCTTGCTGTACAGCAGATAAATTGAAACGAAAATTCCCAGTACAAAGTCCTTGAGGCCTGTGATAAACGCCCAGGCACTGTCGGTAACTGTAGCAACAAATCCGCCCTCTTTGAACATGTTTTCAAGCATAGGTTCAAGCTTCTGTGCACCTTTAAGGATCATCTCCTGTATATTGCTGAATTCAGTGTTGAAAAATCTGGCAAGCTCGGGTTTCTTTTCAATAAAGTCACTTATAAGGTCTGTCAGGTATATTTGCAGATTATTCAGATAAGCGGGAAGACTTTTGAAAAAATCCATAAGGGTCGTTTTGACCTCCGGGACAATGGCGCCGATGATAGCAGCAAGGATTCCGAAAAATACGATGAATGAGCTGATGATCGCAAGAGATCTGGTAAGAGATTTCCGCTGCTTTTTTTTGCAGAACCATTTTTTAAAATGCCGTTCGCAGAAGATCATGAAAGGATTCATAAGATAGGCTATGCATATTCCCCATATGACCGGAGAAATGACTGACAGTATCTTATTGAAATAGCCTAAAAATGTACTGTATTTAAAAACCAGTGCAACAAGCAGAAGACATACAGCAAAAACAATTATACAGTAAGCTGCAATGGCGTTATGCTTGGAATTGAATCTGAACCTCATTAAACTTTCCTGCCTTTTCATATTTTTTCTCTGACTGATATAATTATACAACACATACATAGGAAATGTCAATTGCTAAAGAAAATATTCCGGATAATTACAGGGTAGGATGGGACGTCCGGGGTTTCAGCTTATTTAATAATATTAAATTTTGTTTCCCTCTTCCTTTTGAAAGGGAAATGTGATATAATATCATTGATTGTGACTTATTGCGTGACATGATAGCGTACAGGCGAAATCTGTGCCTTAATTTTTTGACTGGAGATGAGAAGTAATGGCTGAGCTGACATTCAGTGAGCTGAAGAAAAAAGCGCTTGAAAAATACTTTGGACGCATGAACGAACGCCAGAAGGAAGCAGTCTTTGCTGTCAACGGACCTGTACTCGTTCTGGCAGGTGCAGGAAGCGGAAAAACAACGGTCATTGTCAACCGTATTGCGAACATGATAAATTTCGGAAATGCATATAATGACGACGCATATCAAGGGGCTGAGGAAGACAGTCAGGTTCTGAAAAGATATCTTGACGGGGAAGATATCTCTGCAGAGCAGCTCAGAGAGGTGATAGCTGTCAGACCTGTAAAGCCGTGGAGCATACTTGCAATTACATTTACCAATAAGGCAGCAGGGGAACTGAGGGACAGACTTTCTGCAATGCTGGGGGAAGCAGGTGAAGGCATTCAGGCGGCAACCTTTCATTCGGCATGTGTACGGATACTGAGACGGGAGATCGACAAGCTGGGATATCACAGCGATTTTACAATATACGATTCCGATGACAGTCAGAGGGTGGTAAAGCAGTGTCTCAATGAGCTGGAGATCTCTGAAAAGCAGTTTCCTCCTAAAAGCGTACTTGCCGCTATAGGCGCTGCAAAGGACAGTCTTTGCGAGCCGGAGGACATGCTTGATGAGGCTTCCGGGGATTACCGTAAAACTGTCATTGCAAAAATATATAATGCATATCAGAAAAAGCTTTTTGCTTCAAATGCCGTTGACTTTGATGACATTATAAAGCTTACCGTAAAAATACTTACAGAGTTTCCGGAGACGCTTGAATACTATCAGAACAGATACAAATATATACTGGTCGATGAATATCAGGACACCAATCAGGCACAGTTCAGGCTTGTAAGCCTCCTGTCCGGCGGACACAACAACATATGTGTTGTGGGAGATGACGACCAGAGCATTTATAAATTCAGAGGGGCAACCATTGAAAATATTCTGAGCTTTGAAAAGCAGTTTGAGGGCAGCAGGGTTATAAGACTTGAACAGAATTACCGTTCAACTCAGACTATCCTTGATGCTGCAAATTCGGTAATCAGAAACAACGCCTCAAGAAAGGAAAAAAATCTATGGACGGATTCCGGACAGGGAGATAAGATCTTCTGGTATAAGGCTCAGAATGAACGTGATGAAGCACAGTTTGTGGCACAGAAGATAATGGAATGCGTAAAGGACGGCGGAAAGTTTTCCGACAGTGCGGTGCTTTACCGTATGAATGCACAGTCAAATCTTATTGAGCAGGCATTTGTGAAAAGCGGTATTCCTTACCGTGTTTACGGCGGAATGCGCTTTTATGACCGTAAGGAGATAAAGGATATTACCTCTTATATGGCGGTCATCAATAATAATAATGATGCTCTGCGTATGCGGAGAATTATAAACGAGCCGAAGAGGGGGGTTGGGGACAGCACTCTTGCACTGCTTAATGATATTACAAATGACCTTGGTTTAAATCTTCTTGAGGTTATGCGCAATTCAGATGATTATCCTATGCTGGCTAAAAAGTCAGCGGTTCTGAAGAAGACTGCGAACATGTTTGACAGGCTTATTGAATCGGCAGAAACAAAACCCCTTGATGTATTTTTTGATGAGCTGCTTTCGCAGACAGGTTATCTTGACTATATAAAGGATATGGGCGATGAGGGCATTACAAGGCTTGAGAATCTAAACGAACTTAAATCCACTGTAATTGCCTATATGAATGATGCAGAAGAACCGAGTCTTAACGGTTTTCTTGAGGAAATTGCTCTTTATACCGATCTTGATAAGATGGATGCTGACACTGATGCAGTTACAATGATGACCATCCATTCGGCAAAGGGACTTGAATTTACAAATGTTTTTGCTGTGGGAATGGAAGACGGAATTTTCCCGGGCATGAGATGCATGGACAGTGATGAGGAGCTTGAAGAGGAAAGACGTCTTGCATACGTTGCAATAACAAGAGCGAAGAAAAGGCTTTTCCTTTCCAGTGCGTCACAGCGTATGCTGTTCGGTTCAACACAGCGTAATTTCACCTCAAGATTTATCAAGGAGATCGATAAAAGTCTCATTGAAAAGCATGATAACACCATAACTGAAAATACAGACAAACCGGCTGTTCAGGAGGTAAAATCGATGAGCCTTCAGCAGCAGCTTTCGAGGAACCGTCAGAAACCCAGGACAGGTGCTGCCGCAGCTGATGCCGATTACCAGACCGGAGAGAGAGTAAAGCATAATATTTTCGGTGAGGGAACAGTGCTGAGCGTTAAGAAAATGGGAAATGACGCAATGCTCGAGATCGCCTTTGACAAGGTCGGAACAAAGAAAATTATGGCAAACTTTGCCAAGCTCCAGAAAATATAATGAGAAAAAAACGCCCCCCGCTATTGCGGAGAGCGTTTTTGGATTCAGGGGATCGATCAGCAGCCGCAGCCGCAGTTATCGTTGTTGCATCCGCAGCAGTTGTTTGAACTGTTGTTTCCGCATCCGCAGCAGCAGATGAAGAAAATTAAAATGATGATCCACCAGCAATTGTTACCTGAAAATCCGCAACCCATAAATAGCAACTCCTTTAAAAATAGAATGTATTGAAGCGGAAGATTTGATTTCTTTCCGTTTCATAGTACATAATATGTTGCGGAGAAAAATGTGTTACAGGATTTTTTTCAGAATTTCTAAAAGTCCTCGTAAAGTTCATCGGTTTTTTCTATACTTATCTTACCGCTTGTAACATCAATAAGCTTTTTATGGAATGTATCATAGAGCTCTGACTTTACACATACTGTAAGCCTTACTTTATCCCCGAAGTCGGAGCCGGACTGTTTTACACCAAATTCCGGAAGAATATAGCTTACCTTTCCGTAAAGCTCATAATCCATAATAAGCAGCGCCCTGACGCAGTAATGCATATGCATTATCTCTGCCGCTTCCACTGCAAGGGCAGCACTGTGGGAATAGGCTCTTACGAGTCCTCCGCCCCCCAAAAGAATACCGCCGAAATATCGTGTTACAACACAGCAGACATCGGTCAGGGAGTTTTTCTGAAGCACATCCAGAACCGGAACGCCGGCTGTACCCTGGGGCTCACCGTCGTCGGAATACCGGACAATATTGTTATCTCTTAAAATGTAGGCGTAAACGTTATGCCTGGCTTTGCGGTGCTCCGATTTTATCATATTTATAAAATCAACTGCTTCATCGTTTGTCGTGACAGGGCACAAACAGCCGATAAACTCCGAACGCTTCTCCACAAAGGATGCCTTTGCCGGAGCCTTGATCGTGGTGTAATTCATATTTTACCTCATATGTAAAAAGGGCGACATAACGCCGCCCGGAATTTTACTTATCCATGTTGAAACGCTTCTTGAATCTGTCAACACGTCCGCCTGTATCAACAAGCTTCTGCTTGCCTGTGTAGAACGGGTGGCACTTTGAACAGATTTCAACCTTGATGTCCTTCTTTGTAGAACGTGTTTCAATTACATTGCCGCAATGACATGTAATAGTCGTCTTTTCAAACTGCGGATGGATATCCTTCTGCATGATAGTCACTCCTTTTGTAAAGATTTATGATTAACATAGCAGCCCATCAGATAACCCCCTGACAGTAGTGCTATTGATAATTCACTAACATTTGACATTATATCACATTCCCGAAAAAAAATCAAGGGTTTTTTAAAAAATTCTGAAATCCATATCAATACCGGAAAATTAAAAAAAGATTTTACAGCAATATAATAACAAAAAAAATCCAGAAAATTTTGAAAATAAAATTGTAATTTATAAAATATTATGGTATAATGTAATAAGATTGAGTTTGGAGGACAAAAAATGAAAAAGGGAAAAAATTTAGGACTTTCGATTTTTATGCTGGTTCTGACCATAGTTCTCATTGCCCTTGTTGTTTTTACAGTCGGGGTAAACTATGTATTTGGTTCAAGCATAAGATCCGGGAGCGTATTCGGCAAAAATGTTTTTGTTATGAACAGCAAGGTTATGGAACCGGAGATCTCAGAGGGTTCTGCGGTCATTGCTGACAGCAATGAGATCGCTGTACTTACTGAGGGAAATGTTATTCTTTTTGCCGAGGAACAGGGTTTTGAAAACGTAATGCGAATTGTTGAGGTAGTGCACAATACTGACAGTACAGTATATCGTGTTGCCGGAGACAATGAGCAGGACAACATTCTCAACGTTCCGAAAGAAAATGTCGTTGCAAAATGTACAAAAGAAAGCAAGCGGCTGGGAGGCGTTATAACATTTATGAAAAGCATGGCTGGTATTATTATAGGAATGATCATCCCCTGCATTATTCTTCTTGTAATGCTTATTCTCAAGATCGTATCCATACGCCGCAGGCAGAGGGAAGAGGATGATATCGTTTATCCCGAAACATTCGGTATCGGAAGCAATACCGAAGAACGTGATTACTCAGCCAATCCGCTTTTTGACCCGTCAATGGCGCCTAAGCCTGACGCAAGCTTTGAACTGAAGAAATCATCCATTGCCCAGAATTTTGCTATGAAGCCGACAGCAAAGAAGAAACCCAGCGGGCCTTCCGGAAGAAATATCCAGACGGAAAATGCAGTGGAAAAATTCAGGGCAGCAGTTGATGACAAACCCTCTGGTCCTGTGTCAAGACGTCCGTCTCTTGCCCCTGACATTCCTGTTTCTGACAGAACTGAGAAAATGGCAGCAATAAAGGCAGCACTTCACAATCAGGGAGAGGATCCTGCGTCTGAGGAAACTCAGTTCCCGACTGAAAACACAGCGGCATCTTCTGTTTCTGAGAATACACAGAATATCAGTAATGCTGAGTTTAAAGCTGCTACGGAGCAGCCGGCATCTTATGAACCCAAGCCGGCAGCTGCACCTAAGCCTAAAAAGCAGGACAATATAAAATCGATTGACGATCTTATCAAGGCTCTTGAAGAAGAAAAGAAAAAACTCTGATAAAAAAGTCCGGTTTAATGCCGGACTTTTAATTTGAAAACAAGAATGGAGAATGACAATGACAGAAAAGGAAACAGCGGAGATCCGCCGCAGAATCAACATTGACAAAAGCAGTATCTCATGTATACGAGGATGTTATGTTAACGAAAACAAGGAGGTCATTTCTGATTTCAATCAGTTCCTCGGAACCGTGCCGAAAGAGGAAGCCTCTGAGGTTCTTGGCAAATTTAAAAAGGTCCTTTCCGGTCAGATCGGAAAGAACCTTATTGATATTGAATTTTCTACTCAGCAGGTTATTGACAGTGATGAGCACAGACTTCTTATGAAGCTCAGGGACAGTGAGCTTCAGGATGATGAGACAGTGTCTGAATTTTACAAAAAAGTCATTTCATCGCTGGATCTTGAGGGCAAATATCTTATACTTATTACTCTGGATAAATATGATGTTCCAATGTATTCCAGGGATGATGTAAAACTCGAGGATACTGACAATATTTTTTCGTACATATTATGTTCAATATGTCCCGTAACATTGACCAAGCCGGCGCTGAGCTATGAGCTTTCCGAACAGCAGTTCAGAAATATAAAAACTGACTGGATCATAAGCAATCCTGAGCTGGGTTTCATGTTTCCGGCATTTGATGACCGGGAGGCAAATATTTACAATGCGGTATATTACATAAAAAATCCGTCTATAAGCTATGACGGCTTTACCGATGAAATTTTCTGTACAGATATTCCCATGCCTGCCGATACGCAAAAGGAAGTTTTCAATATGATAATTGAGGAAACTGTTTCGGAAGACTGTAATTATGAAGTCATGCAGACGGTCCACAACCAGATATCCGAACTGGTTGAAGAGCATAAGTCCCACAAGGACGAGCAGCCGCTGACCATATCAAAAAATACTGTCAAGAATGTTCTTGAGTACTGCAATGTTCCGGAAGAGAAAATTACAGAATTTGAAAATAAATATGACGAGAGCTTCGGGGAAAATGCAAGGATCAACCCGGGAAATGTAGTTGATGTGAAGAAGTTTGAGGTGAAAACTGCGGATGTTTCTATAAAGGTTAATCCGGAGCGTCTTGACCTTGTCAAAACGCAGATCATTGACGGACAGAAGTATATTCTCATAAGGGCAGAGGATAATGTGGAGGTAAACGGAATCAATATCAGTATTAAATAGGTAAAAATGCCGGATTCACATATGCGGGATCCGGCACTTTGATTTAGCAAAAATTTATTAAAACAAAAAAATATGAAAAATATCCCAATAATTTTTCAGGTAATATTGTCTATAATATGTGGGTGGAAAGATACATATGTAATAATTTGTAAGATATTGACAATAATTAACTGATATGCTATAATATGTCTGTAAATTTTAAAGGAGATGTTTTTATGAAATGCTTTAAAAGTTTAAAGAAATGTGCCGCACTTACCACAGTGTTTTGCCTTGCTTTGTCAGTATTGCCGTTTCCGGTTTCGGAGAGGGTCGCAGCCGCCGCTGACGTCCTTCCGGAGGCATCCTATAATCTTGGCAGCCAGTTAATAAGCGGATCATATCTGTCTGACACGGACGATGGTTACATGAGGGTGTTTTATAATGGGACAAATATAGGCATAGAATACTATGATGACAGCTTTAACATTCTGTCTAAAAAATCTGTTGACATGGAGCTTGACATGTGGGGCGGATTTTATCAGGGCAGTGATGCCTACTATCTCATAGAAGGATGCAGCAACACTGAGGAGGATGATACGGCCGAAGTGGTTCGTGTTATCAGCTACGACACCGACTGGAACAGAACTGGGGCGGCAAGTATAACTCCCAACACCGGACTATGGGGCGCAGAGGTGCGTTATCCCTTTGACTACGGGTGCGTACAGGCGGCTGAATATAACGGATATCTCTATATCGTAACTGGGCACGAGGGATATGTTGATGAAGCATATAATCAGGGACATCAGGGATTTCTGATGATGGCTGTCAACGAAGCCACAATGGAGGGTGAAATAATAGACGCTGATCTGTGGCATTCCTTTGCACAGTACATAGAAAACAATGGACCGGACATGTATGTACTGGAACAGAGCGAAGGCTCCAGATACACAAAGCTCTCGAAATATACTGCTGATTCCGGTTCTGTTTCTGCCGATGCAAGTATCCCTGTACTGAGATACGGAGGCAGCCGAACTTCTGCATGGGCGATCCCGTGTTATGCCTCTGTAGATGGAATGGCTTTGTCTTCTGACAGCGTTCTGTGTCTGGGAACGTCAATAGACCAGTCAGACTATGATAACGTCTCCAGCGACACAGCATTCAATATATATCTTACTGTAACTCCGATGTCAGATTTTTCCGAAGAGGCTACAGAGGTAAAATGGCTTACCGATTATGTCGGCGGCGGAAAATACTTTTACGGTACAAAGATCACAAGAATAAATGATGACCGTTTTATGATATCCTGGGAAGAAAATGATGATGCTTTGACAGCTTCAGATTTAAATGACGGTTTGTCTGACAGTATACTCCATTATTTATTTGTTGATGGTAATGGTAATAGTCTCAGTGAGGAATTTACTGTAAGGGCTTCTATATCAGACTGTCAGCCTGTAGTAAAGGGTTCAAAGGTAGTATTTTATTCCTCAGGCTTTGACACAGTTGACTTTTATTCCATAGACGCTGCAACTGGAAAGTTCAGCAAAAAGGTATACCGCATTGCAGGAGAAAATGCTCAGTGGGATTTTGATGACGGTATACTGACAATTTCCGGAACCGGAGAACTTTTTACTAACGGTTATTCGTTATCCGGATGGACAGCAATAAGAGATGATGTTGAGAAAATTATTATAGAAGGCGGAATAACGAGCATACCGGAAAATAAGTTCACAAACTTTTCTAACCTTAAAGAGGTTCAGATAGAAAACGGAGTGAAGAGCATAGGAGAACAGGCTTTTGCATTTTGCGAAAATTTAGAAAAGATCACTATCCCATCCAGTGTAACAGAAATCGGAGATGATATTTTGTGGACAGGTTATTCATGGTTATTTGACGGCTCTCATGTGGTAACAGCTACGATATATTCTTCGGCTGATTCTTTCGCTGCATTATATGCTCAGGAGAATGGAATCAATTTTGCTGTGATCAACTCGTTGATAAAGGGGGATGCAAATGGTGACGGTGTTGTGAATGTACGTGATGCTGCATTCATTGCGCAGAAGCTTGCACAGAGGGAGACTGACCAGCTTCCGGAGTGTGCGGATTATAACGGTGACAGTACAATAAATGTCAGAGATGCTGCGGCAATTGCAAAATCTTTAGCGTCAGGCGGAAAATAAATTCTGCATTTTCAAAGAATAAAAATATAAGAGCACCCTGCAAAATGAGCAGGGTGCTTGTTTTTGTATGGTAGGATCACCAGCATAGATGTATAAAAAATATCGGGCTTACATAAAGCAAGCCCGATATGCTCTGCCGGGAGCACCCGATTGGTGCCGGTGACCGGGGTCGAACCGGTACGGTGTCGCCACCACCGGATTTTGAGTCCGGCACGTCTGCCAATTCCATCACACCGGCGTGTATTATCCTGATCTCGCAGAAAATGCGGATCCGAACAACACTTACTCTTACATTATATCATATAAGTATACGATTTGTCAATGGTTTTATTTTAAATTTAGTTATAAAATCAGTAAAAAACAGACCGCATTGTGCGGTCTGTTCTGCTTTATAATTACTTAAAGTATCTTACGCCGTTTTCAAAGATTCCCTGATCCTTGTTTCCGGGAACGTTTTTACATACGTCATAGCCGATACGCTCGCTGTGACCCATCTTTCCGAGGACTCGTCCGTCCGGAGAGGTGATACCTTCAATCGCCTCCATAGAGGTGTTCGGATTAAATCTTATATCCATGGACGGTCTGCCTTTAAGGTCAACATACTGAGTAGCGATCTGACCGTTATTTGCAAGCTTTACGATAAGCGACTGAGGAGCAACAAATCTGCCCTCACCGTGTGAAACAGCGATGGTATGAACATCCCCCACATTGCTGTTTGCAAGCCATGGAGACTTGTTTGAAGCAATTCTTGTATTTACCATCATGGACTGGTGTCTTGCAATGGTGTTGAATGTAAGGGTAGGGGATTCACTGGTCATATCCGTGATCTCACCGTATGGAACAAGTCCCAGCTTGATAAGCGCCTGGAAACCGTTACAGATACCAAGCATAAGTCCGTCTCTTTTTTTGAGAAGTTCATGTACAGAGTCCTTTACCTTTGGATTTCTGAAAAATGCAGTAATGAACTTTCCGCTTCCGTCCGGTTCGTCACCGCCGCTGAATCCTCCCGGTATCATGATGATCTGGGACTGTTTGATAAGCTTCACAGCTTCATTTACTGAATCCTCAATGTCAGATGCGCTGAGATTTTTAATTACCATTACCTCAGCCTGCGCACCGGCACGTTCAAAGGCTCTTGCAGTATCGTATTCGCAGTTTGTGCCGGGGAATACAGGTATGAACACTCTAGGAACAGCCGCTTTTATTGTCGGGAATGCTCTTTTGTCAGCTCTGTGTTCATAGGCTTCAACAGCCGAAAGTGTAGTCTTGATCCTGCATGGATATACCGGTTCAAGCTTGCCTTCCCATGTTTTCTGGAGAGAATCCAGTGAAAGGGTGTAACTCTGTGTGAATATGTTATAATCATGAACGGTCTTGCCGAGAATCTCTTCATTTTCTCCGGCTTCGCCGTTTATTTCTATAATAAATGAACCATAATGAGGCATGAACAGCTCGTTTTCGGAGAGCTTTCTCTCAAATTTAAAGCCTATCCTGTTGCCGAAGCACATCTTGGCGATACCCTCGGCAACACCGCCTCCGGAAACTGTCCAGACAGCCTTTGCTCTGCCGCTTTCAATCATTTCTTCAACATGTGCAAAGCATTCTTTTACGCTGCTGAATACAGGCAGTCCGTTTTCATCGTAATCAGGTCTTATGATAATTACAGTGCTGTCTTCATCCTTGAATTCAGGAGAAACTACCT
>JBJEQU010000177.1:0-13017 GCA_051881935.1 Porcipelethomonas sp. | reverse complement strand
TAAGGGGCATAAGTTCAATGTGAGTGTAGGACATTTTTTTCATATACGGGATTATCTTATCCGCAAACATTGAGTAGCCAAGAGTTGTTCCGTCATCGTTCTTAATCCATGAGGCAAGATGAACCTCATAGATGTTCACCGGACTTTTGTAAATGACCTTTTCTGAC
Source organism: Porcipelethomonas sp. (assembly GCA_051881935.1). Taxonomy (GTDB): domain Bacteria; phylum Bacillota; class Clostridia; order Oscillospirales; family Ruminococcaceae; genus Porcipelethomonas. The sequence continues at coordinate 12,850 of JBJEQU010000177.1, read as the reverse complement.
TTTTCCTGTTCCCATTTAGCATCAGTCCATTTATAGCTGCTTTCATAAATCTTTGAAGCATTGTCCGGTCTTGTTTCAAAATGGTTTCCGTAAGGGTCAGATTTAAGAAGGAATTTACCCGTTTTTGTTTCGATACAGTATTTGTATACCGTATACTGTTCAAGGGCAGGAACCATACACTCCCACACTCCGTCGGATATAAGTTCCATAGTATTTGCATACTTATCCCATCCGTTAAAATCGCCCACTACTGAAACGCTCACTGCATTTGGTGCCCATACTCTGAAGCAGTGATACTGCTTACCGTTTTTTTCAATTCTATGAACGCCGAAAAATTTATATGCCTCGCTGTTTTTACCCTGATAAAAAAGGTACAGCGGGAACTTATATGTCTCCGGCAGATCGTAAGTTTTTTTGTCTTTCATAGCATAACTCCTCCTTATTACATTTATTTTAACATTTTTCAGCAAAATATTCAAGCTTTTTTAGTGATTATTAATAAACTTCATGAATTTAGATATTTTTTATTGTGGATTTTAGTGCAATTTCACTAATATTTCTTGTTTTATTTTCTTACATTTACAAAGAACCCGGACACCAGGATATCTTTTGTCCCAAAAGCATTCGGTCACATATTTTTTTCAAGCTTAAATACCATTACAGAAATATCATCAGGAAATTTTTCAGGACTTATTTTTCTTGAATAGCTGCATACGTTTTCCGCCAGCTGGTCAAGGGTGATATCAAGCCCCAGCTGTTCCTTGATATACGGGTACGCATTTTCCGGTACCCCGTCGGACATCATGACAAGAACATTGCCCTCTCCGAATGCACATTCCTTTGTGCAAAGCTTAGGATCGGCTATAATTCCGAGAGGATTTGAGGAAAGGCTGAACATCATAACTGCGTCATCGTATTTTATGAGAGTCGCCGCCGCACCGGATTTGCAGAGGGTAAGCTCTCCTGTTTCAAGGTTAATTCTTGCAATATCCAGTGTCGCAAAGCTCTCCTCCCCGGACTTTGCAAGCATAACGGAATTTATCATCTTTACTGCGCCGTCACAGTCCATTCCGGAGCATATGAGCCGCTTGAAAAGTCTTGATGCAATTTCCGAATCTATTGCTGCAGAGCTTCCGCTTCCCATTCCGTCGGAGATGAAAAGATAGCCATATCCCAGACCGTCGGTAAAATATCCGCAGCTGTCTCCGGAAGGAGAGTTTTCCGATGCACTCAGCTGACGTGAAGCACAGAACATGCCGAATTTTGTCCTCTGGTTAAAGCGCAGACGTGTTTCTCCGGAGCATGCAAAGGGCTGGGAGCATTCAAGGTTTACCGACAGTTCACGGCTTAGAATTTCGCAAAGATCTTCAGAGAGAGATTCATCATTTTTATTTACATAGATCTCAGCAATAAGTCTTTTATCAGCGTTATAGTAGGCTATCGCACTGTTGAATTCGACCCCGTATCTTTCGAGAGTACGGCAAAGAGTAGCGGTCATGCTCTTTGAAACACTGACATTCATCTTCATGGAAAGGGAACGGACTATATCCTCCGATGCTTTCATCTGGGAAAAAAGAAATCCCCTGTTTTCATTAAGCCTTGCAGCCAGCATTTTTCCGATCGCTTCCTCACCGCGGCACCGTTCAAACTCAGCTGTAATTTCATCCTTTTTCACACAGTCGAAGCCTGCGGGGAAAACAGTTTTTCCATTGCAGTCACGAATCTTTCTGAAAGCGGAATTTGTAAATTCATAATTCTTCTCCCAGCAGTCAAGACGGCTGCGGCATTTTGAACATACCCTTCCGCTCACTCTGTCCACTGCTCCGATAGTCTTTTTTCTGTTCTCCAGGGCAGTCATGACCTCCATTACATTATTCCTTATATCTGAAAGTGATTTTGCCGCAAACTCCATTTCCTTTCCGGCAAATTCACTGCTGTCGGTCATTGCACCGGCACATATTTTTCCTCCTGCCATAACTATTCTTTCGGGGAGAAGCAGGAAAATGACACCTCCCAGGACAGCGTCTGCCTGAATGCAGAAGGAAGCGTCGTTCATACCGGATGCCAGCTGACCCAGTAAATTCACCCCTGAAAAGACCGCTGTAATTGTTATTCTGCTGCACCCCGAAGCGAAGCCTGCGGCAAGGCCTGCAACACCGAAGAAAGCCGTCTGAAGTCCCAGATCCTGATTTCCGGCAAATATTCCTGCCGAGCTTAAAACACCGCAGATAACTCCCCCATAGCAGCCAAAAAACCGGCATGCACACAGAGTGAGAGCGCAGGCTGCCACTGCTCCCGGATTTATTACAGAAATGGACATTCCGCTGAGGACGGACACTGCACAGGTATACACTACTGCTGCCGCAGTAAGAGTTTTCCTATCGGTACACAGGCTTTCCGGTGCAGAAGCAATTATCGCTGCTTCTCTGATAAAATATGCAGCAGCCGCTGAAACTGCGGAGGACAGAAGATTCACTGCCGCCTGAGTGGGAGTTCCAGTCACAACAAGTCCGAAAACGATTCCGGAAAATGCCATGCTCAGAAAGGTAACAAAGGCGGATGTACGGGAAGTATTGTCGTCTCTCATAAGCCATTTGCCCACGGTAATCAGAATTAGGGCACATATTTCAAAGCCACTTTCCGTAACCATTCCCATGGACAGATATGTAATGATACCCCCGGCAAATACCGCCGCCGAGCACAGCGGAGAAAGGGCGCCTGCAAGGGCACAGATAAGGGGCGCCGTCACAAGTCCTGCCGTGGAACACGCAGCTATCACCGAACAGAGGAACGCTCCGAAGGGCAGAAGGACGCTGCTGTATTTTCTGCTTTTTTCAACGATCATTTCTTTTAACATCTTTTTGCACCTGCCATAATTATTTTACGGAAGCTTATAATTACTGCCGCATATATAATTATACATGTCCTGAGTTAAATATAATGTCAGTTGCAGGTATCAGCTTTTAGGACGCTTTCGGGAATGCTGTTTAATTTATCTGTTTTATGGTAGTTTATAGGCAAAGGTATCATCAGCCGGTCATACAGTGCATGTTGTTTACAAGCTCTGCCCACTGGTCCATGTCCAGCTGTTCGCATCTTGCGTTTTTGTCAAGACCGGTTTTTTCGAGTACGCCGGTAATGTCGCTTTTGGACATTCCCAGAGCACCGGAAAGAGAATTTACAAGGGTTTTTCTCCGCTGTGCAAAAGCTCCTTTTATAATTTTGAAATAAAGCTCCTTGTCTGCAATTTTACTGCGGTATTCCGTATCGGGACGTATCTGTATAACCGCCGAATCAACGTTGGGGGCAGGCATAAAGCTTCCTCTTGACACCTGAAAAAGGGTTTCTGCCCTGCCATAGAAATTTACAGCTGCGGTAATTGCACCGCATTCCCTCGTACCCATTTTTGCACAAAGCCGCTGAGCAGCCTCTTTCTGAACCATAACCGTTATTGCTTCTACAGGAAGCTCGCTTTCAAGAAGAAGCATTATGACCGGTGAGGTTATATAATAAGGAAGATTGGCGCAGACAGCAGTCCTGAGCCCTTTGAATTCATTTTCTATAAGCGCATTCAGATCAGTTTTCATAACATCCTGATTAATGACTTTAAAATTATCAAATTCACTCATAGTTTCATCAAGAACCGGTATAAGCCTTGAATCGATCTCAACAGCCACCACCTTGTCCGCACGGGCAGAAAGCTCTGCGGAAAGAGTTCCGAAACCGGTACCTATCTCGATAATGCCGAAGCCTTTCTGTGCAAAGCCGTACTCTGCGATTTTAGGGCAGACTGACGGATTTATAAGAAAATTCTGTCCCAGCCCCTTGGAAAAGGTAAAGCCGTATTTTTCAAGGAGTTGTCTGATAACTCCGATATTTGTAAGATTTTTCATAAATGGTTCTCCAATTTCAGATAATGCCTTATAATGCTTGATTTTTTACCTGTTATGTATTATAATGAATACATAAAAAAATATGAGGTGAAGCAGTATGGCAAGACGTGACAAAATCAACTATTATCTTGATATAGCCGAAACAGTCCTCGAACGAAGTACATGCATAAGACGCAACTTCGGCGCAATAATCGTAAAAAACGACGAAATAATTTCAACCGGATATAACGGTGCACCCAGAGGACTTATAAACTGTTCCGATTCGGGAAGCTGCGCAAGGGACGAACTGAACATACCGAAGGGTCAGCGATACGAGCTGTGCCGTGCAGTACACGCCGAACAGAACGCCATTATTTCCGCCTCGAGAGCCGACCTTATCGGATCGGACATATACCTTGCATGTCATGATGCCAAAACCGGTGAAATTGACGGTAAGATAGAGCCGTGCCTTATGTGCCGCAGATTCATCCTCAATGCCGGAATAAAGAGAGTGATTGTCCGCAATACAAAGGACGAATACACTGTCATAAACGTGTCCGACTGGTTTGACAGGGATGTATCTGACCCGGGAGGAATTTACTGAATCTGTGCCGGTGAGCTTATAACCGAAGCATAATGGTCATACTCGTTTATTATACCACTTTTTTTATCATAAGTCAAAATATTCCGTAATAAAATCTGAACCACCGGTAAACGGTGATCTCAGCTTGTCGAAAAAGTACTTTTCTGAGGGGGTCAATATAAAAGTTTTTGATCAAACTTTTTTTCAAAAAGTTTGCGGTTTCCAAAGGCAGCGCCTTGGTCGCCCTCCGCAGAGGGCGAAATTCCTTGCCTGAGAAGCGCATTTGCAAGGGGTGAATTCCAAAACAGTCCAGTGGACTGTTTTGGAAGAGGGGACGCTTTGCAAGTGAAAGCGTCCCCTTGATTTACTTTGAAATTGGGTTTTCTACAGTCTGGAACCACCGGTAAACGGTGGTCTGTTTTTTTATAAAAAGGGACGCTCCATAAAAGAGCGTCCCTTATTTTATATTTATTTACATATCCGCATCGGAAAATCAATATCCCACTGCTGCCGGATCTGCGGCAGGATCAGCCGGAACTGCCGGGTCAACCTGTACATCTGCCGGCGGTACTTCTTCCACGGGAGCTTCAGTAGGTGCAGCAGTTGTCTCTTCCGGATTATCAACATAATGTATAGTCAGATACTCTGTCTCCACATCTATCTCTGAACCCGGCGCCGGAGAAACATCAATAACAATTCCGTTTTCACGGGTAAGGTCAATTTCAGAAACGGTGGTATACTGAATACCACGCTGGTCACACATCGCCGTGTAATCCTCAAGCCTCCAGTTTTCAAATTCGGGAACTATAGCAGCAGGCTTGCCCTGGCTGACTTTTACCTTGACTGTCATTCCCTCTTCGATATACTGACCGATCTCAACGCTCTGCCAGAAAATAACATCCTTTGGATAATCTTCATTTTCAGCATATTCTGCCTCAATGGTCACCTTATATTTTTCTTCAAAGCTGGACTTTACATCCTCAAGACGCTTGCCTACAAGGCTCGGCATCTTGCTCCTTGCCTCAGTTTCCTCTGTTTCCTCAACTTCAGTTGTTTCCTCAACCTCTTCAACAACAGAGCTTACGGAAGATACAGAAGTATTTTCACGGATATTGGAAGTATCCTCACCGCCGGCAAACAGCTTCACAAGGATTATAATTATAACAAGGACAATTGCACCGAGAAGAACACCTATTATGATCGGAACCTTGAGCCTGTCAAAAGCAGTGGTATTTTCATCTGAAACCTCGACTTCGCCGTCGTCATAGCCGTCACCGTAACCGTCATCATAATCATCATAGTTATCATTATAATAATCATCGTCCCCGGCATAGGGATCCTCATTATTCATGTATGCCTGACTGCTTTCCATAATACCGCTTCTTGATATTTCGATAGTCTGGGTCTTGAAGCCAGCCTGCGGCTGATCAAAAAGACGTGTAACAAGCTCGGTTATGGTCTGTATTCTGTCCTCACCTATAAGCGCCATACCCTCCATAATGACATCGGATACATGCTTTGGTATATTCGGGTTAAGCTCCTGAGGAGTATAGAGGTTATCCCGTTCAAGTCTGATATTTGCCGGATCCGGTTTGGAACCTGTCAGTATTCTGTAAAGCACTGCACATATTCCGTAAACATCAGTCCAGGTTCCCTGTCTGCTGGAAGCGGAATACTGCTCCGGAGCTGCATATCCGGAAAATATTTCAGTAACAAGCTCAGAATTTTCCGTTCTCAGTCCGGAGATACAGAATTCCGTAAGCTTCAGTTCACCCTTATCTGTTACATAAATCGTTTCCGGACTTATTCCCCTGTGGATGACCCCGGCATTATGTACAAGGCTCAGAGTTGTGAAAAGCGGCGGAAACATTGCTGAAACCTCGCTCCAGTTAAGCTCCCCTGCATTTTCTTTCAGGTAGTCAACAAGTCTCAGACCCTCAATATATTCATATACAGCATAGGTTGTATTGTTTTCTGCAAAAAGATCAAGAGTAGGACTGAGATGACTGCTCAGGCTCCTCATCTTTGCAAGGGATTTGTTAAGCTCGGTATATTCAGCCATAAGTGCCTTATACTGAGCAAGATTATTATAGTTTACACTAATAGTAGGCTTGCCCTTTACCCTTACGCAGAGCCCCTGGGGAATGTACTCATTGAGCAGAACCTTGCAGCTTACTGCTGTATCATAGGCGATATATGTAGCACCCTGTCCGTTATGACTTAAAAGCTTTCCGACAAGATATCTTTCATGGAGAATTGTTTCGGGAGCTATGTAAGACGGAGGATTCGGTGTATTTTCAGCGTAACCGCATTTAGGACATATTCTCGCCGAACCCTTGTATTCCATACACCCCATACATAATTTGTTTTCAGCCATTAAAAGCCTCCGTAATATATTTTACTGCATCCGGAATAATCAGATAAAACTCCGGAGCGGTGTGTTCTTTTACTGTACTCAGAACGGAAACGCTTTACCATTCAAAGCATCTCTTAATATTTTAACAGTAATAATGAATGTTGTCAATATTTTCGGCTCGTAAATACCCGGTTGTTTTGAAATTGTATTAATTCTGTAATTATTTTTTGTCGTTTGTAATCAGTAAATGAAGAACATAAAATGACCATTTTCGGGTTTATGGGCAATATCAATCAAGAGTAATAAGACCCTTATCCCGCATTTCCTTTACCGCAAGGAGTATACCTGTCTTACCGCTTGAATATGTAATCCCCCCCTGCATCCACACTGCAAAAGGCTCTCTCATAGGTGCGTCAGCGGAAAGCTCGATCGAAGCCCCCATTGTAAAAGCTCCGGCTGCCATTATGACCTGACTGTCATAGCCGGGCATATCCCATGGCTCGGGAGTTACGAAGGAGTCAACCGGAGAGCCTTTCTGAATACCACAGCAGAATGCTTCAAGCAGCTCCGGCTTTCCTAACTTTATTGCAGTTATTATATCGCTTCTCTTCTCGTCCTTTTTGGGAAAGCTTTCAAATCCAAGCAGTCTATATAGAGCCGCTGCAAAATCAGCAGTCTTAACAGCATTTGCAACTATCTCCGGAGCCATGAAAAATCCCAGGAACATTTCCCTGTTCTGAGAAAGTGTGCAGCCTACCTCCTTGCCCATTCCAACACAGGTAAGGCGGTAGGAACAAAGCTCCACGAGATCTTTTCTTCCGGCAATGTAGCCTCCTGTTCTTGCAATGCCGCCTCCGGGATTTTTTATAAGAGAGCCGATAATAAGGTCTGCCCCCACATCTGTCGGCTCTTTTGTGTCAACAAATTCCCCGTAGCAGTTATCCACCATGACGATTATTTCGGGATTTGCCTTTTTTGCCGCTTTGCATATTGCCTCAATATCCTCAATGGTCAGCGCCGGTCTGAGAGAATATCCCCTTGAACGCTGTATGTACGCCACTTTAGCGTCCTTTACACTCTCCTCTATTTTTTCAATATCAGGAGTGCCGTCCTCTCTGAGTTCCACCTGACTGTACTTTACACCGTAGTCGGAAAGAGAACCGCTTCCCTTTTCACCTTTAAGTCCGATGACTTCCTCAAGGGTATCGTAAGGCACACCGGTAACAGAAACCATCTTATCCCCTGTTCTAAGCACACCCCAGAGAGCAGTCGAAAGTGCATGAGTCCCCGATACAAAATTGTGCCTTACAAGGGCATCCTCACAGCCGAAAGCCTGAGCATATACCTTGTCAAGGACTTCACGTCCCACATCTCCGTAACCGTAGCCGGAGCTTCCGTAAAAGCACTGTTCACTGACTTTATTCTGCATAAACGCAGAAAGCACCTTAGAACTGTTGTATTCCTTTACAGCGTCGGTATGCTCAAAATTGCAGAGAGCTTCTGCCCTTCCGGCAAGCTCCAGTATTTTATTGTCAAATCCAAAAAAATTATCAGTCATTTTTATTCAGTTTTCCTTTCACTGCGCTTTCGTTTTTATTGTCAATTCTCTCAAGGACATATTCACTGCTGTAAACCTCAAAGCCGATCTCACGGTAAAAGCTTTCACGGGTGTCAAGGGCATAGAGGAGTGCTGTTTTATTCTGATTTGAAAGATACTCCGCAAGCCATCTGAGAAAGCTTCTTGCATATCCGCTCCCCCGGGCAGAAATCTTCGTTGCCACCTGTCCCACAAGAACGTGATCGTCTATATCATAAACAATGGATGCAGTCGTCGAACCTTTGTATGCAAAAACTCTGCTGATACCGTGCCTTATCCTGTGGGAGGTATCAGTAAGCCAGAGGGGATATTCAATAAGGTTAGGAAAGCCCTCTGACAGAATAGAATAAACCTCGTCAAGATCCGGTTCAAATTCTATGTCCGACTGTCCGGCAGTGTTTTCACCGCCGGGAACAAGCCTGAAAAGCGTCCTGTGCAGCTTTCTGTACCCTTCAGTTCCTTCAAGCATTGCAACAGCCTTCCCGTCCCCCTCGATGCGGAATGGAGCATTCATCAGGACAAAGCCGGCAAGCTCCTCCTTTGAAAAATCCCCTCCGTCAATAAGGAGTGTGGAGTTTATCAGCAGGATAATACATCCGTTTTCATTTATATAGAAGCGGCAGAAATCATATCCGGTCCCATACGCCATAAGGTAGCTTAAAATTTTTCTTCCGCAGCATGTTTCAAGCAGTTTTTCCCTGTTTATAAGACTCTCATCATCAACCTGTCTTATCATAAATCAATCTCCGATCCGCAGCGTATATATCACAGCACTGCGGCTTTTTCAAGCAGTGCCTCTGCCATTTCAAGGCAGCATACAAGGTCATCCTTTTTTACGATACAGGAGGGTGAATGAAGATATCTGCACGGGGCAGAAACGGCAATGGTCCTTACCCCGTTTCCTGCAATGTGAACAGCACCGCTGTTATTTCCACCGGCAATTTTATTCTTTGTCTGGCATCTGATATTCTTCTCAGCAGCAATCTCAAAGGCAGTATTAAAAAGCTCCCTGTCGTAGACTGTACTTCTGTCCATAAAGGATATTACAGCGCCGTCTCCCAGCCTGCACACCTCCTGTCCCTCCAGGACTCCCTCGATATCCGAGGCAGTAGTTGTTTCACATACTACCGCAAAATCGGGATCTACTGCAAATGCAGCAGTTTTTGCACCTCTGAGTCCCACTTCTTCCTGAACTGTAAAGGTAAAGTATGCGTCATATTCAAGCTCCGACCTGATAAGCTCAATCAGAAGCGCACAGCCGAACCTGTCATCTATAGCCTTTGCCTTTATCATGCCGCCGCCCATTTCACAGTATTCTGAACTGAAATATACAATATCTCCGGGTTTTACATATTTTTCAGCTTCAGCCTTGTCCGCTGCGCCGAAGTCAACATAAAGTGCGTCCATTTCCGGCTTCTTTTCACGCTGTTCCTTTGAGAGTTTGTGAACAGCCTGTGAACCCACCACAGCCGGAATCGACTTTTCTCCTATGCACACCTGTCTGCCTATGACAACAGAGGCATCCACGCCGCCTACTGTGTCCACAGTAAGAGTACCGTCAGCCCGCACCGAAGTGACAATAAGCGCAACTTCGTCCATGTGAGCGTCAAGCATTACCTTGTTTTTCGGAGTTTTTCTTCCCTTTTTAAAAGCGATTATATTCCCCAGGGGGTCAACTCTGTATTCACAGTGATACCTTATCTGTGAAATAATGTATTCACGTACCTTTCCCTCGTCCCCCGATGCGCCGCAGAGCAGGCAAAGATTTTTCAAATTTTCAAACATTTCATAAGCTCCTTTAACATGCATTATTAACATTCATAAGGTAAGCGGCAATAAGCCTTCCTGTATTTTCAACATCCTCCGTCTGAATTATTTCAGCAGGAGTATGCATGTATCTGAGAGGTATGGAAACGGTACATACCCTGCAGCCGGCTCTGTTTACGCTGAACCTGTCTGCGTTTGTGGAGGTAAGTCCGTTCATAACCTCCGGCTGCCAAGGGATATTTTCCTTTATGCATATTTTCTCAAGGTCATTGGAGACTTCCCTTGAAAGGCATGGTGAAATACCTATCATAGGTCCTTTTCCAAGCTCTCCTGTTTCATGCTCCTTGTCACCTAAGCAGCGTCCGAAGCTTACGTCTACGGCAAGGGCAATATCCGGATTTATTTCAAATGCGCCGATTGCAGCTCCCCTTTCTCCAAGCTCCTCCTGTGCAGAAAAAAGTACGCTGAAGGAGCAGTCGCAGTCCTTGTCTCTGAGAAGTTCAAGTGCATAGAGTATTGCCGCAGCGCCGCTTCTGTCATCAAGGGCGCATCCGGTAATGCGGTTATTCAAAAGTTCCGAAGGCTTTGATACAAAGGAAATTTTATCTCCCGGGGAGATTATATCTGAAACCTCCTCAAAGCTCATTCCAGTATCAATAAAGAATTCATCTATCTTATTTACCTTGTCCTTATTGTCCGATAAATGGGGCGGTACAGAGCAGACAACTCCCGTAACCGGTTTCTTTCCGTGAATGCATACCTGCTGAGCCGGAAGCAGACGCCTGTCAATGCCGCCTATATTTGAAATTCCCAGAAAGCCGCTTTTGTAAATGTGAGTTACAATAAGTCCCACCTGGTCGATATGAGCGTCAATAAGAATATGGGGAATGCCGTCCTGTCTTTTTCCGAAATTGCCGATAACATTTCCGTTTCTGATACAGCAGTCATCAGTATAAGATCTCAGCTTTTCAAGAATATATTCACAGACTTTGTCTTCCTCTCCTGAAACTCCGCAGATACCAGAAAGTTCAAGAATGGTTTTTTTAACGTCCATTGCCATATCAAAGCTCCTTTACAAGGTTTTTATAGTGATTTCCTCTTGCCTCAAAATTTGGATAAAGGTCAAAGCTTGCACACGCTGGCGAAAGGGTGACAATGTCTCCGGCTTCGGCGATCTCCTTAGCTTTCAGGACAGCCTCTTCCATTCCCGATACGTGATATATCTCTATATTTTCCGGACTGTACGCCGGGGATTCTTTAACTGCTTTTTCGATTTTGTCCGCTGTAGCGCCCATTAAGATGAGTTTTTTCACCTTCTGATTTACCGTTTCAGCCATAGGTTCAAAAGGGATTTTTTTGTCATATCCCCCGGCAAGGACTATAAGACGCTGACTGAAAGAATTAAGTCCGGCAAGCACTCTTGTAGGGCTTGTTGCGATACTGTCATTGTACCACCTGACACCGTCAAGCTCCCTTACAAATTCAATTCTGTGCTCAACGCCGCCGAAGTTTTCAGCCATATCCTTTATTACGTCAATGGAGACTTCTCCCCATACTGCACTTATTGCGGCAAGGTAATTTTCCACGTTGTGAATGCCCGGAATTTTTATAATATCCTTATGGATTATTTCCGTTACATTTCCGTATTCGTTATAGCAGAGTGTTCCGTCTCCGGATAAAAACGCTCCGCATTCGGGTACAGCCTTCCTGGAAAACTTAACAAGCTTTCCTCTGACCATGCTTTCAAGATTGTTTGTTGTTTCATTGTCCAGGTTCAGTACTGTTCTGCTGAAAGCGTTCTGATGTGCAATAAGGTTTTTCTTGCAGTCGATGTATTCCTCCATAGTTCCGTGAACGTCAAGATGGTTAGGGGAAATATTCGTAATAACAGCAGTATCAGGCGATTTCCTCATTGAGATAAGCTGGAAACTGGAAAGTTCAACAACAGCAGCATCCTCCTCGCCTATATATTCAATAAGAGGCAGAAGTGCCTTTCCGATATTGCCCCCTTTGTAAACCTTCTTACCGGCTTTTTCAAGGAGTCCGGCAATAATAGTGGTTGTAGTAGTCTTGCCGTCCGAACCTGTAACAGCGTATATTTTACATGGGCAAAGGTCGAAGAACACCTCCATTTCAGAGGTTATGACAACACCCTTTTTTCTCGCTTCACTAAGCTTTTCATTATTAAAATACATTCCAGGTGCCCTGAAGACAACATCAAAATCGGTAAGGCTGTCAAGATAGCTGTCCCCAAGGCAGAAGTCTGCGCCGAGGGATTTCAGTTCCCCATAAACAGCTCCCATTTTTTCAGGGTCTTTTCTGTCACACACGGTAACATTTATTCCTTTTTTAAGAAACAGCTTTATAAGGTCAGTATGGGAAACCCCGACGCCGATAAAAGCTGCCTTCTTTGTTTTCATATTATCAAAAAATTTTTCTGTCTTGTTCATAGTACGCTCCGATCCGCCGCATAAAAAACAGTTGAAAGATATCCCAGCGGCAGGGGATTCTTTCTTATGGCAATTCAGTCCGGAAACTGATGTGATGCTTTATTATGTCACACTGATATAACTGCCCGATATGCTGAAAGCAAATCTCTGATTTGCGTATCTGCAAGGGCATTAAGGCAATACCGCATAATTATTGTCGTACAGATGCGCAGTCAGATTTTTTGT
>JBJEQU010000176.1:0-2968 GCA_051881935.1 Porcipelethomonas sp. | reverse complement strand
ATTTGTTTTCTGTTCATTTCTTTGTATGCACAAAGAAACGAACCAAAGAAATGCAAAGGAAAGCGCCCCGGCTTTAAGCATCGGGGCGCTTTCTGATGGAGAAAATAAAAACAATTTTAGTTGAAGTAAGCTAACATTCTTTTACAGCTCAGAGCTGCATACTATTAAGCGTTCTCATAAGCAGGATAAAGTCAAACACGTCAAGCTTTCCATCACCGTTAAGCTCGTACTCAAAATCCTCTGCCTTTATGTCATCCATTTTCAGCAGCTTTTTCCGTAGAAGTACAGCGTCACTGATCTCGATGACACCGTTTCCGTTAAAATCACCTTTCAAAACTGTTACAGTGATATCTGTTGCAGAAACGGCAGTCGTCACCGTAACCTGAGAGGTGGATGATACAGAAGTTGACTGAGTTGTTGTGGATTGAGTAGTCTGAGCAGTCGTTGTCTGGACTGTTGTGGATTGAGTAGTCTGAGCAGTCGTTGTCTGGACTGTTGTGGTTTGAGTAGTCTGAGCTGTTGTTGTCTGGGTTGTTGTGGCTTGTGTAGTCTGAACTGTTGAGGCAGTTTCAGCCGGAGATGAGGGGACAGTCTCTGAAACCGAAGCCGATGTGGTGGAAGACACAGTAACGGTTGTTGTTACAGCGGTCGTAATTTCCGGCGAGCTGCTTGCATACACATAGTCAGTTTCGCTCAGTTCAGGATAAGTGAAGAAGGGTGTAATATATGTGTCATCCGGAGTATGTGTTGCAAGGAAAGTGGATGAACCCTTGAGAAAATAGCTGTACTTTATAGGGTTTGAGTCACTGTCAAGGTCGTCCCAGGTACAGTCAAGACCGTACCATTTCCCGTCCTCCATCTGGATATAATTCCACATATGTGCCATATTTGTGGTGGTATTAACGTTTCCTACCACCAGAACGCAGGGGATACCCTCCTTGTCACAGAGCAGCTTTACAGCCTTTGAATAACCTTCACAGAGTATCTGATAAGGGTCAATAAAGACACCCAGAGCAGTATCGCAGTAGGGGGCGGTCAGGCTGTATGTAACATTTCCGGCAATATAATCGTGGATATATTTAACCTTTGTGTAATAGTCGCTGCCCTCAACGTCAAAGTCATTTATCATCTGTTCAAGAAGCGCTTCGTACTCTGCCGCCGTGGAAACATCTGTGTATGCGTCCTTTACGGCAGGAGTTGCAATTACCTTGTTGACAGTCAGGGTATACATTTTCTTTTTGAAGCTGTAGCTTGTAGAGTAGCTTATAGAGATCGAGATAGTTTTTCTGTCATACCAGAACAACTCCGGATAGTCAAAGGTAAGAGCAGTTTCACCGCCTCTTATGGTATCCATGACAAGGCTCCAGAACTCCTGCAGCTGGTCATCACTCCAGCCGGACATGTCCGTCGAAGAAGCTTCGTATGTGACAGGGGAGGGGAGGGTTATTGTGACCGGGTCCGTGGACGGTTCAAGCCACGCTTTCATGGCATTATAGGCAGCCTTGTTGTTGGAATCCAGCTGGTCATAGAACAGGGGAGAGTTTTCATTGCTTGAGATGGTGTAATCCGATGCTGCTGACTCCGTGCCGGCAAGCTCGAGATATTCTTCCATGGAAATGGAAGCGGTCTGTTCCTGACCTTCTGCGGAAACGGTAAAGCATCCCAGAACTGAAACAGCTGTAAACACTAAAAGTGTCATAAATGTAACGGTAAATTTTTTCATAAGAAATATTATATCATGGAAATGATATAAATCCTCCTTTCAGACTATTTACCTTAAATTCCCGTCTTAGCATACGAATACCTATTTTTATATCTATATAAATTATACATCCCATTCCATAATATGTCAATAACTTTTTATAAATTCCGGATTTTTTGTACATTATGACCAGTTTGAATGCAGATAATTGATCTGTAACACACACCGTATTGACATTTTTTTCAAAATAGTGTATAATCAGGTTGTGACAATTTATACAGGTGGGAAAATTTTCCTGCCTATATCCAAAGAAAAGAGGTATTTTGTATGGAATTACAGGAACTTTTAGCAGATCTCAGAAAGCGTGCGGCAGATATTGACGTATCAAATGTGGATTTTCTCGCAGTACAGATCAACCTTGAGGATATGAATCCGGGGGTTTTCTATGTTGAGATCAAGGATCACAGGATCAATATTGAACCTTATGAATATATTGACAAAAACTGTGCCCTTACTGTATCATCCGGCAACTTCAAAAAGCTTATTGACGGCAAGCTTGATCCGGTAAAAGCTTTCACTCTGAGAAAGCTCAGGGTTGACGGTGATGTCGGCAAGGCTCTTGAATTTTCAAACGTTTTGAGAAATAGATAAAAATAATTGATGATGCCCGATCCGTAGAGAATCGGGCTTTTTTATTTGACACCGTGCAAATTCAAGCCGATTTTTTCTTTTTGGTCAAGCTTTTTCTTTTCGGAGAAAAGAAAAAGCTTGTGCATTTCTTTTTTCCTTCATTTCTTGCTTGTGCGATTTTTTCTTCCGCTTTCTGCGGCTAAAACAAATCTTGTTACTTTTTCACTCAAACCATAATAAACTATACCAATTTTCTTTTTCTCTTCATTTCTTGCTTGTGCAAGAAACGAAGCAAAGAACACACAATTTTTCTTTAAAAAGAAAAATTGATTAAAGAAAAAGTGATATAAGACTGTTTCTGAACTAAAACTCACCCAGTAAAAGGGCATGTCTGATTGCTGCAGAGTAAACTCATAATTGCAAAATCAGCTTAAAACTCAATCACCCAGTTTTCATAAGAATTTAATAAAAGGGAATTTATAGATTGGGATTCCGCTTGTAAAAATTCTTTTTTTTATTGCCGCTCAGTACCGGGGACAGCCGAAGGCATCAAAAGTCGTGAGCGTGGCAGTGCCGGCTACTAAACTATACCAATTTTCTTTTTCTCTTCATTTCTTGCTTGTGCAAGAAACGAAG
>JBJEQU010000175.1:0-2989 GCA_051881935.1 Porcipelethomonas sp. | reverse complement strand
TGCAAGCAGATGTGCGGCAAAGGCGACAGCCGTTAATTGTGCGGTGTTGCCTTAAATCACATCAGTTTTCAAAGTTTTCTTCATAAACCGACATATCTTCCGATGAAGTACCCGACGTTGCGATAATTACCAGCATAAAATCACCGACTTTTCTTGCATAATAGATCTGCTCTGTTTCATAATCCATATCTTCATATTTAACATGAAAAGCCTTTTTGGTGTAATCTTCGCCATTTATAGTTATCTGCTCCCTGTCACTTTTATCAGTGTATGTAAGATTTTCCAGAGAGTCAAACTGATTTTCAACATTGTCCATGTAATCTTCCACTGTAAAGCCTGACGGATCAGGAACCTGCTTTGCAATATTTTCAAACAAAATCAGAATGTTCTTACCCGTTGACTGCTCTGTACACATAGCGTCATAAATTGAAGTCTGTTCAAGCATAGCCTTTGTCAGATCATCACCATTTCCCGTCACATCAAGGCTTATGTTCATCATATTTGCTATATATTCATCATTTGCAAACTCCCAGCCCCCTGGAGCGGTGAATTTTATATCAGCAAAGCTGCTTGTATAGACGCCGTTTTCCACTGTACCTCTCTCAAACTCAATATCAGCAGACTGAGAGTCAGAGGATGACGAAGCTTCATCTGAATTATCCTTTTCCTGAACCTGCGATGAAGATGATGATTTTTCATCAGATGAATTATTTTCACCGCAGCCTGCAAGCATTCCGGCACTTATAAGGAACGCCATCATCAATGCAATTTTTTTCATACTATTCTCCCGGTTTATATTACATGATCATATTTTTTATGATTATCATTTTAACGCTTTTCTTACCTGTTCAGCAATATTTTCAGCGCAGAGTCCATATTCTTTCAAAAGCTCCGCTGCCGGACCTGAATGGCCGTATTCGTCATTGATACCGATTTTTATAACCGGAACAGGATAGCACTCGGTTACCGCTTCTGCAACAGCAGCCCCCAGTCCGCCGATAACGCTGTGTTCCTCAACGGTCATAAGGATACCTGAATTTTCTGCCGCCCTGCATATAAGTCCCTTGTCAATAGGCTTGATAGTATGGATGTTGATAACTCCGGCGTTAATTCCCTCTTTTTTAAGCTCGTCGGAAGCCTTCATTGCCTCATAAACCATAAGACCCGTAGCAATAATGGTAATATCATTGCCCTCTCTTAATGTAACGCCCTTGCCTATTTCAAATTTATAATCCTCATTATCATTGAAAACCGGTGCTGCAAGCCTTCCGAAACGCAGATAAACCGGACCATCCATTTCCGCCGCTGCCCTTACTGCCGCCTTAGCTTCAATATCATCGGAAGGATTTATAACTGTCATTCCCGGAATGGTTCTCATCAGTGCAATATCCTCATTGCACTGATGTGTAGCACCGTCCTCACCAACGGATATACCGGCATGGGTCGCACCGATCTTGACGTTAAGTCCCGGATAGCCGATGGAATTTCTCACGACCTCATAGGCTCTGCCGGCTGCGAACATTGCAAAGCTGCTTGCAAAGGGGATCTTTCGGCAGGCTGCAAGTCCTGCCGCAACTCCCATCATATTTGCTTCGGCAATACCGCAGTCAAAAAATCTTTCCGGATAAGCTTTTTTGAAAATAGCTGTTTTTGTAGCAGCCGCAAGGTCTGCGTCAAGAACAACGACATCGGGATTTTCTGCGGCAAGCTCTTTTATTGCATTGCCGTAGCTTTCTCTTGTTGCTATCTTTACTGTATCTGCCATTTTCTTAACCCTCCAGTTTACTCAGCTGTGCGTCAAGCTCGCTCATTGCCTGACCGTACTGTTCCTTATCCGGTGCCTTGCCGTGCCATGAAACCTGATTTTCCATAAATGAAACTCCCTTGCCCTTGACACTTTTCTGAATTATGGCAACCGGCTTGCCGCTTACTGTATCCGCTTCGTCAAATGCCTTTTCAATGGAATCGAAATCATGGGCGTCCATTGTTATAACATGCCAGCCGAAGGCTTCAAATTTATCGGTGATCGGCTCCGGAGAGCATACCTCCGTTACAGGTCCGTCGATCTGGAGTCCGTTGCTGTCCACAACTGCCACAAGATTATCAAGCTTATAATGAGCCGCAAACATTGCAGCCTCCCACACCTGCCCCTCTTCGACCTCACCGTCTCCGAGGACTGTATAAACCTTATAGGATTTATTGTCAAGCTTTCCGGCAAGAGCCATACCACATGCGGCAGAAATCCCCTGTCCGAGAGAGCCGCTTGACATATCGACACCCTTTGTCTTAATGCATGGATGTCCCTGAAGCATTGCGCCGATATGACGCAGCGACTTAAGTTCATTTTCAGAGAAATAGCCTTTAAGAGCCAGAACTGCATAAAGTGCCGGGGCGCAGTGACCCTTTGAAAGAACAAATCTGTCCCTGTCCGGATCCTCCGGCTTTTCAGCGCTTACATTCATCTTATCAAAGTAGAGATATGTCAGAAGATCGGCTATTGAAAGCGATCCTCCCGGATGTCCCGACTTTGCATTGTAAGTCCCCTCAATTATTCCTTTTCTGACTTTACAGGCTGTGACCTGCAGGCATTTCTTTTTAGTGCCGTCCATTTTTAACCTCCTGAAAAATTTCATTTATGTAATAAGCAGATTATTGACCACTATGTTAAGGCAATACCGCATAAATATCGTCGTACAGATGAAGTTAGATTTTTCGGCAGATTATTATGTAACATGCCAAAAATACGCAGCCAAAGGGTGCTTCCTTCGGGCGCCGCAGATGTGCGGCAAAGGCACCAGCCGTTAATTATGCGGTGCCGCCTTAAATTTCACCTGAATATATCATATCAATAAGCTCGGCAACAGCTCCCTCATTGGATGTTCTGGAAAGGACAATATCCGCCTTATCCTTAACATCCTGCTGGGCATTTGCTGTTGCGGCGCCGCAGTCGGCTGTGACCAGCATTTCAATATCGTTATGATAATCCCCA
>JBJEQU010000174.1:0-2995 GCA_051881935.1 Porcipelethomonas sp. | reverse complement strand
GATGACACAGATGAAACTGCCGATGAAGCAGAAACTGAGGAAACAACAGCCGCTGTGACCACAGCTCCGGAAACGTCCGAAACAGAGGAAACAACAACTACAACCACAACCTCTCCGTATGCAAATGAATCTATCATCGCCGTTGTTACAACGGAAGAAGGTACAGATGAGGAGGATGTTACATATACTCCGTCAAAGACCTTCTATGACTGGGTTTACAGCGACTCAACAAAAGAAAATGTTCCGGAAATAATCGAGGACGAGGACACGATTTATGTTGCTGTAAAGCTTGACATTACAAAGCGTATGACTGAGGATGACCTCTGGACCGAGACAAAAGTTGACAGCGTAAGATTTTCAAAATTCAAGGATCAGTTCCAGGACAAGCTTGACGGATGGGTGGCAGCTCTCAATATTGAGGTGAATGATTCCGCTGTTGACCGCTACAAGCCTTTTGATTACGAGGTTCCTGATACTACAGCAGCGTATTAATACACACATCTGAGGGTAAGAAAAATCTTGCCCTCATATTTTAAGAAAAAGTATCAGCGTGAAAAACGCTATATCGGCAGAATAGAATGGAGATTACTATGGAAGAAAATGTATTGAAGGTTACAAAAAAACGTATGGAAAAAGCAAAGAAAGCTCTTGAAAGCAATAATATGCAGGTCTTTCTTGCTGATTCAAAGGAACAGGTCCCCGGCATTGTGAAAGAGCTTATTTCCAGGGATGACCTTATCGGCAGCGGCGGCTCCGTTTCACTGAAAGAATCCGGTGTTATAGATATGCTGCGTACAGAAGGGTATAATTTCGTTGACAGGGAAAACTACTCCCCCGAAAATATCCGGGATTTTTATATTAAGTGTTTCAGCACTGACGTCTATCTCACCAGTGCAAACGCCATCACCGAAAACGGCGAGCTTTATAATGTTGACGGCAACAGCAACAGGGTCGCAGCTATTGCCTTCGGACCAAAGTCTGTAATAGTTGTCGCAGGCTGCAACAAGCTTGTCAAGGATCTCAGAGAAGCTGTAAAACGTGTAAAAACCATAGCTGCCCCTGCAAACACTGCAAGACTCAACTGCTCGACCTACTGCCATGAAACCGGCGAATGTGTAGCATTTTCCGAAAAATGTGCCGGAATGACCTCCGGCTGCAGCAGCGACGAAAGAATCTGCTGCAACTACCTGATTTCCGCAAAGCAGAGACATAAAAACCGCATCAAGGTCATACTTGTTGCCGAGCCGCTGGGATACTGATAACTCAACGGAGCGTTTATTGATTTTTCTTTCGGGTATGTTATAATTAATACAGAAACACCGTATGAACATAAAAAGCGGGTTCATACGGTGTTTTATTATTTCATACAGGAGGCAGACACAATGGACAATATCAAAACCGGTCAGCTGATATGCTCAATGCGTAAAGAAAAGGGTATGACCCAGCAGCAGCTCGGAGAGCTGCTGAATGTCAGCGATAAGGCAGTATCAAAATGGGAACGGGGACTGGGCTGTCCTGATACATCCCTGCTGCCTGAGCTTGCAGAAATATTCGGGATCAGCCTTGAGAGTCTCCTTTCGGGAGAGCTTACGGACTGCGTTACAAAAGGAGGACTTATGAAAAATCTCAAATTCTATATCTGCCCGGAATGCAAAAATATCGTTACATCCACAAACGAACCCTCAGTTTCATGCTGTGGACGGACTCTCACTCCCCCTGAGCCTAAAAAGGCAGAGGGCAGTGATATGCTCAGTATCGAAAGAATCGAAAATGATTATTTTATCACCTCTGAACACGCCATGACCAAGGAAAACTACATTCATTTTATTGCATTTGTTACCGGTGACAGTGTAATTTTACGCCGCCTTTATCCGGAATGGAATGTACAGGTGCGTATTCCGGCAATCGGTCACGGAAAGCTGTTTTACTATTCAGATGATACCGGACTTATGTATCAGCTTATCTGACGGTAAACCGGTTTGTTATAAAGCAGGAAAACGCCCCCTTTCGGGAGCGTTTCAGCTTGTCGAAAAAGTATTTTTAAGTGTGCGGATAGCAATATGAAAGTTTTTGATCAAACTTTTTTTCAAAAAAGTTTGCGGTTTCCAAAGGCGGAGCCTTGGTCGCCCTCCGCAGAGGGCGAAATACCTTGCCTTGGAGGCGCTCCGCACAGGGTGAATTTCAAAACAGTCCAGTGGACTGTTTTGAAAGAGGGGCATGCCCTGTAAGAGAGGGCTGCCCCTGATTTGCCTGAAATTGAGGTTTTTCTACAGTCTGAAACGCCCCCTTCCGGGAGCGTTTCGTTTTTTTATTTTTCACCTGTTGCAAGGAATTTTGCAATTGCCGCTGCGTCACGGACATTAATATTTCCGTCTTCGTTATAGTCTGCTGCCTTTGGAAGCTCGCCGGACTTGCCCTGTGCAAGCTTCTGTGCAATAAATGCAGCGTCACGGACGTTTAATTTTCCGTCCTGGTTTGCGTCGCCGATAACAGCATCAGTATCATCAGCCGCAGGTGTGTCTGTTTCGACCTCTGTATCGTATACTCCGTCATCATTGGTATCAACGGAAATGCCGATCGTTCTTTCGTCTATTTCATAGATAAAGACTTTCTTGTATTCGGTGGAGAAGCTGCACTGTGCATTAACACTGTCATTTTCTGCCGCAACTGTTACCCCCTCCAGATTATCCGATGAAAGAACATATCCGTGCTCGACCTGTTCAAGGGTGACATTATTGGCATTCGTTCCGCTTACGCTGATTTTGTACCAGTCTGTCGGGTAGTGACCTTCGTTATAGACCATGTTAATACTGTAGTCTGTAGCTTCGCCCTCAAGCTGTGCCAGACCTGCAGGGTCAAATATTACCGACTTTCCTGACGCCATTTCACTCTCAATAATGCAGTTTTCATAATTTATCAGCATGCTCATCCGATTTGCATTCGTCTGACTTACTTTATATGCCGAATCAGAATCCTTCAGATAGTATCCCACTTT
>JBJEQU010000173.1:0-3001 GCA_051881935.1 Porcipelethomonas sp. | reverse complement strand
TTCGGGGATTCACGTAAGCCGTGGGGATTCAGCAGTGCTGTCCACACAGCCGGAAAGAGTGCTTGATGACGGCAGTACAGAGCCTATCATAATCGGTGAAAATGCCTGTGTAATATTCACGGTAAAATCAAAATTCAGCGGAAATACACTGATAAAGCGTATTCTGACGGCGGCGGACTATGTCAATGATATGCTTACTTTCAGCATTCTGCCCGATGAAACGGATATATCACCTTACGGCTATGAATACAGCTTCATGTACATCCCCGATACGGAAAACCTTGACGAGGCTTACACCTATGCACAGGGGGAATTTGAAATAATGCATTCGGTGAGTAAAATAACTGATCTGGGCGGTGATGAAAATGCAGACGATCAGCGGTAAGATCATAGCAGGCGGTGGAATTTCAGGGACTGTGAAAACGGCTGAACAGGTGGCAGTTACAGAGCTGATATTTTCAAGCCGTTTCGGGTTCCCGAATATAGGCAGGGCGGACAGGCTTTACATTGCCACCGATGAAAATGCGGCTTACACATTTGATGCAAGCCGCAATATTTATGTACGTTTAAATGACTTTGATACGATTCAGAGCAGATTAAGGGAGGAATAACCATGGCAACAATGAACGATATTGAAATCTATCTTGATACGAGAACGGCTGAACAGTGGGGTCAGGTCACAAGAGTAATTCCGAAGGGCTTTGTATGCGTGGAGCTTGGTGAAGCTCAGGCAAAGCTTAAAATCGGTGACGGTGTGGGTACTTATGCACAGCTGCCGTACATCGGCGGTGATATGGCGGAGTATTACACCAAAACCGAGGTTGACTCTGCGATCAGCACTGCGATCACGCAGATCGGAAACGTGTTCACCTTAAAAGGCAGGGTGGACAGTGTTGAAAATCTTCCGGCTGAAAACGTGAAAGCCGGTGATGTTTACCTGGTGGGTGCAGAAAGTGATACGGAATTTCAGGAGTACTACTGGACCGGTACGGCATGGGACTACATGGGAAAGACAAATTCCGTTGACCTTTCGGATTACTACACCAAAACGGAGATAGACACCATGCTTGAAGATTATGTAAAAACAAGTGACAAGCTTATACTCAACTGCACATTAGGTGATGCGTGATGAATGCTGAAATAAATATCGAATTTAACGAATCCCCCAACCGGCAGGAGCTGCAGAGCGGTGAGGAGATAAAAACGCTGTTCGGAAAAATAAAGAAATGGCTGACCGACTTAAAGCCGGTTGCCTTTTCCGGCAGTTATAACGACCTTACCGATACGCCGGATATTGAGGGTACTCTGGGGGATATTCAGACAGTGCTTGAAACGGTTGTGGAGGTGGAATAATGGCAATTGCGGATTACCTGCAAAAGCTGGTTGAACTTAAAAATCAGCTTGCTGAGAACCTGAGAAGTATGGGAGTGGCGGCGGAGGACAGCGAAAAATTAAATACCCTTGTGCCGAAGGTGCTTGAATGCGAAACGGAGCAGAATGTGGAGTTTGTTGAAGGCACGGATTTTACAGGGACATCTTCAGCAACAGGATTAGCACTTGCGGTATCAAAAATTACTGTTCCTAATACTGCAACTTTAATTGGATCCTATGCATTTTACACCTGTTCAAGCCTTGAAAGCATAACAATTCCTGACAGCGTGACAAGTATTGAATCCTATGCATTTTGTGGCTGTTCAAGCCTTGAAAGCATAACAATCCCCGACAGTGTAAAGAGTATAGACATTAATGCATTTTACTACTGTACAAGCCTTGCACACATCTACTACACCGGAACAGAAGAACAGTGGAACGCTATAACCAAAGGCACAAGCTGGAATTACAATATGGGTACCTCCGTCACCGGCGGCACAGTTATCCACTACAACTACGTGCCGGAATAAAATTTAAGCCTTCCGGAAAATTTCCGGGAGGCTTCTTCTTTTTATGGCTGAAGGCAGCAAAAGCCCGGAGGTGCGTCCGGGCTTTCGTGCGTAGAAAAAAATTATTAAAATTATTTCGACTCTTGTCGATATTTGTATTATATCATGGATTTATGAAAATGTAAAGGGGCTTGGGGGATAAAGTTTTCGACAGGGTTCGACAAAGAAAAAAGTACAGATAGAACGATAAAGGAAATAATTATCTCCTTATACAATTAAGACCGCCAAGCTGACTTATAATAAACTGTGCAAGCTTCGGGTTGGAGTTTTTTATTTTAACCGGATATTGAAGTTTCTTTACATATTGCCACATTACTCAGCGCTCCTTTCCCAGGGCCACGGTTCATCCACCCAGGTCCATTTGTCCCGACTCTCGACCTGTTCGGAGTTAAGAGGTCCGTAAAGCCTTACATATTCTTCAACAGCTTCCTTGTGGAGCTTTTTGTATTTGTGAAAATATTCAAGACCGTTTCTGCAGTTTGGATGGGTGTCGAGGTAGATACGGATCTCATCAAGTGCAAAACCATACATCTGAATTATGCGGTAAAGCTTCTCTTTCTGACTCATAAACATCCCTCCTCCGGGTCAAAGGGGAAATCAAGCTCCGGGAATACAGTTCCCCTTTCAAACCCCTTCTCCACATCATAGGTCCTGCCCCATTGCTGAAAAGGTACATATGCCATTGCAAGGGGAGTATCTTTCGGAAACGGCTTTTTTACTGAATCTTCATGCATATTATTCATGTTATCTATTCTTTCAAACATACTGAAATCCAAATTTCTCTCCTCCTTTTGTTTTATGGTACGCTTTGCGTACATTATATTTTATGTCGGATTTTCAGATGTGTGAAAGGGCATAACTTCCGGACTGCATAATAATATTTTTCAGAACCTGTCTTCATAAGATATGTGTGCGGATTTCCGAGCATAATTTTGGTGCAGACAAGGCAAAAATGTGCAGGCATACTCGTGTATGGCAAACATTTTTAAGGAAGCACTGATTAAACCTGGTGCGCAGATTGCGCAGTCAGATTTTTCGTCAGATTGCATAGAAATTTCGCA
>JBJEQU010000172.1:0-3008 GCA_051881935.1 Porcipelethomonas sp. | reverse complement strand
TTTGGAAACTTTCGTCTTGCGTTATTCCGATGAAAGGCTTGCAGTCGTTATGCTCTTTTTCATATCGAGCAAAAGGCTGCTTTTTCATTACATCACAGCATTTTTCAGAAACCTCAATAGGCACGTCCTTTAAGTATTGCCAACGCTTAGGAATCATACCTATCTTTCCTCTCTCATCTCCATTCAAGAGATAATTCCGATACCGGTCACAGAGGTTTCCGTGTCTGAGTTTCCTTATCCCTTGAGCCACTTCCTTTGAAGGAAAAGGATAACCGTATTTCTTGAGGACTTCTAAAAAGCTCATCTTTGGATGTATAATTTCAATGTTGCCGTATATTTCATTTGCCCTATCAACGAACTCCCTCAGCTCTGGAAATTCAAGCCCTGTATCGCAAAATACAGCAGGAATACTATCACCTAAGTGCTTACGCACCATATGAAGAAGCACTGTGCTGTCAAGCCCTCCGGAGAAGCTTACATAGGTGGGAAACATCCTGTTAAAGTCGATAATTCGTGTTTCCGAAAGACTGAGCTTTACTTCATACGGAAGATACTTTCTTGATTTGAAGTCCCAGTCTTTCAGCTTAAGGTCAACGTCTTGTATGTACATTACATTCAGCCTTTCCTTGCACTTTTTACATAAGTCCCGACATTGACCTCATAATGATATCAACGTCTTTGTTTTCAAGTTCTTGGATGATATGTAGGTAAACTTTTTGTGTTGTTGTCATATTTGAATGTCCGAGCCTGCGTGCAACGCTTGCTATAGATACTCCTGCAAATAAAAGGACTGAAGCGTGTGTGTGCCTTAAGCCATGTACCGATATTACAGGGATATTAAGCTTACGGCAGTGCCTACTGAGTTGGTCGTTTATGGTCTCATTGTATATAGCCCTGCCCGGCTTTACGAATATGGGCTGATCCTCAGGAAGATTTTTCACAAGCTCTGAGAACTGCATTACTGTCTTCCAGTCAATTTGAATTTTTCTTACGGAGGATTTGTTTTTAGTCGGAACAAATCCGGTTCCCGTTTTGTAATCCCAAGTTTTATTTATTGAGATCATTTGATTTGAAAAATCAAAGTCTTTTGGAGTAATTCCCAAGGCTTCTGAAAAACGCATTCCCGTTTTTGCAATCAAAAGTATAAGCCAGTCGTTATTGATCTCAGAAGTAAGATCGAGATCGTTCAGCAGAGCATGAAGCTCATACTGATTAAGATATTTGAGCTTCTTTTCTTTCGGAGGCTTTCCTTTGATTACAACCTTGTGCGTGGGGTCACGTTCTATAAGCCCATCATCAATTGCATCAAGAATGGCACTCTTGATATGATGATGAAAATCAGTCACCGTCTGTTTCTCATGGTCAACGGCATAAGCGTTTATAAGTTTCTGATACGTTATGCGGTTAATATCCTTGACTTTAAGCTCTGGGGCAAGCTCTTTCAGCCATTTCAGAGTTAATTTATATTTATTGAGTGTAACATCACGAATAGCGCCCTCTTTGTATATGCTTATCCAGCTTTCATAATACTGCCAGAAAAGCATATCGCTTTGCACATTGCTCATTTTGCATCCTCCTGATATATGACTTCCTTATCGTTTATGATATAAACCTCAAGCTCCTGCATTCCCCAGTCGCAGGCATCGGAATAGCTTTCGAGGTATAAGTCAATGACCATATTGTCATACTCTTCTTCGTACCATTCAGCCATTCTGTCTTCTACCGTAACGATGCCGAAGTCTTTTATGTAAAGCTCTGTACCGAGGGGTATGTCTCTTGAAGCGGCACAGCTCTTTTTCGGAATGAGGGTGTTGCCTGATGCGCCGTAGGTAGAGCCGTTATTTCCGCTGTATGCTGTTACTCGGCAGGTTCCATATTTGGAAACGTAAAGTTTCCACGTGACCGCAGATGCTGTACTGCAGGTGGCAAGAGTAAAAATAAGTGATACGATAAGTGCTATAAATGCTTTTTTCATTGGCTAATTTCCTTTCTTTTATGCTGTTTTTGTGCTGCGTTTGCACATAAGGTCAAGTTTATGACATATCTGTCTTCCCGCCCACGTTGGCATATTGTACATAGGAGTGAGCCATATATCGTTGTTTCGTGGAAGGTTTAACACATCACCGGTGAATGGGTCGCATAACGTATCGCCAACTTTGATAATTCCTGCGATACCTAAGAGCGAAAGTTGTATGTAACACATTTGAGCAGTTGTCTCACTTATGTCCTGTCCAATAAGCAAAACGTGTTCCTGAGGATTTATCGGGATTTCTTCCTCGATTACTTTTCTACGAACATACTCAAAGGCTGCAATAAGTGTCGCTCCTCCACCGCAGGAAGGATCGCTTATTGTTGTATAACCCATAT
The DNA here is from genome assembly GCA_051881935.1 of Porcipelethomonas sp. GTDB lineage: Bacteria > Bacillota > Clostridia > Oscillospirales > Ruminococcaceae > Porcipelethomonas. Next base: position 641 of record JBJEQU010000172.1, on the reverse strand, counting down.
TTTTAATCTTGTCTGTGCAGGTATTGCATTGAAGCTCAGCCATACAACGGCAAACAGAATACGGTGTAAAGAACTGTCCCTTCCAATGATTTGCGAGATTGAGATCCATATAAATTGTTCCTAAGAAATCCTGCTCACGATCTTTCTCAAGTGCCCGTATTGTAATAAAGCAGAGCTCCTGAATAATCTCCATTTCTTCGGGGGTATATTTGGACGCAGTCTGAATATACCGTTTTTCCCTGTCTTCACGAAAGTCTAAAGCCTGTGATAGTGAAGTTGCGAACAGTAAAACCCAATCTGCCCAGACCTGCCACGTCTGATATTTGCCTGACAGCTTGTGGATAGTTCTTTCAAATTCTGCAATTTCATCGTTTATAATTGACATACGCACACCCCCTATTTATCAAGTTCTCGAATTTATTCTTTGCATTTGACGGAAAAGCTTGTAGTCAATAATCTCCTGTATATCAGACTCTTTGATATTGAGCAAATGCTTCATCTGCTCTATCATAATGAGCACGTCTGCAATTTCCTCAGAGACATTTGATATCTTATCCGCACTCGGCGCACGCTTGTATTTGTGCAGAGCAATAAGCAATTCGCAAAGCTCCTCTGTGGTCTGACCAAACTGATTTTCAAAA
>JBJEQU010000171.1:0-3019 GCA_051881935.1 Porcipelethomonas sp. | reverse complement strand
GCGGACAGCTTATGATTACCAAAAGGTCAAATGCTTCGCTCACCTGTGGCAGGACTACTTGCAAAAAGGAGCGTTTATACAAGGCTAATGATGATTACAAAAAGCGTGCTATGGCTGATCCGATAAAAGAAACCTATTTCAATTTCGACAATAAATGCAGGAGCTACCGCAAGAAAGTCTCCGGGTATCCCGACCTTTTGGAGAAATACAACAAGGCGTTTGACGAACGGCGTGAGAAAATTCGGGCTTTCAAGAGCGGTCTTACTGTCAGCAGCAGTACCGATGATATTGATTGTTATAATCAGATGTGCTTTGATGCTTGTCAGGACTTGCAGGATTTGGCTAAGCGGTTAAAGGCAAAAAGCAAACATAATTGAAAACAGCGGCATTTCTGCCGCTGCTCCTTACTTTTGAGTGGATTTTATATTTGCTGGTTACTATTTTAACATAATTATTTATGATTGACTTATTCTGCAGACTTCATCTGTAATTTGCCATAATCTGACCTAGAACCTTAAATAAGTCATCATCAACATAACCTCCGACCATGATTCTGTTTTTATATACGCTTTCTATATCCTTAAGATAAGCTGCGGTTACGGGCATATCAAGCATGCTTTCTCTTCTATCAGTTTGATTTTCAATACCGTTAATATCCTGATAAATAAAAGGATTTCCAATCGGATTAAGAGCATTGCGCATTCCACCGCCTATTCCGCACATATCCATTTCATTAGCCGCCTTGAACAGCTCACGCTGTGACATTGTGCCGTCTGCAGAGTATTTGTCCATGATCGATTGACGTATCTCATCATCGCTCATATCACCGTACAGGGCTTTTTTCCTCAATTCCGGAATATTGGCTGAACTTCCGCAGACTTCCGCTATTTCTTTGTTGAATTTATGGATAACACTAAGATATGCGTCCTCGGAAAGGGGCGGATCAACATACTCTATGGCTGTCGCATCAAGAAAATTTTCACCATAGCAGTACTGATACTTTTCGTATATCGCCGCATATTTTTCGGCTCTGCTCATGCCATCAAAACCGTTTTCCTTCTGAGCTTCGGTTATATCATCAAATTCTTTTGCATGAGTAAAATCAAAGCAACTTTTTTTGTACTCCAATCCAAGTGCTATCTGATGATCCTGCTCAGGGTCGCCTGTTGAATAAAAGGCGTATCGTTCTGACAAATCGGCAACAACAGATGAACGTACAACCGTTGATGATTTTTCACTCTGCTGTGCATACGATGAGATGTTCAGCGAATCACGAAAACTGTTATTACTGGCTTCTTTTAGTTTAACAGCCGTACTTCTTTTTCCTGTCACCTTACCGTCTTTGCCTAATGTGTATATACAAGTAAGTGAGTTGTAGTTGTCTGATACGAGCATAATAAATAATACCTCCATGATATAATAACTATTCCGCTGAATGAATATTTGGGGCATTCGGCGAAATACTTATACTAAAAGTTGTGATTTATTCTGATAAAATTGGCAATGTAACAGTGCGAATAATTGTTATTGTATGCACTTGTCGTAATTCCAGCCGAACACAAAGTGGTGAATACCAAAATCAATGCAAGAAAAATTTTCTTCATTAGTTTTACATCCTTTCCACCTTAATAATCATTTAAGAAGCCAAATATTACACTTTTAATCAAGAAATTCTATTTTTCTGTTTTTTGCACAGATTCTGCCATTAAAATTAGTTCATCTTTACCAAAGTCGCATTCATCATCACAAGCTGCAAGGATTGTAAGAATATAATATCCATTATCCCAAGTGACTATTTTACCATTTTGATTATACATATCTATATAATAGCCCTCAAAGCCATTTATATAAACTGCTTCCATCTCATAGCCTTCTGTGTTTACGGATACATCAAAATATTTCTTTATTGATTGAGTAAAGTATATTCTGCAATGTTCTTTCTCATAAATTAACTCAATATCGGAAAAATCCTCACTGCAAGATATAAGATCATAATCCGACATATCAGCTGTGATCACATACTTATTTAAAAAATCAAGAGGAGCTTCCGTATCTTCGACAGACTGAACATCGGTATGAGTGTCAAAAACATTGGTAATGAAATTTAAAAATGCTTCTCTTATTGCACTAACGCTCATTGCCAAAATGCAGGTAGCTATAAGTGCAGCAATAATTGCAGTTAAAAACCGTTTAGGGGTGATTCGTATTTTGGATTTGTTATTGTTCAAGAGCTTATTCATTTTTCTTTGAAATTCCGAAGAAAAATCGTGAGGTCTGTTATCAAGAATGGATTCATCAATGTAATTACTGCCATATTCTTTAAGGGCAGCTGAAATCAATAAATCAAATTTTTCATCATTCATCTGCATATTCCTCCATAAGCATTTCTTTTAGTTTGTTTCTTCCTCTGAAAATGCGTACAGCGGCATTTTCTTCTGTAATATTTAATAATTGTGCAATTTCTTTATTGCTGCACTCGTAAAAGAATTTCAGCATTAAAACATCTGAATAATTTTCATTCAAATTAAGTATAGCATCGTATATTCTCTTTAAGTCATAATCACGTTCTGTAATTTTGATAGTGTTGTCCAGATCTTCAATATCAATATCATCAGATGAGATGTTTTTCTTGTAATGATTATATATTTTGAGCGATGCATTTCTAACTATAATAATCAAGAAATTACGTGTTTCATTACAGTTGACATCATTAACTTTTTCTAAATTATGTGTTAATGACATAAATGCATTATGTACCGCATCCTCTGCGAGATAATTGTCTTTCAAAATACTGTAAGCATAATTGTACATTACGCTTCTATATTTAATATAAAGTTGCTCAAATTTGCTTTTCTCCTCGGCAGTGTCAAGCAGTGTCAGATAAAATCCTAACATAATAATCACATCCAATATTGTTTGTTTTTGGCTGATAATACCTATACATAATATACTATATTCGCTTATAAAAAGCAAGAGCACCACGATAAAATGTGATGCTCATTTTCTTAAACAACGTAAA
>JBJEQU010000170.1:0-3033 GCA_051881935.1 Porcipelethomonas sp. | reverse complement strand
TAATACCGCATAATTATTGTCGTGCAGATGCGAAGTCATATTTTTCGGCAGATTGTTTTTCGGCAGATTGCATAAAAATTTCGCAGGCATACTGGCGTACCCCAAGGGCACTTCCTCCGGGCGTATGTCAAGAAATTTATGTGTGATATGACGGAAAATATGCAAGCAGATGTGCGGCAAAGGCGGCAGCCGTTAATTATGCGGTGTTGCCTTAAGTATAGAACGGAGAAAAATAAGATGAAAATTAAGAATATTGCAGCCGTAATTTCACTGTGCTCTGCAATGCTTTTGCCGGCTCTTCCGGCAAATGCTGCCGAGGCGCTTCCGACAACGGCATATATAAGCGGTCAGCTCGGTACCACAGAGGTGTGGAGTCCCGATGATACCACCATAGGCTCAACCGTTGCAGAGATAAACGGGGATGCACAGTATGAGGCAGAGTGGAAGGTCTCCGATGCAGGGGCGTCCGAGCTTACTTTCCTTGCCCTTTCGATCCCAAATATTACATCGGACAGTTACCCGGATATTAACGTAAACGTAACAGCAGTGTACATAGACGGTGTTAAAACCGGGTATACTATGAGCCCGAATGCGATAAATACTGCATATTATGAAGCCGGTAAAGATCCGGAAACGAGAGTCTATCTCTATGACGGATTAAACGGAACAAATGTTGCCGATCTTCCACAGGCTACGCCGGTCAAGGAAAGTATAAAGGTTGTTTTTACTGTTACGGGAACAGGACAGTTCGGCACATCAAATATTGCCGAAAATGTGCTTGAAACAGAACCGTCAGTCGATCCGTTTGCGGAGACCTCACCGGAAACCACGGATCAGGGCGGATTTGTTGAGACATGGGAGAACACAGGGGCAGTGGATGCTTCAACTACTGGTGACGCCGGTGTTGCAGCGCTGGCTGTTGCAGGACTTGCGGTCACTGCCGGAGCGGCAATATTCTCAAAGGTCAGATTTAAAAAGAAAAATAAGTAAAAAACAGGCGGTACCCTTTCGGGTGCCGCCTGTCTGTATTATTTTTCTTCAAGATCTTTAAGTGCTCTGAGTTCTTCCTTATTGATTTTTATTTCGGCGTCCTTTATGATCTTGACTTCCTTTCTGTCTGCATAGATGGGGACATCCGTCTTTTCTGGCTTTATTTTAAGCTTGCCGGTAATAAGATTTACCTCCTCAACATAACCCTTGCATTCCGGAGTTTTTACGTATGCGCCTACCTTAGGAGTGATTTTAAGAAGCTCCTCGTACGCCGGCTGTTCATGCTTTAAGCAGCACATCAGTCTGCCGCAGGTGCCGGATATCTTGGTGGGGTTTAAGGACAGTCCCTGTTCTTTTGCCATCTTTATGGATACCGGCTGAAATTCTCCCAGATATCCCTTGCAGCAGAATTCCCTTCCGCAGATGCCCAGACCGCCTAAGATCTTCGCTTCGTCCCTTACACCGATCTGTCTCAGCTCGATTCGTGTCCTGAAGACGGACGCAAGATCCTTTACAAGCTCACGGAAATCGACACGGTTCTCCGCCGTGAAATAGAACAGTATCTTGTTATTGTCAAAGGTACACTCAACGTCAACCAGATTCATTTTCAGCTTGCGGAATGCTATCTTCTCAAGGCAGATATCAAATGCTTCTTTCTCCCTGAGGTGATTTTTTTCAACCGTTTTCATGTCGGCGCTGTCAGCTTTTCGTATAATCTCCTTCAGGGGGAGGACGATCTCCGACTCGTCAACTTTTCTGTTTGAAAGGACTACCTCGCCGCATTCTACTCCCCTTGCGGTTTCTACAATGACATGCTCCCCTGCCTCAAATTTTATCTTTCCGGGGGAAAAATAATAGATCTTTCCGCCTTTTTTAAATTTTACGCCAATTATTTCAACCATAATATTTTCCTTAATTCTCAACTATCGATTATTTCTCCGCATAAGGCTGACATCAGCAGCACCGGACTTACATTGGCATTTATATCCTCTGCCGCCCGGTTTATATGTCTGTGCATTTTGTCAGCCGTTTTAGCCGAAAGCTTCTCCGAGAGCCTTGCCGCCCCTTTAGAGCAGCAGCCTGTCAGGGAGGCATTTTCATTATACCTCAGTACTGCTGCGTCACGGATTATACGGTCCAGCATCTCAAGAAAACGGGAAGCCATGCTCCTGTCCTTCAGCTCCGGGGATGAAAGAACAGAAAGAAGGCTGTATTCATCCCTGTTTATTATACTATCGGCGGCTCTTTTTGTCAATTCCGTAACGGCCTGCAGCTGCTCATTTTCGATATATTCCCGGCACATTCCGATATTTCCGCCAAAAGCCTCCACTGCCTCGCTTATCCGGCTGTCCTCATAACCCTCAAGAGCGAGAGCCGCAGCGCATTCATCCCTGCTGCATAGTGAAGCACCGATACATGTAACCCTTGAAAGGATCGTTGGGAGAAATGCATCCCTTGACATTGCAGTAAAAATAAAATACACAAAATCAGGAGGCTCTTCCACAATTTTCAGCAGCGAATTCTGTGCCGGAAGCTGGATATTGTCTGCATCTGCAAAAATATATACCTTAGCACTGCCGTTATTAGGGGCAATGTATGCATCTGAGCAGACATGGCGGCAGGTCTCTATTGTATAGGTATTAAGCTTGCCGCTCTGTTCCGGATGTATAATATCCGGATGTATTTTTTTTCCGGCAATTTTGCAGGAATGACACTGACCGCAGGGAACTCCGTTTCCTGTTTCACACAGAAGTGCTGCCGCAAGATATTCCGCGAGAATCTTTTTGCCGATTCCCTTTTCCCCGAATATGAGAAACGAATGGGGTATCCTGCCGCTTTTAAACATCGAAGAAAAAGTCTGCATGGCAAATTCATTGCCGTAGATTTTATTTATCATAACTTTTCAAACCGTTCAACATCAGTTATAAATATTGTTGCACCGCCTCCAGATACCTCTACCGGAAAGGTTGCGCTTGAACCGATACCGCTGGAAGCTGCCGACTGTATAAACTGTTTTCTTTTATGGCTTTTTTCTTTTATTGT
>JBJEQU010000169.1:0-3042 GCA_051881935.1 Porcipelethomonas sp. | reverse complement strand
AAAACTGGCTTGAATTTGTTTCTGAACTTCTCTTCTCCCAGTAGCCGGCACTGCCGTACCCCTCACTTTTGACGCCTTCGGCTGTCCCCGGTGCTGAGCGGCAATAAAAAAGGGGATTTTTTATGGAGCGGCAGAATTCAAATTCCCCTTTTATTATATTCTTATGAAAACTGGGTGATTGGGTATTAAGTTAATTTTGCAATTATGAGCTTGCCCTGTAGCAATCAGACATGCCCTTTTATTGGGTGAGTTTTAGTTCAGAAGCAGTCTTATATTACTTTTTCTTTAATCAATTTTTCTTTTTAAAGAAAAATTGTGCATTTCTTTGGTTCGTTTCTTTGTGCATACAAAGAAATGAACAGAAAAAGAAAATTGGTATAGTTTAGTATGATTTGAATGAAAAAGTAGCAAAATCCATTTTAACCGCAGTAAGCTAAAGAAATAAAAAAGAAAAAAAGAAAAAAAGAAAAACAGCCGCTGTAAGCGGATCATGCAAGGAATCCGTAGTACCTGCATGCTTTGCGCATGAAATCTTCGGTCACATCGAAATGCTCTGCAAGGCTCCAGATCTCAGTTATCCCATGCTCAAAGGCATCTACAAGTTCCTCCTTTGAAATGAGATTTTTTATCGCCCACACGTCAGCACGGTACTCATGCTTTGAAATAAGGTCGCAGCCCGAATACCTGTTATAAAACGAACCCGTTTCACAGTGTCCCAGCTCGTGCGCCTTACATACTGCCTCTTCTGCATTGGTCATTTTATTGCTGTCTATGCCAATATAGCAGTTTCCGTTTTCAGTCTGGACAGACATCGATTTGCATTTATCCGTTTTTATCTCTATTATCGGAATGTTATCCCTTTCAGCAATTCTTTCAAGTTCTATGATTTTGTTCATAGGCAGATACCTCACTTTTTACGTCGGTTTTCTTCCCGGAGCTTTACCATCTCTGCAAACTGCTTTACTTCCTCATACATCTCGTCGGTTATTCCCTCCGAGCCGCCCCACAGTGCAAATTTGATCTCGTCATCGGATATTTCTGTATTCTCCGCCGACGGCCCGTCATACCCCATAAGCCACGATTCGCTGACTCCAAGTGCTTTAGCAATTAGCCGGGTGCGTTCCTGTTTGGGTTTAAAGGCGCCGGATATATACTGGCTGACGGCAGATTTTGGAATACCGGTCCGCTGGCAAAGCTCAGTCTGGGTCATTTTTTTTTCTTCCATTGCCTGTTTCAGGCGTTGATGAAGCTCAGCCATAAAGCTGCACCTCCCTCTTTTTGATGCTATTATTATAGCATGTTGTTCAGAAAAAATCAAGAGGGCTATGAAAAAAATTTAGAAAAGCTGAAAAAACTATTGACAACTCTTAAAATTTATGCTATTCTGGTTTAGAAAACTGAATACAAGCGAACAAATGTTTATTTTTTCAGTGTTTAGTTCAGAAAAACTGAACGCAGCGGGAAGAAGAAAAAATCAGGGGGGTGGATGCTGCCGCCTCCGGCGGCAGCCGGAGCTGCGAAGCAGCGCAGATGAAAATCTCTGATTTTCATATCCACCCATGAGTTCGCTAAGAGGAGGGAATGCAAGTTGGAGGCATGTATTTATGATGCGTTCACATGCTGCGGTTACAGTTGTCCGGGCTGTGACCGTTCACTAAGTGACGACGACAGGGAGTATTTCGCTGAGCTTGAAGGTGACTTTCGCCGGGAACAGGAAATTTTTGACAGACTTGAGGAGGACTGACATGGGAGAGAAAAAAAGTTTCGTTTTATACAATGACTACAGGGACGAATTTGAAGCCTTTTCGGGGGAACAGTGCAGGCAGCTTATTCTTGCACTTTTCGATTTCAATGAATGCGGCAGGCTGCCGGAAATTTCTGACGGTATGGTCAGGATCGCCATGCTGCATATGTCAAAGCAGATGAAAAGAGACCGTGAAAAATGGGAGGATACCTGCCGCAAGCGATCGGAGGCTGTTAAAAAAAGATGGGACAAGCGAAAAAATACAAGTGTATACAATTCTATACAGGATGATACACCCTGTACTGATAATGAGAATGAAAATGCTGATGTAAATGAAAAAGATAAAGATACTGATAACACACCCCCTTTATCCCCCGGGGGAGATGAGGGAGAGTGCAGAAAGGCTTTTGAAAAATTCTGGGATATTTATCCTAAAAAGGTTTCAGCAAAAAAAGCCTATGAGCAGTGGCGCAGAATTGTTTCCGGAAAAGGTATATGTCTTGCGGACGCTATAACAGCTTCTGTAATGGAGCATATACGCTCTGATGAATGGCAGCGTGAAAACGGACGCTTTATTCCCAATCCGGACAAGTTCCTCCGTGACAGGCGGTTTGAGGATCAGGTCACATCTGCCCCGGAGAAAAAGGACTACAGCTTTGATATTGAGGATTACAAGTCCCTTGTAAATAATTTTGCTGAGGGGGCGGATTAAATGACTGATATGCAGATGAAAAAAGCGGCGGTTCTCAATCGCCTTTACTACATGGAAATGAAGCTTTCAGCACTTTTTTCACTGAGGGAAAGCGACAGGAAGCTTGCTGAAAAATTTATCAGTATGTTCCCGGACGGGGATGACAGGGAAATGCTGGATAGGTGTGTTGAGGAGGCGCAGAGTCACTACAAAAAAACCTCGGAGCAGTATCTGCGTTTACTCTCTGAGTACGGTCGGCTCAGGCAGCAGACTGAAGGCATAATCAGTACTGCCGGAAATCCGGAGTATGTCCTCATCCTTACGGCAAGATACATAGAGCACAAGACATGGGACGCTATTGCTGAAGAAAATTTTTTCGGGATCAGGACTGTGAAATACAAACACCTTAAAGCCCTTGATGCGATATCCATTGACGGCATAGAGAAATGACAGTTAGGTTTTTTGTAAAAAACCCTGAAAAAACTTTTCTGTTTCTGTTCATTTCTTTGTATACGCAAAGTTTTTTCTTCCGCTTACTGCGGCTAAAACAGTTTTTTCTGCTTTTTCCTGATAATCATACTAAACTATATCAATTTTATTTTTCTCT
>JBJEQU010000168.1:0-3057 GCA_051881935.1 Porcipelethomonas sp. | reverse complement strand
CTGATATGCTCCAGCATAGCCTTCCTGTAAATTCTGCTTTCGCATAGTTCACGAAAAGCCGGATGATAAAACCCGGCGATTATATCCTTTTCTACAAATTCAGAAGCATGAAGTCCGCATTTTATAACTCTGATTCCTGCCTGTTCAAATTTCATCATGGCAGCTGAGCAGATATCCAGAACATCCTCAAGAGAAAATGTCCTGTAATCTCCCGATTCATAAAGCTCTGCGAGTTTAGTTCCTTTAAGAATAACTACCGGATATATTCTCACCGTCTCGGGACCAATTTCAGCAATTTTGTCGATGCTGTCAAATTCATCCTTTTGTGTGCTTTTAAAAAGTCCCACCATCATCTGAAGTCCCAGTTCAAAGTCATGATTTCTGATAAGATGACATGCCCTGTAAACGTCCTCTGCGGTATGTCCTCTTTCATTTGCAGTCAGAACTTTATCTGACATGCTCTGCGCCCCAAGCTCTATTGACGTTACTCCATAGCTTTTCAGAAGGGATAAAATATCATCATCAATGAAATCGGGGCGTGTGGATATCCTTATTCCCTTAAAGCCGCTGACGCCAACATATTCCGAAGCCGCTTCAAGCAGCCCGGTCATATAGTTCCTGTCAATGGCAGTAAAACTACCGCCGAAAAAAGCAATTTCAGTATTTTTTCTGTCGGAAATTTGTTCCATTGCCTGAGAACATATTCTGTGAACTTCCTCAGCAGTCGGTGCATGCTGACTGCCGCTTATCGTTCTCTGATTGCAGAAGCTGCACTGATGAGGACAGCCGGCATGAGGGACGAATATGGAAATGTTATTATGACTCATAGCCCATAAGCTCCAGTGCTTCCTTTGCCGCCATCTGCTCCGCTTCCTTTTTGCTTTTGCCGATTCCGGTTCCTATGACGTTTGAGTTAAGGTAAACCTGCACCTTAAATGCCTTGTTATGGTCAGGACCCGACTGCCCTGCAAGGCGGTATTCGATTTTCTCCTCGGGATTTTTCTGGATGATCTCCTGAAGAATAGTCTTGTGGTCGCTGAATGCGGCGGTTTTCCTGCTGTCAATATCAGCCGGGATAAAGCGCAGAATATGCTTTCTTGCCGCTTCAAGTCCTCCATCTAAGAAAATAGCTGCAATGACAGCTTCAAAAGCGTCGGCTAGGATAGATGTTCTCTGACGGCCGCCGGTGTTTTCCTCCCCCTTGCCCAGAAGGATATGGTCTCCCAGATCTATCTGCTTTGCGAAAACAAACAGTGATTTTTCGCACACAAGAGAGGCTCTTATTTTTGTAAGCTCACCTTCGGGTAGATGGGTAAAATGCTCGAAAAGATACTGTGAAACAACGATGGACAGAACACTGTCTCCGAGAAATTCCAGTCTCTCGTTGCTGTGCCTTGACTTTCTCTTTTCATTGGCATAGGAGGAATGGGAAAGCGCCTCTACCAGCAGATCCCTGTTTTTAAACTTATACCTTATCTTTTCCTCAAAGGATTCAAAATTTTTCTCGTAATTTTCCATTATTTGACTACCTCTTGTTATTTGCCATAGACTGCATAATAGTTGGAATAACACCGCCTGAAACACACTTTTTCGCCTGTCTTACTGCATTGTAAAAGGCCTTTGCATCCGAGCTTCCGTGAGCCTTTATGACCGGCTTTGAAATACCCATCAGCACTGCTCCGCCCTCTTCGGTATAATCCATCTGTTTCCTAAAGCTTTTTATCTTTCCCATGACCATAAGTGCAGAGAGCTTTCCGAAAAATCCCGAGAAAATACTTTTAAGGCTTCCTGAGAAAAACGAACCCATTCCCTCATAAAGCTTTAAAACTACATTTCCCGTAAAGCCGTCAGAAACAGCCACATCAAATTCTCCCTTCGGCAGCTCTCTTGCTTCAAGATTTCCGCAGAAGTTTATCGGTGCTTCACGAAGCATTTTATAAGCCTCAAGCTCAAGCTCCCTTCCCTTTGTATCCTCTGCACCTACATTTATAAGTCCGACCCTCGGCGATTTTATCCCCTTTACCTTTTCCATATATGCCGACGCCATAATCGCCGACTGTACAAGCATTTCCGGACGGCAATCCACATTTGCTCCTGCGTCAACAAGCATCACATGTCCCTTGGCAGTAGGCAGTATCGGTGCAAGAACTGCCCTTTTTATGCCCTTTATCCTTTTGGCAATAAAAGTAGAACCTACCACAAGAGCACCTGTGCTTCCGGCGCATACAAAGGCGTCTCCCCTGTCCTCACTGAGCAGTCTGAGACCTACTCCCATGGAGCTTTCCTTGCCGCTCTTTAAAATCTCCGAAGGCTCTTCGTGAATGTCAAAAACCGTTTCGGTATGTACGATATCCATGTCGCTTATATCAATATTATTGTCAGCGGCGGTTTGCTTTATTATATTTTCATTTCCGGTAAGGGTTATTTTAACGTCAAGCTTGTCTGCTGCCATACGGCAGCCCTTTATCACCTCAAGGGGGGCATTGTCCCCCCCGAATGCGTCTACTATAATATTCATAAATTCAGACCTTTACATTTTATGTTTAAGTTCATTCTGTTGTCTTAACCTGCGGTTTCAAGGGCCCTGCTCAGTGACTCTATCGCTCTGTCAGCGTAGGCTTTATATTTAAGCTTTTTGTCCCTGATTTTCTCAGCAAGCTCCGGCAGAATACCCATATTGCAGCCCATTGGCTGAAAATCTCCGCTGCATCCGCCGCTTATATATCCGATAAGCGCACCGATCATTGTATCAGCCGGAAGAATAAGCGGTGATTTTCCCTGAAGCCTTCTTGCCATGTTGATACCTGCCATAATTCCGCTTGCCGCCGACTCGATATATCCTTCTACCCCTGTTATCTGTCCGGCAAAGAATATTCTGCTGTCACTTCTCAGGCAGCAGGACGGCTCAAGCAGTCTCGGACTGTCGATAAAAGAATTTCTGTGCATAACGCCATAACGTACAAATTCCGCATTCTCAAGTCCGGTTATCTTTGAAAAAACACGCTTCTGCTCCCCGAATTTGAGATTTGTCTGGAATCCCACAAGGTTATACATAGT
>JBJEQU010000167.1:0-3069 GCA_051881935.1 Porcipelethomonas sp. | reverse complement strand
ATTACCCGTATTCTCTTATATCGATAATGAAAAAATGTACCAAAAATTTGGTCCGCTCTGGGATTTCGGAAACATAAAAAAGCTGCATGATTTTCTGATAAAATGTTATAAATATATCGAAGATAAATTCAAAGGCTGTCATATTATAAGTATGCCTGAAAATATGCATGGTTTGCAAAATCACAAATGGGGACATTCTCCGCTTCATTACACCAATATCTACTATGAGTATGCATATAAAGCTATAAAAATAATTTCTCAATCACATGATAATGAGGAATTGCTTCTTGAAAATCTAAGAATGCAGTATAGTATAATTGGAAAAAACGAAGAAATTGATGCAAAATACAATAAAGAGTGTACATATTTAAAGAATCAGCTGACTAATGCAACTGCTGTTCTTACGAAAATACTGGCTGACCGGAAAGAAAACTCTGCAGTTGAGATATTATTAAAGAATGAAACAGATGTATATCAATATTTGCGAAAGCTGGCGTTAGTAAAAAATAATTACTGTATCATTCTGACTGTCAAAGGTACTGCCGGAAATACATGGACTGATGAAATTGAAAATGAATTAAGAAACGGTCTGGGATTCAGCAAAATCAGCAAAAACTATGGACTGATGTATATTGGAATATGCATGAATGGAAAGATTTCAGCAGATATTGCGGCAGAAAAAAGCGGACAGGCATTAGTATTGAATGAACAATATGAGGATATTACTCTTCATCTTGAAAGCAGACCATTTAAAGATGGAAATGTATCTATAACCGAAATAAACGGAAAAAATTATTCAACAAATGTGCGGGGAGTAAATATTACGGTATATGATCCCATAAAAAAAGAAGCAGTAGATTCGGTTGGATTTGATCATCAGGATCATCCGCGTAAATTAGTGAGATTGTCATAAGATCGGAGAATTAATTTCAGATATTATTTGTTTTAGAAAGGTTGATTTATTATGCAAATCAAGTTGATAATCTGGGATCTTGATGAAACCTTCTGGAAAGGAACACTCTCCGACGGAGAAGTTAGCGAGATCCCGGATAATACCGCTTTGGTAAAGTCATTGACCGACAGAGGAATAATAAATTCTATCTGTTCAAAGAATGATTTTGAAAAAGTAAAAAATAAGCTTGTTGAAATGAATATCTGGGATTATTTTGTTTTTCCTTCCATTGATTGGACCAATAAAGGCGAAAGAGTAAAAAATATAATATCAGATATGAATCTCAGACCGGTGAACTGCTTGTTTGTTGATGATAATGTAAATAATCTTGAGGAAGCAAAATTTGTTTTACCCGAGCTTCAGACGGCAACACCTGAACAGTTGGCTCTGCTCAAGGATTCGGACGATCTTAAAGGTAAAGATGATCTTGAACATTCTCGTTTGAAGCAGTATAAAATATTGGAAACACAGACAGCTGCCAGACGTGAAAGCGGCTCAAATGAGGAGTTCCTTTGGGCATCGAATATTCATGTCCGGCTTGTTGAAGACTGCTCCGATCAGTTGGTTCGTATTTATGAAATGATCCATAGAAATAATCAGCTGAATTATACTAAGGATAGAATTTCTCAGGAAGAGGTAAATGCTGTTTTTACCGATAAAAATATCCGCAGCGGTTATGTAAAAGTACAGGATAAGTATGGCGATCATGGTATTATAGGGTGCTATGCAGTTAAAGATAATCTTGCTATCCAGTTTGTTTTTTCCTGCAGAATTTTAGGAATGGGTGTTGAGCAATGGGTATATTCAGAGCTTGGATACCCTCAGATCAACGTTGTGGGTGATGTTGCAGTTGATTTAAAGAATGATTTCAGACCGGGCTGGATAAATAATGAGAATAATTCCGAAAATGTGAAGACAGGTGATATTCAGAGTTCTCAGAAGCTTTTAGTCTATGGCTCATGTCCGCTCAGACCTATATGGGCTTATCTGCAGCCAAAGCTTCCAAATGCCGAGTTTGCAGAAATTGACCCTACTCCGTCTGTGTGCAACATTGCGGTTTTACTGAGAGAAAATGACGATACTATCCGTTATTTACTGGATAATGTATCTGTTTTTGACTCAAATTATACTTTTGATAAAAGAATAAAAAACGGTGAGATCGATTATTTGTTAATTACTCTCACTAATGAAGATAATGTCTGGAAATATGAAAGCAAATCAACAAAGAAATGCTTCTATGTTTATTCAAAGCTTAATGGAACAAATGCTAAGGCAGAAGTTTTAAATGATTATGTGGGACGAAAAATAAATCAGGATGATATCTTTTCCGAACTTGATTTTATATGTAAAACACTCCCTCGAAGAACAAAATTATTTGTTACAAATATTTCTGAGGTTATGTTTTCACGAAAAGGTCCCGATGAGAATTACAGATACAGGATTGAAAGCAACAGGCGTTTGGATGAACTGTCAAAGAAATACTCTAATCTGACAATAATTGATCTGAAAAAATATGCCTGCAATGAATCGGATTTTTTTGAGCAGGTTGCTAATCATTATAACAGAGCAATTGGATACAAGGTTTCGCAAGATATATTGAAAGAAATAGGCGTGAAATCTGAAAACGACAGCACAGCTGATTCCAAAAAGCACAGCATTTTAAAATGCGGTCTTAAAAGGAAAAAATACACAATTGGCTCAGAAGAGATAAATGTGGAATTCTTTCTGACAAACGGCACATTATATCTTGATATTCAAAATAAGAATAACAGGTTTTCATATGATGTTCAGCTTTTTCGCAATAGATTCTGCATTGCTGAATTCAATGTGGGAACAGAAGGAAAAACTAAATTCAATATAGATAAGCCCGGTGTATATTTTTTCGGTATTACTCCTATGGAGAACGACACTGAATATAATATAATATGGACTGAAAAAATTAGTTATTCTGATATTAATTATTTTAATTATGTTGATGTGAATAACGAAGACTTTGAAATATATAAGGCATCTTTGAATCATTTTATAAATGATAATACTTCAAAAAGAAGCCGTACACAAGATGTTATCCGAGTGATATGTGATCTGGCAGCTACAGGGATAAATATTTCTGATTA
>JBJEQU010000166.1:0-13647 GCA_051881935.1 Porcipelethomonas sp. | reverse complement strand
CGTTTCACGCTTTATTCCCAACGCCATAAGAGCACCCAGAAAATCCCTGTGTGAAAGACTGCTTCCGCTTCTGAATGTAAACGTAATACATTCAACCGGGAAATCAGCGTCCTCCGGTTCAAAATATTCCCTGTAAACGCAGAGCATTTTCCTCTCCGCATTTTCAAAAACGCCATAAAAACGATAGTATTCATGTAAAAGCCGTTTCAGCTCTCTTTCAGCAAGATCGCACTGACGCAGGTTGAGAAAGACAGAATATACCGCCCCGCGCTTTGCTGCAAGCCTTGACATATCGCCGATTTTCGAGAGAAACAGCTTATCCTCATTCAAAGACGTGCTGTCAGCCATTATCTCAGATTATCACTCCGTTATTCTCCAGTTCCCCCACGAGATCCTCGCCGATGAAGCCAACGTTATAAGGAGTAATAATATATGTCATGTTTGCAACCGGCTTTAAGCTTCCGCCGTTTGCGTATGCAACCCCCACAAGGAAGTCGATTATTCTTCTCTTTGTATCGGCAGATGCCGTTTCAAGATTCAGTACGACAGTCTTTTTAGCAATAAGATGATCAGCGATCTGCTTTGCGTCCGTAAATACCTCCGGCTTTACAAGCACGACCTGAAGCTGTGCAGTAGCCTGAATATTAACGACCTTATTGCCTCTTTTTATCTCATCATTGTCAAAACGCTCTGCACGATAGCTTCTGCTGCTTTCATAGTCGCTTTCACGTTCTCTTTCAGGAGCACGGCTGCCTGAGCTGTGGCTGTGACTGCTTCCGCTGTGCTGGGGCTTTCCATATGACATATCATCGTACTGCTCATCGCCTTCCTCCGGCGGAACAAAGAAATCTTTGATGTTCTTGAAAATATCCATAATATTGCTCTCCTATCCGAAACTGCATAAAACAGTTTTTATTTGCGTAAATTCCCTTATCTTCCGTTCCTTTCTCATACCGGATCTTCAGCCGTAATTTCTCGGGCCGAAAAGTCCCCGTCCGATACGGACAAGAGTGGAACCATATTTAATTGCCTGAATGTAGTCTCCGGACATTCCCATTGAAAGAACATCCATGTTTATATTATCTATGTTTTCTGCTGAAATGTCAATATACAATTGCTGCATATCGCATAAAAATTTTTCTGCGTTTTCAGCCGGCGGAATTGCCATAAGTCCGCAGACCTTTATATTCTTCATTTCAGCCATTTCATAAAGGAGTTCTCTGAGGCAGTCCTTCCTGACTCCGCTCTTTGAATCCTCACCGCCTATATTGACCTCAACAAGAACATCCTGTATCCTGCCGACCCTCAGAGCGTTTTTGCTGATCTCGGCTGCAAGCTTTGCGCTGTCCACCGACTGTATCACAGAAACGCTGTCAATTATATATTTGACTTTATTGGTCTGGAGATGACCGATAAACTGAACCTGAGCGTTTTTGCTGTAAAGATCCTTCTTTGACAGATATTCCTGAACCCTGTTTTCACCCAGGAGTTCTATCCCCAGTCCCACAGCATGATTTACTGCCGCAGGATCCACTGTTTTGGTAACTGCCATTATACTGACCTTTTCCTCCGGCCGCCGGTACCTTGCCGCCGCTTCGCCCACCTCATAGGCTATCTTTTTATAATTCTCATCAATATAGCTGAAATCAGTTTCCATCTGCGTCAACTCCTTCCACTACTATATCATCATAGAGGGACAGATAACCGCTGCCTGCGTTAAGTGATGACAGTACGTAATTTTCCCCCTCATACACAACGTCCAGCTTTTTGAAGTTTATCTGTTCCCCAAGCTTTACATAAACACCCTTGCAGTTAACAGTTTCCGTTGTTGTTTGTCCGGTCTCCTCGTCAACAACAGTTTCCTCAATATCCTTGAAACGTATTGCCTTTCTTGAGACCTTGATACCCTCATATTCCCCTTTTATCATTTCAACACGCTCTGTTCTGTGCTGAACAAGGTCATATGTAAGTTCACTGCACTTTACAACAACAATGCTCTTTCCTGCGGTTTTGGTATCCCTTATATCAAAAACGACCCCGTTGATCATTTCCGAAGTGGACTGGAATTTGAGCTTTACATTTTCATCAATGGAAAATCCGGCTTCAGCATTGTTGATAACTCCAACCACATACCATTCATATCCGGAAATAAGCTTTCCTATAACATCGCCGCTGTCAGCCGAAGTCCCGTCCTTTACCTCATCAATAAGCTCCGGGGTAATGCTGCTGAGCTTGTCCATAGAAAACGTATCCTCATATCCATCTGCATAGCTTACAAAGTAAGCCGAGCGGTCTGAAACTATACTGTCCATAGGCACGGTTTCAGTGGATTTAAGCTGAGAGATCTGCGCATTGAGATCATTCATCCGCTTGGTGAAGTTTACGGTATCATTGGTCAGGATCTGGTATGTACTGAGCAGCACCACAAGCTCATCGCTGTCCGAAGAAATATCTTTTATATTTCCCTTTTCACGATTGCTTATAATGTCCCTGTACTTTTCGTTTATCAGCGCCGAGAGATTACCCGGCTGAGCTGATTCAAGAGTGCCAGGATTCTGTATTTTTTCAAGAAGCTCCACCTGATTGTTAAGCTCTGAAAGCTGTTCCTTTATATCTATCTGACTTTCGTCAATATAGATATCGGCTATGACAGAACCCTTGCCGAGCTTGCCACCGTCCGGAACAGCATAGCTTACTATTCCATTGCCGCTGTAATGTATAAGCTCTTCATTTCTGACGTAAACCGCCTTGAATGATACTGAATCATCCGCCTCGGCATAAATCGCCGTTTCAGTCTTGTAGTCGTCATTTAGCATATGATAGACTATGCTGAAAAGCGAAGCGGTTACACAGATCAGAAGCAGAACCTTCAGAATTCTGGAAGTAACCGAGTTCATTCAGTTCACCCTCTGATCATTCTGTCTTTTCTGCTGAATCCAGTATCGGGATAGGCTTTACCGGGATGATCGTTGAGATAGCATGCTTGTAAACAAGATTCTGCTTTCCGTCACAATCCATGATAACAACATAGTTATCAAAGCCCCTTACAACTCCCCTGAACTGAAAACCGTTTGTCAGGTAGATCGTTACAGGCATTCTGTCCTTTCTTGCCTGATTTAAAAATACATCCTGGAGATTTAGTATTTTGTTCATGTCTGCACCTCTTTGTTCTGTTACTTACATGAACCCGTTACAGCCCGGAATGTGTCCGGAGATCCGCACACATATCCTGCAAAAACCGGTTCTGAAATTTATGCCTTTTAGTAAATAATCCGGGGATATTACAGCCTGGAAAAGAGAAATTATTCCGGGGTTTCTGCTGCGGATATCCCATATTGAAAATACTTACCTAATATTATATCACAAGTTGAGTCCCTTGACTATATTTTTTTTACAACAATCAAAAAAATTCTCAAATTTGTCAAATTCATCTAACATTATCCACTGAATTTTTGCATTTTTCCTAAACCATGTGAGCTGCCGCTTGGCATATCGGCGTGTTTCCTGCTTGATTTTATCTGTACAGGTCTTTAAATCAGCCTTTCCGTCAAAGTACGGGATGAGTTCCTTGTAGCCGATAGCGTTTGCCGCTGTCTTCATTTTACCGGTTTTATAAACAGATTCTGCCTCCTTTAAAAGTCCCTCTTCAAGCATCATATCGACACGGCGATTTATCCTGTCATAAAGCTTCTGACGGTCATTGAATCCGATGCCGATCATTACTGCGTCATAGGGGGAAGGCACCGACCTGCTCTCCGCTTTATAGCTGCTGAATTTTCTGCCGGTGATCTCATATACCTCCAGCGCCCTTATGACACGGACGGTGTTATTGGGGTGAAGCTCCGCCGCCGTTTCCGGATCGCATTTTTTCAGTCTTTCAAAAACAGCCTCACAGCCGTCCCTCTGGATTTCAGCTTCTATTCTTTTTCTTATTTCCATATCCGATTTTATATCAGGAAACTGTATATTGTCAATAAGGGAGGATATGTAAAGTCCTGTACCTCCTACAATGACCGGAAGCTTTCCTCTGCCGGCTATATCATGTATCTTCTCCCCGGCAAGCTCCACATAGTCCGCAACGCTGAACGCCCTGTTCCTGTCCAGAAAATCTATAAGATGATGGGGTATGCCCTGCATTTCCTCCTTAGTCGGCTTTGCTGTGGCAATATCCATGCCCTTATATATCTGCATGGAATCGGCGGATACGACTTCCCCGTCAAATTCCTTTGCGATCTCAACGCCCAGCCTGGTTTTTCCGGAGGCGGTAGGTCCTGCAACGACAACTGTCTTAATTTTATCCATTTTACAGAATCCTTTTAAACTGTTTTTCAATATCACGTTTCGGCAGCATGAACATAACCGGTCTGCCATGGGGACAATGCCTTATATTTTCATTGTAAAAGACCTCTTCTGCAAGTGCTTTCAGCTCCGGAAGGGAGTTTTTGTCATTTGCCTTTATTGCCGCCTTGCAGGCAAGTTCATGGAGCATATCATCAAGCATATGTGTCTGCGGGTCGACCTTGTTAAGGCAGAGGTTTTCAGCAATTTCAGGTATCATCTCATCAATGTCAAGCTCCTGAAGAATAACAGGCACTGCAAGGACTTTTACAAAAGGCGGCTTTGATGCATCTATTCTGAATCCCATGCCCTCAAGCTTTTCCATATTTTCCGACATGGCACAGCATTCCTTTTCAGACAGAAGAATTTCCGGTTTTGTCATAAGTATCTGACTGTCGGAGGAACTGCAGCTTGATTTAAGCTTTTCAAAAATCACACGTTCGTGTGCTGCATGCTTGTCAATGATAACCATATTATCCCCCGACTGAGCAATAATATAATTTTTGAGGAGCTCTCCGGCAACTGTTATTTCCTCCCGCTTTTCCGGCTGCTGCGGCTCAGGCTCTGTCTTTTCAAATGAACTGCGGCTTATATAAGAAAATTCGCCGAAGTCCTCCTCATCCTCTTCCGTTTCAACATCCTCAGGCTCAACCACTATCTGTACTGCCTCATTATAGAGAGTTTTTGATGCTGAAAAGCTCATAGGCTCTGTTTTCTCCCCAATTGAAAATTCCGATTCGGAAACAGGGGTGATGATCCTGTTATGCTTTGGTTCCGGTACAGTATTTTTCACCTTTGGAACATACTTTTCTTCCGGAATACAAGTATGTCTGTCCGGTACAGGAGATAATTTTTCCCTGACATCCTGAATTTCAGGCTGGCTGAACTGTTCCGGCTCAAAGGGCTTTGACTTGTAATATGACTCCGGCTTTCTCTCATCCTTTATCTGGAATTCATATATAAGCCCCGACGCCATCAGTGCATTTTTAACAGCAAAATAAACGCTGTCAAAAACCGTTCTTTCATCTGAAAACCTGACCTCTGCCTTTGCCGGATGAATATTTACGTCAACCGTTGCCGGCGGAAGTTCAAGCATAAGAACGCAGGCAGGATATTTACCGGTCATTACAAGATTTTTATATGCCTCCTCAAGAGATACCCGGCATGTGACCGACCGGACAAATCTTCCGTTAATGAAAAAGTTCTGGAATGAACGGTTAGCTTTTGAATAAAGCGGCTTCATGATAAAGCCTTTTACAGAGATGTTGTTTTCCGTATAGTCAACAGGAATAAGGTCATGGGCAAAATCCCTTCCGTAAACCCCGTAGATCGCCGAATAAAGCTCGCCGTCACCTGCCGATGTAAATTCCACCTTGTTGTCCTTAATAAGCTTGAAGGATATTTCAGGGTGTGACAGGACTATCTTCTGCATTATGGAAACAATAGCATTTGCCTCCGCAGAATCTCTCTTCATGAATTTCCGGCGGACAGGGACATTATAGAAAATATCACGTATTATTATTGTTGTGCCGTCAGGGCAGCCTGTCCTCTCGTTGAGCTTTTCGGCACTTCCTTCAATAATATAATTTGTCCCCAGTTCATCCTCACGGCGCTTTGTAAGCACCTCAACCTTTGCAACGGCGGATATAGACGCCAGCGCTTCACCCCGAAAGCCCAGAGTCATGATGCTGTCAAGATCGCCTTTGGATGTGATCTTGCTTGTGGCATGGCGCAGAAACGCCGTTGCTGTCTGATCCGGTGCAATGCCGCAGCCGTCATCGGTAATTCTCATGTAGGTAGTGCCGCCGTTTTTTATTTCTACGGTTATATGGGATGCACCGGCGTCAATGGAATTTTCCAGCAGTTCCTTTATAACTGATGCCGGTCTTTCAATAACCTCTCCGGCAGCAATAAGCTCGGAAACATCCTTGCTAAGTAAACTGATCTCTGCCATTGCTTCTCCTTAAATTACTGCCTGCACAGCAAGCTGTACAGGGCGGTCAGTCCGCAAGCCTTGCAAGCTCCTCAAGGAATGCCCTGCATTCACTGTCTGTAAGCTCTGCAACATTTGTTTTTCTCAGCCTGTCCGCAATAATATCATGGTTTATTGCCTCAAAGCTCATCTGACCGTCATCCTCTTTATTCTTACAAGTTTTATTTTCCGCTTCCATTTCATGAAGCAGTTCCTTTGCCCTGCTGACAACCTTTCCGGGAAGTCCCGCAAGCTTTGCCACTTCAATGCCGTAGCTTTCGTCAACTCCGCCCTTGACGATCTTCCTCAGGAAGCGTATGCCGTCCCCGTTCCGTCTGACTGCAATACTGTAATTTTTTACCCCCTCCATAAGATTTTCAAGCTCTATAAGCTCATGATAGTGGGTGGCAAACAAAGTCTTGCAGCCAAGCTTTTTTGAATTGCATATATGCTCGGCAACAGCCCTTGCAATGCTTATACCGTCAAAGGTGGAGGTGCCTCTGCCCACCTCATCTAAAATTACAAGGCTGTCCTTTGTGGCATATTTTAAAATATCCGCAACCTCGCTCATTTCCACCATAAACGTACTCTGTCCTGCTGTAAGGTCGTCAGAAGCTCCTACCCTTGTAAATATCCTGTCCACTACAGAGATCTTTGCATAGGAAGCCGGAACAAAGCAGCCTATCTGTGCCATAAGAGTAATAAGTGCCGTCTGACGCATATATGTGGATTTACCGGACATATTAGGTCCTGTTATAATTGACATTCTTGCCGACTTTGTATCAAGATAAACATCATTGGGAACAAACATCTCATCGGTCAGCATAAGCTCCACCACCGGATGGCGTCCGTCATGGATGTCGATAGCTCCGTCTATTGCAATTTCCGGCCGTGCATAATTATTCCTCATGGAAACGTCAGCAAAGGATGCAAGCACGTCCACTGCCGCCACCGCAGCAGCAGTACGCTGAACCACTGCAAGCTTTGTACTCAGAAAATCCCTGACCTCAGAGAATATATCCGCTTCAAGCCTGAGAGCCTTGTCCTTTGCGCCAAGGATACTGTTTTCAGTGCTTTTAAGCTCCTCGGTTATAAATCTCTCGCAGTTTGCAAGGGTCTGCTTTCTTATATAATGCTCCGGGATAAGCTCGTAATAGGAACGTGTGACCTCGATATAATATCCGAAGACCCTGTTAAAACCGACCTTTAGATTCTTTATGCCTGTGCTTTCACGCTCGCGCTCCTCGATTTCCTTTATAATATCTCCGCCGCCGGACATAATGCTGCGGAGATCGTCAAGCTCCTTATTAAAGCCGTCCTTAATAACTCCCCCGTCCTTTACCGAAACCGGAGGGTCATCAATAACAGCATTTTCCACAAGTCCCGAAATATCTTCAAGGGTGGAGATACTGCTTTCAAGGGATTTCAGAAGCTTTGAACCGGGAAGCTTCAGGAGCTGTGCCTTAAGCTCCGGCAGCCGGAGTGACGTCAGTGAAAGGGATTTAAGGTCTCTCGGAGTCGCAGTTTTATACATGACCCTTGTCATCAGGCGTTCCAGGTCATATACCCTGTCAAGAATATCCCTGACTTCCATAAGCACTACAGGATTTTTAGTAAACTGCTCAACGGCTTCAAGCCTTTCAATAATTCTTGCCGGACTTGTAAGAGGCTGTTCTATATAGCTTTTAAGAAGCCTCTTTCCCATGGAGGTTTTTGCACAGTCGAGCACCCAGAGGAGTGAGCCTTTTTTCTCTTTGCTGCGCATAGTTTCTGTAAGCTCAAGGTTGCGCCTTGCTGTAAGGTCAAGCGCCATAGCCGATGCTGCGTCCAGCCTTTCAATAGAAGTAAATCTTCCGGTTACGGACTTCTGGGTATCACCGATATAGCCGAACAGTCCGCAGACAGCAGATACATCCGCACCGCTTTCCGCAAGCCCCAGCGTATCCAGAGAGGGCGCTGAAAACTGGCTTAAAACTATATCACGGTTCTGTTCAACACTGAAATGCTCCGATTCACGAAGTGTAACCAAACATCCCAGTTTTATCTTTATAAAATCAAGAACGGTTTTAAGTGAAAGAAAATCCGGATTGAAAATAATTTCCGATGGATTATATCTTGACAGTATGTCAACTATCTCCGCCTCCGGTCTTTTCTGTGTCGTCTGGGTAAGCCGCACCTCTCCCGTTGAAATATCCGCAAAGCACAGACCGCAGACGCTGCCGTCAAAATATCCGCAGCAGATATAGTTATTGCTGTCATCAGTAAGCATGCTGCTTTCAATAAGAGTGCCGGGAGTCACCACCCTTACAACATCACGCTGAACAAGACCCTTCCCTTCCGAAGGATCGGTAAGCTGTTCGCATATTGCCACTTTGAAGCCTGCGTCTATCAGCTTTTTTATATATATGTCACAGCTGTGATGGGGTACTCCGCACATCGGCGCTCTTTCCTCAAGACCGCATTCCTTCCCGGTCAGGGTAAGCTCAAGTACTTTGGACGCCACAAGAGCGTCGTCAAAGAACATTTCGTAAAAATCCCCCACACGAAAGAAAAGGATCGTATCAGGATAAGCTTCCTTGGTGTCGAGATACTGCAGCATCATGGGCGAGAGTCTGGACTTTTCGATCTCCATTTATAACCTCCGAATATCCGTTCAAAGTCTGCAAAAGAGCAGACAAAAGCCTGCTCCCTTCCGGCAGAAACTGCACAGAAAAAACACTGACAGCTCTGTGCAGATTTACCTGCTTATTTCCGTCATCTGAACATGTAAGATATCAGTGACATCCTCCGCATGTGGAACAGCTTCCGGAGCATCCGCTGGGCTGTGCCGGACATGTTTCAGGGTCTTCGCCGTTTGCAGAAGCGGTAATAATATTATTTATCTCTGCGAGCATTCCGTCCATAGCATTTTTAGCAGCATTGAATTCAGCCATGTGAGGATTTACCATGATCTCGCCGTAAATATTCTTGATAACACCGTCAAGCTCCTTGAGCTTTTCTGTATCCTTGTCAGTTTTGGACATTTCCATATTAAGCTCATATCTCTTTGCAGTAAATTCGCTGATAAGCTTCTGGAGTTCATCATCCTTGTCGTTATTCTCCTTTGCTGCGATGTATGCTGCATATCTCGGATCTGCCTGAATAAGCTTTCCTAATTCTCTTGCCATCGAAATTGTATCCATTTTTCATTCTCCTTTTTAATGCTTTATAATTCCGGACACAGCCCAGTTTTTTGAGTCTGTTATCTCAACGTTTACAAAGTTACCGATGAGGGATTCATCTCCCTCAAACTCAACAATTATCCCTTCCCTGCTCTTGCCGGAAAGAAAACCTTCTTTTTTCCCCCATCCGTCAGCCAGCACTCTCATTGTCCTTCCGATAAACCGCTTGTAGGACTCTGTTGAAATTTCACGCTGGAGGACGAGCAGTCTTGTCATACGACGGCTCTTTTCTTCATCTGATATTTTGTCATCTATTTCCGCAGCCTTCGTTCCCGAACGCTTTGAATAGATAAATGAATATATATTATCATATTTTACACGGTCAATAAGCTCAAGGGTCTTTTCAAAATCCTCATCGCTCTCATTTGGAAAACCAACGATAATATCCGTAGTGAAGGAAAAATCCGGAACAAAGCTTCTTGCATAGTCCACCGTTTCAAGATACTTCTCAACAGTATATTTCCGGTTCATTTTTTCAAGTATGTCATTGCTTCCGCTCTGCACCGGCAGATGAAGATTTTTTGCCGCCTTTTCACACTTCAATATGGTATCGATGAGCCGTTTTCCGGCGTCCTTTGGGTGGGAGGACATAAAGCGGATAATAAAATCCCCCTCTATGGCATTGACCCTTTCCAGAAGCTCAGGGAAATCAATGCTTTCGTCAAGACCCTGTCCGTAGGAATTGACATTCTGCCCAAGAAGCATTATTTCCTTGTATCCCTCAGACACAAGCTTTTCAACTTCCTGTATAATATTTTCGGGTTTTCTGCTTCTCTCCCGTCCTCTCACGTAGGGAACTATACAGTAAGTACAGAAATTGTTGCAGCCATACATGATCGGAACGGAAGCTTTGAAGCTGCTTTCCCTTATCTGCTCCAGCCCCTCTGCGGACATTTTATATTCATTTGTATCAAAAGCATGCTTTTTTCCGGACAGCTTTTCAACAAGGAGCTTCGGCAGCCTGTCTATTGCAGACGGTCCGAAAACAATGTCCACATACTTGTATGAACTGTTTATCTTCTCAACCACCTGTTCCAGAGCTGCCATACAGCCGCATAGTCCGATAATCATCTTCGGGTTCTGTTCCTTGCAGTGCTTTAAATAACCAAGGTTGCCAAAGACCCTGTCCTCTGCATTTTCCCTGACAGCACAGGTATTGAAAATTACCAGATCGGCATTTTCTTCCTTGTCCGCCGGGGAAAATCCCATTTTTTCAAGCAGACCCATTATCTTTTCGCCGTCAGAGAAATTAAGCTGACAGCCGTAGCTGTGCACGTATGCAGAGGGCGGAGTATCCCAGCCTGACAGGATATCAGCCGCAGCAGCTATATATTCCTCTGTAGTTTTTTTCTCTTCCAAATCAAATTCTCCGTCAGGTTTAAATTTCCGCAACAGTTTCCAGTACTATCTCTGCAACTCTTTTTGCTGCGATCTTTTCAAACTCGTCAAAGGACATCTCGCCCTCATCGTCAGCGTTGTCTGAAATACATCTTACGCTTACAAAGGGAATACTGTTTCTGTAGGCACACTGTCCCACAGCGGCAGTTTCCATATCAACTGCAAGGGGGGAAAGTCTGTCGCATATTTCCTGCTTGACCTTGCTGTCGGAAATAAAAGCTTCACCGGAAACTATTCTTCCCACATGCCTTGCAATACTTTTCCTGTCACATACATCACATACTGCACTGATAAGCGACTTGTCCGCTTCATATATAGAATGGTACGGGGGATAATTTTCCAGAAATCTCAGTTCAAGATCATGAGGGCATACAGCGTCGGACACCACAATGTCGCAGACCTTTACCTTTGTATCCATTCCTCCAGCCACTCCGGCATTGATAATTGCGTCAACGTCGAATTTATCTATCATAACCTGTGTACACAGTGCAGCGTTAACCTTGGCAATACCGCAGCATGCGTTTACAACAAGCTTGTCCTTGTATGTGCATATGTAGAAATCATATCCTGCATATGTTTTGACCACGGCATTGCTGAGAGTATTTCTTATATCCGCAAGCTCTGACGGCATTGCGCCGATAATTCCAATAGTTTTCATCAATGTCATTCCTTTCATTTTTAAAATTCGCCTTATACACATACATTATATCAGATTTTTCTGCAATATGCAACTAAAAATTAAAAAGACGGCAAAACCGTCTTTTTACATAAGCGAATATGTATCAAAGATCAGAGCTCGACAATCTCGCCCTCAAGTCCGTTGAATGCAGAAACAGCATTTGACTCGTCTGTATCAATATGCATTGCAGGTGCATACTTAGGCGATACTCTTACAACGACATCACCAAGAATTGCCTTTCTTCCCTCTGTTTCAAGCTTTACCCATACTATATCCTTGTCCTTGACATTTCTTTCAGCAGCTGCTTCCGGAGTAAGGTGGATATGACGCTTTGCCACGATAACGCCTTCGCTGATCTCAACTTCACCTTTAGGTCCGACGATCTTGCATGCGCCCGAACCCTTTACATCACCGGATTCCCTGATAGGAGCAGCGATACCGATGGAACGTGCGTCAGTTGCTGAAAGCTCAACCTGAGTCTCAGGACGAACAGGTCCTAAAATAGAAACATTTGGCATTTCCTTTTTAGGTCCTACAATTGTAACTCTCTCCTCACAGGCAAACTGTCCCGGCTGTGAAAGATCCTTTTTCTTTGTAAGCTCTGCACCCTTTCCGAAGAGAATTTCGAGATGCTCCTGTGTAACGTGAACGTGTCTTGCAGAAGTTTCAACAATAAATTTTTTGGACATGATTTTTTCCTCCAGTATAATTAATAGAGCGGTACTCATAAGGTTCCGCAATACTCTGTATATAATTTTACTACTTTTTTTTCAAAAGGTCAAGGGTTTTTTCACTTTTTGTCTGTATCAATTTTTTTGCTGGTTTCATATTATACTGTTGAGCGGTAAAAAACCGCAGTATCCCATTGTATTTTCAGACAGGAGGACATTATGAGCAGACAGGAATATTTTCTGGGAGGCACCTCTCCCTCAGGCTTTCATTCAAAATTCAAAGACCAGATAAATAAGCCCGTATATTACACCTACATACTCAAAGGCGGTCCGGGAACGGGAAAATCAACTCTTATGAAAAAGGTCGCAGAGAGTTTCAGTGACAGTCCCCTTTCGGTTTACCGGTGTTCCTCCGATATAAATTCGCTGGACGCCGTTGTAATTGAGGATAAGAAAATAATCGTCTGCGACGGAACTGCACCACATGTTTTTGAAGCTGACTACCCGGGAGTGTCACAGGAAATAATCAACCTTGGAAGCTTCTGGAAGAAAGAAAAGCTTCTGGAGCATCGTGATACTATCCGGTACTGCACCGATGAAAATTTAAAATATCACAGCAGCGTGCGGCGGTATATCGGGGCTGTTTCATCCCTTAACAGTGAAATATACTGCCATGCTGAAGAAAGTCTTGATAAATTAAAGCTTTCCGCATACATCGGAAGACTTTCCAAAAAGCTTATGCCGAAAGTCAGGGAAAGCAAAAAGGGCAGCAAGGAATTCCGCCAGCTTTCAGCCTTTACAACTGAAAACTATAAAACACTGCCAGTAAACGGTGGCTATTCAAAATATTTCATAAAGGATGATTACTTTGCAGGCGGTGATTTCTTTCTGAAAAACCTTGCAAAGGTTTTCACAGAAAACGGATATGACGTTATAATAAGCGAGTGTACCATGCTTAATGCCCCAACCTTTGAGCATATGATATGTGAAGACCTGGGGCTTGTATTTACCACCGGAAACTTTTTCAACGGGCTTGTTCCGGAAACAGAAAATATCATCAATTTCAGCAGATTTTACAACAAGAGCAGACTTTCTGCCAAAAAGCAGCGTATGACCTTTGACAAGAAGGCTTCACTTGAGCTTTCAAAAGAGGCTGCTGACTGCCTCCAGACAGCACTGGATATTCATAACGAACTTGAAAAGAATTATATAAACGCCATTGATTTTGAAAGTCTTGATAAGATGACTGCTGATTTTATAGAGCAGCTGAAAAACAGCTGAATGAAAAAACGACAGGTGTGAAAGCCTGTCGTTTCAGCTTGTCGAAAAAGTCTTTTAGAGTATGCGGATAGCAACTTAAAAGTTTCG
>JBJEQU010000165.1:0-13765 GCA_051881935.1 Porcipelethomonas sp. | reverse complement strand
GTATGTGCATGGTCATACTGCTTAACAGTATCTTTCAGGCAATGGGTAAATGGAAACAGTCAATGTTTCTTTCGCTGTTCCGTCAGGCGATCCTGCTGATCCCGCTGCTGATTATCCTGAACAGGATCGTTGGTCTTTATGGTCTTGTATGGTCGCAGCCTCTCAGTGATACGCTGTCAATGGTGATAGGATTTATGTTGTATGGTATCATGCTGAGAAAGCTTAGTCATATCGTCAGAAGGGAATTGATTTAAGCAGCATATCAGCATGTTTGTATTCCGGGTAAATTTTCTCAAGATCATTATGAAAATCTCTGGAATGATTCTGATGTATAAAATGCATATATTCATGGCAGAAAACAGCATAAATACATTCCTTTGGATAATCTATGAGCTTTAAATTCATGGACATGCGTCCGGTATTGTAACTGCAGCTTCCCCAGCGTGTTTTCATAAGCTTTATTGTAATTATCGCAAGAGGAACATTGTAACCGCTTTGACGGAATCTGCTGCGTACATCAATATTAATTTCGCTGTAAAGCTTTTTGCATTTATCGGATTTCCACTTTAAAATGAGAAAGAGAATGTTTTCTTTGTCGGAAATATCCGGTGTGTGGACAGTAAATTTTGTTCCGTCAAAATCTGCTGTATTTTCATCGCTTTTTATTATTTCAATGGAATATTCTATTCCGAGATATCTTGTTTTAGAGATGTCTGTCTGTATATCCTGATTCTGCTTTTGTTTCTCAGCAGCAGCGAGAAACTTTTCAGCATTATTTTCAAGAAGTGACTTTATGTATTTTTCCGGAATCTTTTTTGAAGCAGATACATAAACTATCCCGTCAGTTTTAAGCCGCATGTTTATGTTTTTCACTGACTTTCGTTCAATTATATAATATAACTCTTTTCCGTTAATTTTTATGCAATTCATATTATTTTCCTTTTCCTATAGACATTGATTCACAGGGTGATATTCATGAATAAATTTTTTATGCATTTGAAAACTGTTACAAGACATCGCCATGCGGTGATAAGGCATTGTTTCAAAGCCGGAATACCATTACAGGGGCTGGTTCATGACCTTTCAAAATACAGCCGTGAGGAATTTGTAAACGGCGTCAGATTTTTTCAGGGTACACGTTCTCCTCATGAGGCAGAAAGGGAGGAATATGGTTTTTCTTATGCATGGCTTCACCACAAGGGCAGAAACAAACACCATTTTGAGTATTGGGTGGACTACAGCTTTGTTACAAAGCAGCTCATACCCGTTAAAATGCCGCTGAAATATGTTAAAGAAATGTTCTGCGACAGAGTGGCAGCAAGTAAAATTTACATGAAAGATAAGTACACTGACAGTTCTGCACTAGAGTATTTTATGCGTGCGAAAAAGACACGTGTTATTCATCCGGAAACATCCGACCTCATTGAAAAGCTGCTTATCATGCTGAGAGATAAAGGTGAATCGGAGACATTTAAATATATAAAAGCGCTCAAACAGTATTAATACCGCACAAAATGTGCGGTATTATTTATGTGTTATATTTTTTAGAACCGAAAATACTAAGTGTTTCAAGAAGTTCGCCTATGTTGATAGGTTTTGCGAGGTGTGAATTCATACCCGATTCAAGAGCCTTGTTCTTATCTTCTTCAAAAGCATTGGCGGTCATGGCTACGATAGGCACAGAAGCGAGTTCACGGTCCTTAAAGGCACGTATCGTCTGGGTTGCCTTGTACCCATCCATATAGGGCATCTGAATATCCATAAGAATAAGGTCATAATATCCGGGTTCAGACTTGCTGACCATTTCCACTGCCACAGAACCATCCTCAGCTTCTTCTACAATTATTCCGGCCTCTTCGAGAATATCCCTTGCAATTTCACGGTTAAGCTCATTATCCTCAACTAGAAGAACACGCATTCCCTCAAGATTAACTATTGCATCTTCATTCTTTTCCACATTATTTGCAGGTATCCTTTTCTGGATCCGGAATGAAATATGAACCTTTACTGTAGTTCCTATTCCAAGCTCACTTTTAACGCTTATGGTGCCGCCCATGAGGTCAACAAGCTGCTTTGTGATCGACATGCCGAGACCTGTTCCCTGAATACCGCTTATTGTCGAGGTTTTTTCCCTCATAAATGATTCAAAGATATGTTTCTGGAATTCAGGACTCATGCCAATACCCGTATCACTCACAATGAAGTCGAAGGATGCATTATCTTCCTTCTCGTCAGGAGTCTGTGTGACATAAACATTGACCTTTCCTCCCGGACGGGTATACTTTACAGCATTGCTTATAATATTAAGCAGAACCTGGTTAAAATGCAGAACATCTGCATATACGTGTTCATTTCTGATATTTTCAATATTGGTAGTGAGTGTTATATCGTGCTCCTTGGCAGATTCCTGCATTATTGAAACAACATCATAGGTATTTTTAAATACGCTTGCGGCAGTTTCCTCAATGGTCACTTTTCCACTTTCAATTCTCGCCATATCGAGTACGTCATTGATAAGCTGGAGAAGATGAGTACTTGAAACTTTTACCTTTTCAAGATATTCATTTACCCGTTTCTTGTCATCAAGATATTTTTGTGCCATTGAAGTAAATCCGATAATGGCATTCATAGGGGTACGAATATCATGGGACATGTTGAAGAGGAAAGTACTCTTTGCATGGTTCGCAGCTTCTGCATTTTCCCGTGCGATCTGAAGCTGGCGCTGATGTTCCTGCTCCTTTTTTATCTGGTCGTTTCTGTCAAGAAGTCCGAGAACAAATTCGGTAGGTTCAGGAGAATCACCGACCTTGATGAATCTCATTTCATAGTATCTCAATTCTCCATTCTCGTATCGCCTTGGTGTTGCAGAGAAGGATTTTGCAGTTCTGAACTGCTCACAGATATAATCCACAGAGGTGACTTCGGCAACATACTCAATATCCTCCTCATAAACGATCAGGTCAAGATACAGGTTAACTATGTCAAGATAATCAAAATTTCCGCTCCTGATATGTTCAATGATCACATCATCTATGTTGTCATAAATATAATAGGGGGTGATTTTAAGTGTTTTAAGATTAACATGGAAAACGGAGGTATATTCACTTGCAAGGACTTCAATAATATCATGATTTTGTTTAAGCTCGTCAGCTTTTCTTTGCTGCTCACTGACGTCCTTGATAATGGAGAGGGCAAGTATATCACCAGATTTTTCGTCTTTTGTCAGGAAAAAGATCTCCCTGTGACAGCGCATAACTCCTGAAGGAGTTCTTGCCCAGAAGGTGATTTCAGGCATATGATTGCCTTTATTATAACAGTCGATGAGATGCTCACAGTTTACGAAATTTACTACATCTTTAGGATTTGGAACTTCGTGAGTATATATAAACAATCTTTTGAATTCGTCGAATTTAAATGGCATAGGCATATCAAAATTGTTGGAGACTATCTGAAATTCCCCGTCGATAAGTTCAAATATATCACTTATAACAAGATTTTTAGTAAGATTGCATTCAAAGAACCCTGAGGCGTCAGAAAATACCGCTTTCTGGTAATTTCTTTCTTTTTCCTGAAGTATTTCAAGCATTTTATGCTGCTCAAGTTCACGCCTTGTAACAGCGTCTACATTCTGAATGCCAATAATAATATTTTTGTTGTTTAATATATTATTGTCTCTTATGATTTTCATGCGGTAATATATTGTTTTTTCTTCAACAAGCATCCGGAAATTTATGTAGTAAACAGGTGCCTTAGTAAGTTCATATTCTATTTTCTGTATTGTGGATGCTTTGATGAAAGTATCCCTGTCCTCGGAAAAGACAAGCCTTTCAGCAAAGAACTTCATACCTTCATCAAAGGAGAAGGATCTGTCAAAATCACTGACATAGCTGATATAGCTTTTTCCGGGACGATAAACGATCTTTTCATCAGTATCTGGATTTACATAATATATTCCCTCAAAATCATCAGAAATACTGTTTATAACAGCCTCATGCTGCATATTCGTGACCTGCTGGACCTGGAGCTGCTTTATACGCTCTGCCTCGGCACGCATTTCAGCATTTACATTATGGATGGCAATAACTATGCTGTCCTGCGTATCGCTGTTTCCAGGATAGGTTATCTTTGCCTGATAATACTGCGGACCGTCATCTACAAGCATACGGAAACTAACACAATATGTGTCATTATGACTGAGTTCTCTGAGGATTCGTTCTTTTTTGGTTGCTTCATAGACATGCTTCTGATCCGGCTGATATATAATACCGTTTATGACGTCCAGAGCGTCACCCTTGTATACAGAATTACCAGTTTTAAGATAGCTGCACCTTTCAAAGAGTTCAGAACTACGGTAAACAGTAAAGGCACGTGTTTCAAGATTAAAAGAAAACACGCACTCATAATTTTCCGAAATACCGTCAAGCATTATTTTACGTGAAATATTAGCGTCCTGTTCGATCTTAATCTGGGTGATATCCTTGAGAACACTGAACGCCATTATATCTCCCGTTTCTTCACTTCTGGTGATATAAAATGTATTTTTAAGACATTTTTTCTGACCATTCTGATCATTTTTCCAGTAAGTAAATTCCGGGGTGCTGTTTCCCTTTTCAAAAAGTTCAATGAGGTGATCGCAGCTCATACGGTTACTGAAATCAAAATCATTTTCAAAGTACGAGGAAACAAGAGACAGCTTCATGATATCATTTACGGTAAACGGCGGTGCAAGCCCCAGTTCATCAGTTTTGACCCGTTCAACGCCTTTATTTATCTCATAGACATCGCTTGTTACCATGTTAAGTGAGAGGTTACATTCAAACATTGTAACAATATCATCAGCAAGAATAGCTTTCTTATAGAAACTGTCCTTTTTAAGGTCATTAAGCCGGCGCATCTCCGCATCGACCTCTTTTGAAAGGAGGATTCCCTGTATATCTCCGCCGCTTCTGACAAGAAGTATTTTCGTTTCCAGCCAGTTTGAAGGCAGATTGTCATGCATATACCTGTGGCGGCATGAAAATTCACTTTCTCCGTCCTCAAAACCGGTTATCAGATTATAACGTAAAAAAATATTTTCAAATTCTTTTTTCTGCCGCCTGTCAGGGATATCACTTACAATACGCCTTATAAGGGCATCATACGTTCCGCTTTGATTGGATTTTCTTGTTTTGTATATTGTATATTTTATCGTATGATATTCATTTGTAGTCAGATTTATACTGATCGCTATAGGATAAATACTTTTTACAGCATTTATGAGTATTTCAGAATCGATAGGTATATTCTGTTCAAATTCTGTATTATTCATGATCCGCTTCTCCTTCATGTCTCCCGACAGGCTTATAACCTATGACTCACTATATTTTCTTCTGCTTCGGTAAAATATATTTTATAGCAATGTTTTAGGCAA
The DNA here is from genome assembly GCA_051881935.1 of Porcipelethomonas sp. GTDB lineage: Bacteria > Bacillota > Clostridia > Oscillospirales > Ruminococcaceae > Porcipelethomonas. The sequence goes on along the minus strand of JBJEQU010000165.1, from coordinate 8,355 downwards.
AGGGACAAACCCTCTTTTTAAAATTCTAACACATTTTATGTGAATTGTCAAGTATAAACAAAAAAACATCCATATATTGACACAAGATGTTTAAAATCAATGAATCAGAAGTTTTCTCTCATCACAATATTCGCATTCAATGGTATCCCCTGTACCGACAAAGGATCTGGGAAGGTATTTCTCAGTATTGGTTATGCATTTCGGATTTGAACATGCACAGCTGTGATGAACTGTTCCCTTGAGGAGTCTGGTATTTTTTTCACTTTCAAGCATCGTCATAATAAGAGCCATTCTCACAAACATTCCGTATTTTGCCTGTTTAAAATACACGGCACGTTCATCGGAATCAACGTCATTGGCTATTTCATCGACTCTCGGCATAGGGTGCATTACTATCATATCCGGGCGGGCTTTGCTCATTTTCTTTCTGTCGAGGATGTAGGTATCCTTCTGGCTCATATATTCCTCTTCACTGGCAAACCGTTCACGCTGTATTCTTGTCATATAGAGCATATCAAGATCACCTATTACCTCATCCAGAGAGGACACCTCCATGTATCTGCTTCCGCTTGCCTTTATTACATCCTTTATGTATGACGGCAGACGAAGCTGAGGGGTGGAAATAAGCACAAAGGTATTTCCGGAGTATGCTGAAAGAGCCTTGCAAAGGGAGTGAACAGTCCTTCCATATACAAGGTCTCCGCAGAGACCTATGTTAAGGTTATCAAGTCTGCCCTTTTCTTCGTGAAGTGTAAGGAGATCGGTCAAAGTCTGAGTAGGGTGAAGATGTCCGCCGTCCCCGGCATTGATCACCGGACAGTCGGCGGTAAGGGCAGCAGCCTTTGCAGCTCCTGCAAGAGGATGACGCATTACAAGAATATCCGCATAATTGCTGACGATCTTTGTGGTATCCTTCAGATTTTCACCTTTCGCAACAGAAGAGGTTGCCGGATTGTCAAAGCCGATGATACTTCCGCCCAGCCGTATCATTGCAGACTGAAAGGACATCTGAGTACGTGTTGACGGTTCAAAGAAAAGTGTAGCCATGATCTTCCCGTCGCATGCGTGGGTATAGCGCTGTGGATGAAGTCTTATATCATGGCCCAGTCCGATTATTTTATTCCACCATGATACCTGATAATCATTTAAGTCAATAAGATGCGGATATTTTGAGATCATTTTTAATCCTCCGTTTAATTTATATTCGATGCATGCATCAGAGAAGCGACGAGCCGTTTACGATCATTTTGAATTGTACGCCCAGATATGAACATGCACGTTTGCATAAAAGCATACGATTCAGGAAAATTTCAAAATATTCAATAACGTTTGAAATTTCCTTGTCGATGATCATATCAAGTATTATTTCTGTCTTGCTCTCATTAAAATAGATTGCCGATTTTTCAACAGCGTAATTCACTCTGTCATGAATATCGAATGTGAGAAAATCATTATTTCTTACTCTCGTTCTTCTGACATCAGTTTTGTCTGCAATAATAAGTGCGGCGGAAATAGGGTCAACAGGCTGTGCTGTTGATTCATCGTGGTTGCCGATGGCAGATATTATCGAGCATATTTCCGAAGCAGGCATGCTGAGATTATCCAGAAGACGAAATGCCATTACTGCACCGCTCTGAGCGTGGTCTATACGATTAACTATATTGCCTATGTCATGCATGATACCGGCAATCTTAGCAAGCTCCACCTGACGTTCATCGTATCCCAGTTCTTCCAGTATCATGCTTGCGTTTTTTGCAACTATTTCAACATGAGCAAAGGAGTGCTCTGTAAAACCCTGAGCCTCAAGGGCTTTGTCAGCACGTCTTATATACTCCATTATATCGGGGTTTTGTTTAATATATTTATAGGTTACAACACTCGACATATCTTACCCTTCCTGCTTTATAAATTCCGATGACTCAAAAAATACGTTATACCACACAAGGAAAGAATATACTGTCCAGATTTTTCGACTGTTATCAGCCTTTCCATTTCTGTGGTCGTCAAGCAGTTTTACAAGCATATTCGTATTGAAGAATTTTTTTGCCGCATCACCAGTGAAGCTGCTTTTAACGATGCTGTAATACTTTTCCTCCCTGAGCCATACTCTTATTGGTACAGGAAAACCAAGTTTTTTCTTTGCTGCCGTTTTTGCAGTCTGGGGGGGAGTATCTTTTTTTGCAGCAAGACGCATAGCATATTTTGTAACATATTTTGTGTTTGCATCAGTTTTCTGGCTGTGGGAAACTCTGTATTTTCTCGGTATTTTCTGGGCAAGCGACATTATCTCCTTATCAAGGAAGGGAACACGAAGCTCCAGTGAATTTGCCATACTCATTTTGTCAGCTTTAAGGAGAATATCTCCTGCCATCCAGAGGTGAAGGTCAAGATACTGCATCTTGGTAACGTCGTCACAGTTTTTCACCTTGTCAAAATATGGCTTGGTGATAGCCGTAGGAAGGGGAGCATCAGTTTTGATTTTAAGAAGCCTCTTCCTTTCTTCCGGAGTAAACATATAAGCATTTCCGATAAAGCGTTCTTCAACGGTTTTGCCCTTTCTGATGAAGAAATTCACACCTCTCTTTGCCGGAAGCCTGCAGGCAATTTTCCCCACAGTGCGCCGAAGCCCCATAGGAAGCCTGTCATAGAATGTGCCGTCCGGATCGCTGTATACATTGTATCCTCCGAATATTTCGTCTGCCCCTTCTCCGGAAAGAACTACTTTGAGTTGCTCTGAAGCCAGCTGGCAGACAAAGTAAAGTGCAACAGCTGACGGGTCAGCAAGGGGTTCATCCATATGATACTGGATCTTCGGAAACGTATTCCAGTATTCCTCAGGGGAAATCACCTTGCTTGTATTTTCCTTTCCGATTGCACTTGAAAATTCCTTTGCCCAGCCGATCTCGTTATACTTTTCATCTTTTCCAAAACCTACTGTAAAAGTCTTGTCAACATCCGCAACTGCGGCAACATAGCTTGAATCCACACCGCTTGACAGAAAGCTGCCAACCTCTACATCGGCGATTTTATGGGCTGCAACTGAGTTATGAAAAGTATCAGAAATATCTTCTACCCATTCTTCAAGAGTAGGTTTTTCATCAGGGCTGAATTTTATCTCCCAGTATCTTTCAATATTCAGTCTGCCATTTTTATAGGTGAAGCAGTGGGCAGCCGGAAGCTTAAAAACATTTTTAAAAAATGTTTCGCTGCCAACAGAGTACTGAAATGTAAGATAATTTTCCAGTGCAGCAGTATTAAGCTCTTTTTTGAAATGGGGGTGCGGCAGAAAGCTCTTTATTTCCGACCCGAAGAGAAAGCTCTCTCCGGCAAGTGAATAGTAAAGGGGTTTGATACCAAAAAAGTCACGAGCACCGAAAAGTTCCTTCTTTTTCGTATCCCATATTACGAAAGCAAACATTCCACGAAGTTTACTCAGCAGCTCTTTTCCATATTCCTCATATCCATGGAGAAGAACCTCGGAGTCACTTTTGGTTTTGAAAATATGACCCTTGTGAACAAGCTCCTCCCTTATGCTGTGATAATTATATATCTCACCGTTAAACAGAAGAATCTTTGAACCGTCCTCATTTAAAATAGGCTGATCGCCCTGCGCAAGATCGATAATACTCAGACGTCTGAATCCGAGAGCGATGTCACCGTCAATATATTTACCGCCCGAATCGGGACCTCTGTGTACAATAGTATTCATCATCCTGTCAAGTACATCATCGGAATTGGCAACGTGGTTTGTGAATCCCGTAAATCCGCACATATTTGTTTCCTCCAGACCTGCAGTCGTATAAAAATATACGAAAATGCTTTATATATTTATGGCTAATAAGCCTCTCATATAAATATTATACTATATATTCTCCTTTATTGCAATAATAACTAAGTATTTTTTTGCATTCTCAGATATTATTTTTGAAGATGCTATTCCCATGCGACATGTAAAAATATAATATTTTTTCGGAAAAAATGATGTCATAATTGTATAGTTTGTAACGGAAAAAGGTATTGCAAAATTATAAAAGTTAGGGTATAATAATTAAGGAATCACATTAATGATTACATGAGAAAGAATCATGTTCAGAAGTTTATATTTACTTATAGAGCTTATAGAACGTTGGCAGTTTTTTGACGCCGCATATTAAAGAAAAGTTGATATGGAGCAAACGAAATGTCTAAAAGACAGCGAAACAGATCATACACCTATGTTAAAAGCAGCACCAGACCTGTCCTGAGATTCAGGTTCAAGGTCGTTGTAATTATTTTTTTACTTGTGACTGCTGCATTTTTTGTAGTCTACATGACCGGAGCAAATTTCGAGGGAGACGAGGAAGGCTCCTTCACGGCGACGTGGCTGGAAAATAAAGATGAACAGGCATCCGGCTCAAGTGCTGAGGAACAGGCGCAGCAGAAATCAAAAGAGAGTAATTCAGAAAACAGTGTGGCGGAGAAAGTCGTAAATCCTGTTCCGGAATCGGAACCCATGTCCCAGACCTATTTTGGAAGGTGTGTTTTTGTAGGCGACTCGATAACGGTGGGACTTTCAGACTACCAGCTGGTGCCGATGAAAAATGTAATTGCCGAAGTTGGTATGAATATCGAGAAGATCAATACGGAAACTCTGCAGACAGCCTATGGTGAGACGACTGTTCATGATGCTCTTGTCCAGGCAAACCCGGAAAATATTTATATTATGCTGGGAAGCAACGGTATTGCATGGCTTACTATAGATGAAATGCTTGCGGAATACTCGGAATTCACTGATTCTGTAAAAAAGTCCCTGCCGGATTCAAAAATATATATTCTGTCGATCCCGCCGGTCACGGCAGCAAGGGAAACGTCAGACAGTCCTATACTTAATTCTGATATTGATGAGTATAATTTAAAGCTTCTGGATCTTGCAAATGAAAAGGGATTCTATTATGTGGATGTAAATTCTGCACTGAGAGATGAGAGCGGAAAATTCCCTGAGGAAAATGCTGCCGATGACGGCATGCATTTCAATAAATCAACCTACAACATAATGCTTGATTATATTCTTGCACATGTTGTGAAATAACATAAGGAATAGGAGAAAAGGAAAATGAAAAAAATTAAAAGTGCTATTGCCGGATTAATCATGTCGGCAGCAGTAATGGTTTCAGCAACTGCCTGCGGAGGAAGCAAAGAAGCAACCAAGCCGCTGAGCGATATCACAAAAGCAGTAGCTGACAGCGGAATTGAATTTCCTGAAATGATAGAAGTCAGCGAGGAAAATTTCCAGTTCAAGTATGGAGTTACAGCCGATGATTACGCCGAGTATTCTGTAATGTGGGCTGGTTCCGGCGGAGATGCTGATGAAATATGCATAGTTAAGGCTAATGAAGATAAGGTCGACACTATTAAAGAAGCCGTTGAAAAAAGACTTGATTCACAGAAGGATGTATTCAAGGACTATGTTCCGGAACAGTATGATAAGCTCTGTGATACTGAGGTAAAAACCGAGGGCAATTATGTTTACTGGCTCTGTACAAACGACAACAGCAAGGCAGAAGATACACTGCTTTCATATTTTGAATAAATTATCCGGTCCGGATTGCATAAAACCCCTGATTCAGCTGAGAATCAGGGGTTGCTTTAATGTTGATATTTTAACTATGCTGTGAAAGTTTATTGTTGTAAATATACATGATTATTGCCGAAGCAATAATAACAGCATATCCTATAAGACTGTAAATATCCGGAATCTGATGGAAAACAATAAATCCAAGAGCTGCCGCAAAAATGATCTGTGAATAATCATAGATAGAAATTTCCTTGGCAGGTGAATATGAGTAGGCAGCCGTAATAGAAAACTGTCCTCCGGTTGCGGCAAGTCCTGCAAGCAGCAGGCAAATAACCTGAGATACAGACATTACATGATAATTAAATATCAGATAGGGGAGAGTTACAAGACAGGAGAATGTGGAAAAGAAGAATACTATAAATGGTCCTTTCTCACCTCTCTGTCCCAGATGCCTTACAGTTGTATACGCAGCGCCGGCTCCCATTCCTCCTATAAAGCCGAGAATTGCAGGAACAAGCTCCATTCCTATAAATGTAGGCTTTATTATGAAAAGACTTCCGATAAATGCTGCTGCAACAAGCCCGAACTGAAAAATGGTTACCCCTTCTTTAAGAAATATCAGTGAAAAAATTATTGCAAAAAAGGGAGACATTTTATTGAGCATTGAAGCGTCTGAAATCGCCATATGATCTACCGCATAAAAATTGCACAGTATACCCAGCGTGCCGCAGGCTGATCTTATAATATGAAATTTTAAATTTCCTTTTTTCCAGCCCAGCGGTATATGATTTTTTTTAAGAATGATGAACGCAGAAATCAGTGCAATAAAATTTCTGAAAAAACTTTTCTGAATTGTAGGTAGATCACCTGAAAGTCTCACAAATACGTTCATCAGGGCAAAGCAGAATGCGGAAAGTATAATAAAAACTATCCCCAGATATTTTTTATTAGATTTCAGTGACATTGTTATGCTTTCACTGCCTTATGGAAAACTTTCTTGCCCTTTTTGATGATCACTTCATTTGTAAGGTCAATTTTAGATGCAGGATCAGTAACCTTTTCATCGTTTACAGAGATTCCCCCCTGCTGAACAAGTCTTCTGCCTTCGCCGTTTGATGATGTAAGACCTGTTTTTACAAGGAGAGTCAGTATGCCGATCTTTCCGTCCTCAAGATCTTCTGACGAAATCCGGGTTGAAGGCATGTCTTCACTGCTGCCCCTGCCGGAGAAGAGTGAATGTGAGGTTTCCTTTGCCTTTTCAGCTTCGGCTTCACCGTGGACAAGCTTTGTAAGCTCATACGCCAGAAGCTCCTTGGCTTTGTTAAATTCCGCACCTTCCATATGCTTCTCCATTTCCTCGATTTCTTCGACAGGAACAAATGTAAGCATTTTCAGGCATTTAATAACATCATCATCCGCAACATTTCTCCAGTACTGGAAAAACTCATAAGGAGAGGTTTTCTCAGGGTCAAGCCAGACAGCACCTTTTTCAGTCTTGCCCATTTTCTTGCCCTCTGAGTTAAGAAGGAGAGTTATGGTCATAGCGTAAGCATCCTTGCCGAGTTTTTTTCTTATAAGCTCTGTTCCTCCCAGCATGTTTGCCCACTGATCGTCTCCGCCGAACTGCATGTTGCATCCGTAATCTTTATAGAGTTTGTAAAAGTCATAGCTCTGCATTATCATGTAGTTGAATTCAAGGAATGTCAGTCCGCGTTCCATACGCTGTTTATAACATTCAAAGGTCAGCATTTTATTAACGCTGAAATGTGCGCCGACCTCACGTAGTACATCAACATAATTAAGATCAAGAAGCCAGTCAGCATTATTTACAACCATTGCCTTTCCATCGGAAAAATCAATGAATTTACCCATCTGCTTTATAAAGCAATCTACGTTATGCTGAATAGTTTCTTTTGTCATCATCTTTCTCATATCAGTTTTTCCGGACGGATCACCGATCATTGCCGTACCGCCTCCGATAAGAGCAATAGGCTTGTTGCCCGCCATCTGGAGCCTTTTCATAAGGCATAGAGCCATAAAGTGACCGACATGGAGAGAGTCAGCAGTTGGGTCAAAGCCTATGTAAAAAGTTGCCTTTCCTGTGTTGATCAGATCCCTGATCTCTTCCTCATCTGTAAGCTGGGCAAGAAGCCCTCTTCTCTGCAGTTCTTCAAATAATGTCATTTTCTACTATCCTTTCATTTAAAATAAAACGTCCCCCAATGAGTAAATAAGCTCATCAGAGGACGATAAATTTACCGTGGTACCACCTCAGTTTATCGGAAATAATTTCCGACCTTTGAATGCTGTAACGGGCATACCCGTAAACCTCTACTATTATTTCAAAGTTTATGCTCCGGGGCGTATTCACTAAAGAAAGACTGTTTCCTCACACCATACCGAAAACTCTCTGAAAGCCTTGTCGGAAGCTACTATTCCCATCACTGCATTTACTATAAGGTATAATATCATAATTTTTTGACGATGTCAAGAGGGCAGAATCAGACTCCGTATGCTGCCCGGTATTCAAGCATTTTATCAAGATATTCCTTACCCGGAATCACATCATTTTTAATTGCGTCGATAATGTCCTCCATAGTAACGATAGAGTAAACATTAATGCCGAAATCTCTTTTGACTTCCTGGACAGCAGAGAGTTCTCCCTTGCCCTTTTCCATTCTGTCAACGGATATAATAAGAGCAGTAATGTTAACATCAGCCTGTTCCTTCAGAAGCGGAAGAACTGTCCTGATAGCAGTTCCGGCTGTAATTACATCCTCAATAATTGCAACCTTCTCGCC
>JBJEQU010000164.1:0-3128 GCA_051881935.1 Porcipelethomonas sp. | reverse complement strand
TTTTTTATGCTTTCTGCGCTTCTTTTTGGAGCTTGCCGCCTTTGCCTGAGTAATGACTGCGACTTTATTTTCCGGATATTCAAAGCCTGCTGAAAGACTTCCGGTAGTAAGAATGACCCTGCCGCTTTCACATAAGGTGTCCTCTGATGCAATGCTGCATTTTATTCCGGAGTTTTCCAGATCCTGCTTTATAATGGGAACGGTTTTTTCGCTGCCGGCAATAAGCAGCGTCCTGTAGCCGTTTTTACAGAAGTGCTTCAGATCCTCGTCAAGCTGGCGCATCTCTCCGCCCCATGGAGCATTGTGGAGAGCTTCAAAGCTTATTATTTTTTTATAGCCTATTCTGTCCAGTCCCTGGACAAAATTGCTCATAAACAACTGTCTACCGGAGCAGGATTCCAGGATCTCTTCCTTTTCAAAGTAATGACCTTCAAGACCTCTGCAAAGCTCCCCTGATTCCATAAGAAGCCTGAAATCTTCATTGTACTGGGCGATCACTCCCTTTGCATGCTCCGCCGCCGAAACATACTCGGAAAAAATCACATACCCATCAAAATAGTCCAGTACCGACGGCTTTTTGTCGTACATCAGCGGTATATATTTATCAATGCATACAAGCTCTGCACCCTCACGGAGAAGCTCGCAGTCTCTTGCAAAATTCTCCCTTACAGCATCTGCCTTCTTACCACGGAGCTTCTTTCCAAGCGCCTCGATCTTATCCGCAAGCGCCGTCCTGTCGGTTACGGTTTCGAGAGCCGGTGCGATCTCTATCTGTTCAACAGCGTCATTTCTTCTCTGGGACTGAACGTCAAAATATGATATACTGTCAACTGCGTCCCCCCAGAACTCGATTCTTACAGGGTTTGCCGACTGAACGGGGAAAATATCCGCTATAGAACCTCTTATGGAAAACTGTGAAGCCCCCTCGACCTTGTCACATCTTACATACCCCATATCCGAAAGCTGTTTTTTCAGAGCCTGAAGGTCGGTTTCCTCCCCGCATTTTATCAGTATAGTATTTTTTTCAAGTACATCCTTTGATATTACCGGCTGCATTACAGCTTCGATACTTGCACATACGACCTTGCAGCTGCCCTTTATCAGGTTTGAAAGTGCCGCAATACGCTGATACTCATACTCCCTTGAGTAGCCTTCAAGCCTTGTAAGTGCCAGTTCCCTTGACGGGAAAAATGACGCAAAATCGGCATCTCCTGACATAACAGATATGTCGTCGCATAACTTTCTTGCCTGTGCCTCGTTTTCCGAGATAACGAGTAACGGCGTCCCCGAATAAAGGGAATAAATAAACTGAGCCTTGTGAACACCTGCAAGCCCTGTTGCGCAAACAGGGCTTATTCCGCTGTCAATACAGGCTTTTATATCTTTAAATCCGCTCAGTTCCCTGAACGTTTCACTGAAAAATTTCATTGCCTCTCCTTCAACACAAAATAAACGGGCAATATCCCGGAAATTTCCGGAATACTGCATTTTCCTCTACAGCACAAATACAGCAACCCCTGTGTCGATACAACAGGAAATTGCTGTTTTGCTTCCTTATGAATTAAATTTGTTCATAGCTTCATCGGTTTTCCCGGCAACCATAAGCTCAAGACTGTCACACGCTTTAACGCATGCGTCCTTTATCTTAGCGGAATCCTCTTCATTGAACCGGCTGAGCACCCAGTCTGCCAGATCAAATTTCGGATGGGGCTTTTTTCCGACTCCCATTTTTATCCTCGGGAATGTGTCCTCTCCGGTAAGATGAATTATGCTCTTTACGCCGTTATGTCCGCCGTCGCTGCCCTTGCGGCGTATGCGCAGCGTTCCCGGCTCAAGGGAAATATCGTCATACACTACAATAACATGTTCGATGTCAAGCTTGTAAAAGGACATCGCTTCCTCCACCGCCTGACCGCTGTTGTTCATATATGTTTCCGGCTTCATAATAAGGCATCGTTTCCCGGAGATGACCGCCTCCGCAAGCTTTGCCCTGAATTTGTATCTGTCTATGGAAACTCCGAGCCTTTCTGCCAGCGCATCCATGACCATAAATCCGGCATTGTGCCGTGTTCGTTCGTACTGCAAGCCCGGATTTCCAAGTCCAACGATCAGATACTCCACCGGTCCTCCCGACAGGGCATCCGATGATTTTGCTATCTCTTTGAATTTATCAAATATACTCATTTTTTCGTCACGCTTTTTCCAGTCTCTTTTTAAGCTTTCTCAGGCTGTAGCCCTCTTTGACCTGAACTGTTCCCCTGTCTATGGCAAGAGCGTAGTCGGGAATATCCTTTGTAACAGTAGTGCCGGCAGCAGTGTAAACTGCTTTGCCCAGCTTTACAGGTGCCACAAGGTTAGTATTGCAGCCGATGAAGCAGTTGTCCCCTATTACGCAGCGGCTCTTTACAATACCGTCGTAGTTTACAGTTACAGTGCCGCAGCCGAAGTTGACCTTCTTGCCCACATCGCTGTCTCCCACGTAGGTGAGGTGGGCAACTGCCGTTCCCTCGCCGATATTCGAGTTTTTGATCTCGACAAAGTCACCGATCTTGACGCCGCTCATTATATGGCTGCCCGGTCTGATGTGTACCCACGGACCGATCTTTACCCCGGCGTCTATGCGGGAATCGAACGCCTGAACATAATTAAGCTTTACCTCATCCTCAATGACGCAGTTTTCTATGATACAGTTGGGACCTATGCTGCAGTCCTTTCCGATAGTCGTATTTCCCCGGAGCTGGGTTCCTGCAAGAATTTCCGTACCTGCTTCAATTTTAACGTCCCTGCCGATTATAATCCCGTCAGTGCATGTAAACTCAACACCATTTTCCAGATGCTTTTCAATAACTGCCATTCTGGCGATGGTATTCAGTTCAAGAAGTCCCTTCCGGTCATTTGCACCGAGTACAACATTGGAATTTTCCGAAATGTATGCGTTGACATTTCTGCCCTTGCTGAGGGCTATGAAAACGGAATCTGTAAGATAATATTCCCCCTGGGAATTATTCTGTGTAAGTTCACCCAGGTATTCGAGAAGGTCTGCTGTCTTAAACCAGTATGCCCCCGAATTAACCTCCTTTATAAGGCGCTGTGCGTCTGTTGCATCCTTTTCCTCGACTATGGATGTA
>JBJEQU010000163.1:0-3135 GCA_051881935.1 Porcipelethomonas sp. | reverse complement strand
GTACCGTCAGAGGAAGGCAGTACAGACTGTAATTTCTACGTGGAATCGGCAAGCGATAACTACACCACATTCAGTATTTCAAAAGCTCTTGAAGAAGGCACATGGGAAAATGAAGTACTTATGGCAGACATTGCCGAAATTGCAAAGCAGCTTACAAAATTAAAGGATGCAGATGTGCCTGTTTTATGGAGACCCCTTCATGAAGCTGAAGGCGGCTGGTTCTGGTGGGGTGCGGAAGGTCCTGAAAACTGCAAAAAGCTTTACCGTCTGCTTTACGACCAGCTTACAAATGTTTACGGTCTTGATAACCTTATATGGGTATGGACAGGATATGCATTTTCAACATCAGAAGACTGGTATCCTGGAGATGATGTTGTTGACATTTTAGGCTATGACAAGTACAATGCCGTTGACGGACTCCCGAATTTAAGCTCCATCTCATCAACCTTCTACAGCCTTGTAAAGAGTACCAACGGAAATAAGATGGTTGCAATGACTGAGAATGACTCAATACCATCTCTTGAAAATCTTCTCAATGACAAGGCTGCATGGCTTTATTTCTGCCCATGGTATATGAATTACCTGACAAGTGAGCAGAATAATCCTGTAGATAACCTTGTTGAAATATACAACAGCGATTACTGTATAACACTTGATGAACTGCCCGATCTGAAGTCCTATCCTATAGCGGAAGAAACTGAGGTAATAAAGGGAGATGTAAACCTTGACGGAAAGGTCGGCTCCGGGGACGCTGTGCTTCTTGCAGAATATCTGACAGCTCAGACAGACCTGAATGCAAGACAGGGTGAAGCGGCAATGCTTACCGATGACGACAAGATTAATATTTTCGACCTGACAGTACTGAAAAGAACAATACTGCAAAATAAATAATACTGATGGATGGTATACATTTTCAACTGCCGTAAACCGGTCATGCTGCATTTGTGTACTTTTTCCTTTTTATACATCCCCATTGATTTTTTCTTTTTCTGTAGCTGATAAAGGCGGTAACTCTTATATAAAGATGGATAAATCTCAGGAAAAAGCTTTCGGCAATACAGAATACCGCCGCCTTTAAAACATCCGTAAGTGATATAGAAATATTATGCAGATAGATACGGCTGAGAAATGCGGTCATGGTAAGTACTGCCCCGTAGGCGATATAAATTACCATGAAAGCAATCATAAAGGGCATATTGATAATATCTGTAGCACAGGCGGAAGCAATCGTAATAATACCAATCGCTTCAATGTACGGGGCAAGAAATTCATACAGCAGATAGTAGAGATAGGAAATGTATCCTATAGCTCCGAAGCCCTCCGCCATAAAAATACGCCTGTGCTTGTGAAGGCACTGGAAAAGACCGTTAAACCATCTTCTCCGCTGTATTTTCAGTCCCTTTAAATCCGAAGGACACTGGCTCCAGCATACTGCTTCCGGTACATATTTTACCGAATAATTGATTTGATTTGTACGGCAGAAGGAATGAAGTCTTACTACAAGCTCCATATCCTCCCCTACCGTTTCACAGTCATATCCTCCTGCAGAAATAACAATATCCTTTTTAAACAGTCCGAAGGCTCCGGATATTATCAGATTTCCGTTGAATCTGTCAAGGAAAATCCTTGACGCCATAAACGAGCGGTCATATTCAAGTATCTGCATTCCCACAAGGGGATTCCCGGGCATATGATATTCAGCAACTTCACCGTTTTTGAGTATAACCCCGTTGGAAATGCGGACAAGCCCCCCTACAGCCACCACCGATTCATCCTCAAGAACAGGAGCAACTATCTGCTTTACAGAATCCCTCTGCAGGACAGTGTCTGCGTCCATGCATATTATATAAGGGAAATTGGATAAATTGATCCCCATATTAAGTGCGTCAGCCTTGCCGCCCTGTTCCTTTACTGCAAGCGTAATTTTTACCCCGTCTGCCACAGATTCGTATATTTTCCTATGATCCCGGCAATCAATCTTTTTGATTACCGGGCGTTTTATTTCTTTCATATTGAATGTTTCAATCAGCACTCCGCAGGTATTATCGCATGAGCCGTCGTCAACAATGATTATCTCATACAGCTTATAGTCCAGGGAAAGGACAGATCTGACAGTATCAACAACTGTAATTTCCTCATTATGTGCAGGAATAATAACTGAAACCGGAACATAGTATTCATGATAAATCCGGCTTTCGTATATCCGCTTTCTTTTTTCTTTGTATAGTCCCAGCGCTCCGGTAATCACTGAAGCAAATAAAAAAGCCGCATATATAGTCATGTAGATGAGATAGAAACATCCTATCAAAAAATATATCAGCAAAATTGTCCTATGCATATTTCCCTCCTGTCAGCACCGCCTGCTGGGCAACATATTCAAGAATTTCTCTGGCACTGTTATATTCTCCGAAGTAAATATCCGAAAGATCAGCCGGAGAGACTTCCAGTTCTGAGACGAGTGACAGTGCAGAATTTAACCGTACATACCAGTTTGGAGAATACAGCGTTTTTTTAAGACGTTCTGCCGTTTCATCTCCCGGATATGCCGAAAGACTGCTTGCTGACAGAGCGGCATACTCCCACTGAGAAGTATTCTCCTCTGAAAGCATTTCATAAAGAACATCTCTTGCGGGTTCATAGGGATATTTTCTGAAATAACGTATTGCCTCCAGTCTCAGCTCCTTATTTTCTTTTTTATTTTTTAGAACATTGTAAAACTCCCGACGAAAACTGCCGGACAAAAATCTTATGAATTTCATTACCGGCAGAATAAGAGGGATGCTGAATTCCTTTCTGTGATTCCATAGAACCCACGCCAGCTCTTCCCTGTCACCTTTGAACAGCAAAAGACCGTCTGAAAGCAGCTTTGAATTATGATAATTCCCGGTCTGCTCCATTCTTCTCCATGCAAGGAGTATCCAATGAATACAGCCCGATGAATACAGTGCCCTCAGAGAATTTTCACGAAGATAGACATTTTTCTCTCCTGAACTTTTTATAAGAAAACGGATAATTTCAGTATTTCTTCCGCTGTCCGATAAAATGCCGGTCTTTTCTGCTGCATAGGCGAAAAAGCTCCGCTCGATCTACCCTTTCCTTTTGTATGTCTGAAATACATCTCGCAAACTATTATGA
>JBJEQU010000162.1:0-3154 GCA_051881935.1 Porcipelethomonas sp. | reverse complement strand
GAAAAGAGGATACTTTGCCGTAGCAATAGGCTTTGTGGAGTACGGTGCACAGCCAATGTCATAGCCCGTGCCATCCCGATAATATACTTTGCCCATTTCACCGTCGTAGGTAATTCTCCAATACATTACTTCGTTGCTTTTTGGCAGAGCACCTACTTCCTGAATATTTTTGCCGTTCGTCAGCAGCGAATTAAAGTTTGCGCGGTCAATTTTGCCGTTTGAAACAACAATACTGTCAATCGTTTTACTGTTTCCGTGATCAAGTTCACAGTCAAATTCGCTGTTAACATCAATGATGTTTTCGCCGCCGGTAAGTTTTTTATAATCGGACTGGTCAAACGGTTTGCCGCGCCGCTTCAGCAGCTCCTGCTCCAGCGTCACCGGTTCTGTGTCTGTTTGAGAATTCTGCGAATCGGTTTGGGTGGGCTTCTCGGTTCCTGCCGGCTGAGAGCTTTTATTCTTTGAGCAGCCGCATAGCAGTAAAATCACAAACAGGAGCAGTGCCAGAATTTTAATAGGCAGATTTCCGCTTAACCGGATTTTGATTTTTCCGGCGGAATGTATCTTTATATCTTTATTCTGTCGCATTTTCTTTCCCTCCCGTATTTTCTGCCATCATTATATACATTACAGAGTTGTTTTGTATATAAGGGAACTCCGCCAATTTGAGAAAACGGGGTGGCGGAAGTCCGCCATTCTTAATATTCGGGGCAAAAAGCTGATTTTTACTCTGAAAATGGTATAAAAAATCCGCCTTCCGTTTTAGGGAAGGCGGCAGAGCAAATACCAAAACAAAAATTATTTGTTGTAAAGATTGAGCAACCCGACACGGGATTTCACACCGGTTTTTTCATAGATAGCGGAAATATACCGTTCCAAAGTCCGTCTGGAAACATACAGATTTTCGGCAATCGCCTGAACACTGTCCTCCGTATTGACAAGACAGCCGAACACCTCGGCTTCTCTTTCCGTAAAAGCAAACAATTCCGTGAATTTTTGCAGCTTTTCTTTCTCGCTGACGGTGTTGGTTGCATCTGTAATGAGCTGTTCCGCAAATGCTTTCTTTTGAAAGGTATAGGCAACCGCCACAGTGCTGACCGCCACAAATAAGAACAGCACAAGAACAATGACGGCAATACTGCTGTCGGAGGACAGCAGGGCTAAAACAGGGTTGGCAATGAGAGCGGCTGTAATATTATTCACCGCACGTCCCATGCCCGCCCACAGCTCAGGCATTTTCATATGTCGGGAAAGCTCCATAAAGCCGGAGGTGAAGAACACGGCAAAAAAGCCCGCTGACAGATAGAAAACAATCAAGCCCACCAAAAATGAGCCGCCGAATTTCAGCACGACAATAGATATAGTGGACAGCACCATCACGCAGTACATGACCAGTCCCATATATTTTCGGTTCTTTATGTCAAATACAAATCCCGCCGCCAAACCGCTTAAAGCAAGCAGGATTCTCGGCCACTGTCCTATGTCCACTGTTCCGCTTGCGTGGACAAGAGTCACTGCATTGTCAAGCGTGCTGAAAATACAGGTCATCAGTACGACAAGCAGAATCATAAGAATGCCGACTATTGCTCCTTTTGCGGTTTCTCCGGTATTACCTTCGCTCTTTTCTTTATCCGGCGGAGTGTCAACTGCCTGTCCGTCTTGTTTACAGTAAATTCTATCGCTCTTTATCAGCATACAAACAAGCAGCAGTAAAAATGCGGATAAAATTATTGCTCCCGAAATCTCCGAACGGACAAGATTGTTGTTTGCAAACTGAAGCAGGATACCCAGCGCATAGGAAATACCCACAGTCCTCGCCAAGTACCTGTCTGTTTTCATCATACGCATGGAAACATAAAAAACCGCACTGCCGAACAAGCCGAGAAGAAGAAACAAAACAAGTCCCGCTATGAATGTCGCTGAATAAGCAGTGCCCATACAGATAAAGGCTATGCACAAAACGGATGCAAGGCTGAAAACAGCAAAGCATACAGTTTTGAGACGGTTTTTACAAAATCGGTTCAATAACGGATACAGCAAAAAGCCTGCCGCACTTACTCCGAGTGCATAATTCTGTGCCAATACGGTTTTATCCTCTGATACCATGCGGGAAAGCACATCTACAAATAGATATTCCGCACCTAAAAACAGAAATGTGAACAGCCCCATCAGAACAACAGCATTTATGTAAGGAATTCTATCCTTCTTTTTGAAATCAACACTTTGTGTGAATTTTGTTAAAACCTTGCTCATTGAAAAAATCCCCTTCATATGCTGTCATCACTGAACTCCATAATGTCATTGGGAGTACAGTTTAATGCATTGCAAATTTTGCCTACGATATCCACAGTGATGTTTTCACCCTTGTTCATCTTTGAAATGACATAGTTGCTGATCCCCGCCGCCTTTTCAAGGTCTTTCTTTTTCATATCCTTGTCAATGAGCAGCTTCCAAAGTTTTTTATAGCTTACTGTCATATCCAATTCCTCGTTTCTTTTATCTTTCATCATCGGGAGAAAAGAAATACTGTTATATGTTGGTACTGAGTTATTATGGTGTATTATAGCACAAATTCTCGAAAAATTCAAGGAATTATAAAGCGATAGATTTATTTTTAAAGGTTACGTTGATTAGCTATAATATCACAAACAGAATAACTGCCCGATGGTTTTCAGGTTTCTGTACTCATGCGAGGCTTTTTCGTTTTGTCAGTTCTATAAAGCTATCACCAGATATTTCGGTATGTGCTTTCTATTTGTATTTTGCATAATCCACTCGCCTGCGGCGGCGAAATAGAAGCCGCCCTTTCTGTCGGCATAGATATATCGATTGACATCGTAATCATATTCGCCGAAGGTATAGTGGATTTCGCCCCAGTCGTTGTTATGATCGGCACAGTATTCATAGGTGACTGAGTTATTGTCGGTGAATTGTAGCCGCAGTTCGACAATATGGATATACTCGTCAATTGTAAGCTCAATCAGCATTTTCTCATATGCACCGTTGACAATCTGAAAAGCAGTATCTGGCGAGGACAGCATATGCTCGGCGGCGAGGTCTATGTAGGCTTTCCCTTTGCGGAGCAGCTTGACAGAATTTCCGTTTTCATCTTTGCCCAGCTCATAAATACCGTAACATTCCGGGCAAAAGCCGA
>JBJEQU010000161.1:0-3169 GCA_051881935.1 Porcipelethomonas sp. | reverse complement strand
TTCTCCGCTGTCTTTTCTTTGTTTCAGATCAAGATAAGCTTTTGCCTTAAAAAGAATAAGATATTCCGGACGCAATACAGATAATCCTTTTCTGACCACTTTCCCGTCCAACAGTATTCTGTAATAATCATCATTCAGAAGAATAGCTGACAAGCTTGAAACTTCATCATCAATGTGAATCGGAGTGATTCCTGTCATTCTGCGAAGTTCAAAATTGCTTCGGCAAAACAGCTCGATCATTTTAGGGTATGCATCATTTTCAGGTTTATCAAACCTGTAAAACTGAGGCTTCTGTCCATTGGTTGACTTGTTTCTGTATCCACCGTCCTGTATAAATCCCCAGAACTTTTCACCAAATTCAGGTGTAAGTGCTTCAATGATCAGAACCATATCCAGATCTCTTGTCGCTCTGAAGGCAGCAGCATTACTTTCAAACAGAATATCACATGCTGCACCGCCTATAAGTACATACTGTTCTTCATACTCAGCAAAATACCTTCTGAAAGTATCTATTCCTTTTACCATACATACTCCTCTAACATCTCATCTATGGAAATGCGTACTCTTTCATCCTGCTTTTCTTCATCCGAAAGCGATAATGCTACGCTTAACGGATCCTCGATCTTTTTATTATCAAAGTCTATGAAATAACCCAATTCAAGAACAACGCAGCCGATCTCCTCACCACGTCGAACTCTCTTCATCTTCTTTATTCCCGTATTCGTGATTTCCTTTTTAGTTATCGCATAGGTCGGATAATCATTATCAGAAAGCAGCGAATACTCACATAAGGCTGTTATCCCCGCTTTTTTATTCAAAAGAAGATCCTCCCGGAGCTCATACCTTGCTATTACAGGATTTCTCAGAACCGACTGTAGTTTTTCCCATAACTGCTTTCTATCTTCTGAAACAGTTATGGCTCTGGATTTGCCTTTCACATCAAGAATATCTATACTGAGATATTCTATTTCATCAAAACACCTGATAACAGACGTTTTTGTTACACCTAATCTGACAGCCGCTTCTGACACTGTTACCTTATCCCACTTTTCATATATTGCAGTCAGAATAAGCTTCTGTGTCAGATATGAGATCAGCTGCACCGGAGCAATGTCACGCTCGCCGGAATTGGTTAATAAATATCCGATAAAGGGAAGATACACCTGCTTACCTGCCAATACAAACGGAATACCTTCTTCAATCAGCTTTTCCTTAATATAGCAGGTTGTGGAATCCATAAAAATTGCACAATTCAGACCTGCAGCAGCCTGCACTTTGGCTCTGTCTTTTCGGAGTGTGACAAGCCCTGCATCAGACTTTGGCTTAATTGCAATCCAGTGCATACCATTAGTTTCAATATCAAAGAAATAGTATCTTCCTTTAAAAGCCAATGGCAGCTTATCACACAAGCTGTTATTGGCTTTTATTGATACCTTCTGCCGCAGTGTTTTTTCTAAATAATCTTTCATATGATCACCTTTTTATATTTGTAACTTATTTTAGGTTATAAATATAAAATAACACATTTATAATTATTTGTCAAGTCATTATTATTCTTTACCATCAAAGAACTGCTTAATCATTAGCCTGAAATCATTTTCAGAAGGAATGTATTCCATATATCGTGAATCAATTAGCTGAGAATCACTATCAGTCAGAATATGTTTTACAACAATTTTTTTCTTATCAACACAAAGCATAATTCCAATCGGAGGATTATCACTATTCTTCATTGCCTCACGAGCATAATAGTTTACACACTTCTGCATCTTTTCCGGGCTTTGTTGCGTCAGCTCGCATATATGCAAATTTATAAGTACAGAACACTTTAATTTATAGTTATAAAATAATCGATCTATATTATATTGATCTCCATCTATCAGTATTCTCTTTGGACCTGCTTCAAAAGCAAAGCCTTTATCAATACCCAACAGATAATCCTGTAAATGCTGCAGCATTTGTTTTTTCATGATAACTCCCCTTATTTTCCATCGGTCAATCTGCGGATTATCTCAACATCCGCAGGGCAAAACTCAAATTCACAACACTGTGATGCTGTTATCCAACACATATCATTATGCTCCAGCATAACAGGCTCTCCGTCAGTCAGCGAACAGTTATACACCGATAAATGTACAGTCCTGTCGGGATACTCATGAGTTACATCCATAAAGAAGTCATCTACTCTGAGCTTAACTCCAAGCTCCTCCATACACTCACGAACAACTGCCTGTTCATTGGTTTCACCCGTTTCAACCTTGCCTCCCGGAAACTCCCACAGCAGACCCAGATTTTTATTTGCAGGACGCTGGCAAATCAGGAATTTGTCGGCTTTGCGAATTATTGCTGCTACTACTTCTAAAAAATCAAAATTCATTATATTACCACCCAGTTTCCAACGTCATACCAATCTATTTCTACTGATATCTTACTGATTATAAAATTATTTGTTACAAATTTCACATGAATATCATAATAATCATAACATATATATTGTTGACCACTAAAAGATTCATCAGGCGCTCTGCTAAACTCATTTCTGACCAAAATTTCTTCAGCATTATCCAACGACATTCCAACATAAATATCATATAAAAAATATTTATCTGTATATAAATCAATTTGAGTTAAATGATAGTCACTTATCATGCTTGGATATGCCCCGAAAATCAAAACATAGTCTTTGGTATAGTATTCTTCGGTCATTATATTTTCAAAATATTCTGCATTCTGCAAAAGCTTATTTTCAAGTTCGGTATCGTATTTTGTTATCAAATGCATAGGCAAAAAGCTTTTACAATTTATTTGCTTTATTTTCCTTTCAATAAGCCGCCTTCGCTTATAATTGTCAAATCCAAACTCAAATGAGCCTATTTTTATCTTCTTATATGCAAGTTTATCTTTTGGTTTAAAAAAATCATTAAACAATCAAACCACCAACTTATTAGTCCTCTTAATATACTTAGCGGGAATAGGATCACACAGCTTCCACACAACATTCATAGGCTTTGATCCCTCATGACTTATATAATCCGCAAGACCCAGGAACGTATATGGCGCTGCACCCAGCTTGTTGTTCTTGTACTCACGGACAAATATAAGCTCCCTGTCCCCTGTTTTCCTGTGATTGATATAGCGCTGTCCTGTTGTGCTTGTATCGGAAGTTGTG
>JBJEQU010000160.1:0-14102 GCA_051881935.1 Porcipelethomonas sp. | reverse complement strand
GGGCAGCGATGAGGACATACCCTGCAAATAATATTCATCCGTATCAAGTCCCATAGGCTCAACAAAAAGCTTATGCCTCTCCTTATCTGCAAACCTTACAACCTTGTCCTCAATGGATGGACAATATCTCGGACCTACACCCTCTATTGTTCCGGAAAATAAAGGTGAACGATGGAGATTATCTAAAATCACCTTATGAGTATCAGGATTAGTATAAGTTATATAACAGGAAGCTATATTTTTCATATTATCCCTGTCACTTTCAAAAGAGAACGGAACTATTTCATCATCCCCATCCTGCCTTTCCATTGCTTCAAAATTTATGCTTCTTTTATGTACTCTGCATGGTGTGCCTGTTTTAAATCTTCGTATTTCTATCCCATTCTTTTTAAGGCTATCAGACAATAATGTTGATGGAAGTGCACTGTCCGGCCCGCTTTCATATGACTCCTCTCCAACATGTATCTTTCCTTTCAGATATGTTCCCGTTGCAATAATTACTGCTTTTACCTTATATTCTGCTCCAAGCTTAGTTCTTATACTGCATATTTTTTTGTCCTCGGTTATGATTTCTGAAATCTCTGCCTGTTTTATATAAAGATTATCCTGACCTTCACAAACTTTTTTCATGTATTCATGATATTTCATTCTGTCTGCCTGGACTCTCAGACTGTGCACAGCCGAACCCTTTCCTTTATTGAGCATTCTACTCTGGATAAAGCATTTGTCCGCTGCCTTACCCATTTCTCCACCGAGAGCATCTATCTCACGGACAAGATGACCTTTGGCAGTTCCTCCAATAGATGGATTACAGGGCATATTTGCTATCTGATCAAGAGAAATAGTAAATAAAACTGTTTTACAGCCAAGTCTTGCACTGCTGAGTGCTGCTTCCACACCTGCATGACCAGCACCAACTACTGCAACGTCATATTCCCCCATGTAATAACTCATAATATTTTCTCCTTGTTTTTCTTTCGAGCAATTTTTGTTCCACGTGGAACATATTTCATCATTTTCCTACACAGAATCTTGAAAAAACATCATCAATAATCGTATCTGACACTTTTTCACCAGTCAGTTCCATTAAATTATCTGCAGCACTGTCAAGTACCACCGTCACCGCATCAAGCATTTCACTGTTTTCAAGAATTTTTCTTGCTTCCTCAACGTCAGCAAGTGCTTTTTGAATACAATTTTTCTGTCTTTCATTTGCAATAATTCCCTCATCAGCTTCAGATTTATCCGAGAGAAAAATTTTATTTAAAATATCTTCAATTTTTTCAATACCCTCATCATTTTTTGCAGATATCTCAACCACATATTTAAAATTAGAATAGAGATATTCCTTATCAATATTACAGTCACCGTCAATTTTATTTATTACAGCAATGCATTTCCTGTCTTTAATTTCAGATATCAGTTCTGACTCCCTTTGATCAAGAGGGGCTGTACTGTCAAAAACAGCAAGAATCAGGTCAGCCTCCTCAATTTTTTTATAAGCAATATCAACACCCAAATTTTCTATAACATCATCCGTATTTCTTATGCCGGCTGTATCTGAAACTCGTAAGGTAAAATCACCAAGTCTGATACTCTCCTCTATAGCATCCCTTGTTGTACCGGCAATATCTGTAACAATACTTCTCTCAAAACCACTAAGACAGTTCATGAGTGTAGATTTACCTACATTAGGCTTTCCGCATATAACTGTATTTATTCCCTCACGAATAATCCGACCGTGGTCGTATGTGTTAAGAATTTTATTTAATTCTTTTAACACTCTATCTGTCTGCTCATAGAGAACTTCCGGTTTTACTTCCGGTACATCCTCTTCTGGAAAATCTGACCATGCCGCAAGATTTCCTAGAATTTCAACAAGCATATTTCTTACTTTTGTAACACGTCTGAAAATTGCACCATCTTTAAGAGCATTTGCATACCTAAGCTGACTTTCTCCTCCGGATGAAATAATATCCATTACAGCTTCCGCCTGGGTAAGAGACAATTTACCATTTAAAAAAGCCCGCTTAGTAAATTCTCCAGCCATTGCCGGATCAGCACCATTTTTCAATATGATACGGAGTATTTTTTTTGTAATATATCTTCCGCCGTGACATGATATTTCAACAACATCTTCACCGGTATATGATCTGGGCGCCCTGAACACAGTCAGAACAACATCATCCACCTGTTTTCCATCATCATCCCTTATATAACCATATGCACATGTATACCCGTCCATTGATGAAGGTATTTTATTTCCGGAACCTTCAAAAATTTTGTCTGCAATATCAAGTGAACATTCCCCGGATATTCTTATAACCGAAATACCTCCCACTGCATCAGGAGTCGCAATTGCTGCAATAGTAGACATAATTTCTCCTATCATAAATAATTTATTCTTATAAAAAAGACGGCAATGTCTGCCGCCCTCAATTTTTCAAAAAAGTCTCTATATTATGCGGATATCAAGGTAAAAGTTTTTGATCAAACTTTTTTCAAAAAGTTTGCGGTTTCCAAAGGCAGAGCCTTGGTCGCCGTCCGCAGACGGCGAAATCCTTTGCCTTAGGGGCGCTCCGCATAGGGTGAATTTCAAAACAGTCCGGTGGACTGTTTTGAAAGAGGGGCATGCCCTGTAAGAGAGGGCTGCCCCTGATTTACCATTTACCAGAAAATTAGTTTTTTACAGTCTGAGGCGTCAATGTCTGCCGCCATAATAATAATTAAAGTTCAATCTTTCCGTAAAGTCCGGCATTAATATCATCTTCCGGCTTTGGTTTTTTATAATCCTTTTCAAAGCTTGTTTTCAGATCCAGTGAGCGAGGTTCACGATAAGGTCTGCCTCCGTCACGGCCTCTTCCGCCGCCTCTGCGATTCCGGTCATTTCTTCTTGGATTATCTGAGGCAATTACAACCTTTCTGTAAGGTTCTTCACCTATTGACTTGGAATTAACTCCCTCTATTTTTGCAACAGAAGAATGAATTATTCTTCTTTCATAAGGGTTCATAGGCTCAAGAACGGTTGATCTGCCGGTTTTCAAAGCTTTATTGCTTATTTTTTCAGCAAGGCTTTTAAGAGTTTCTGTTCTCTTTTCGCGATATCCGCAGCTGTCAAGAGTTATTCTTACATAATCGCCGTCACCCTTATTAACTACCAGTGAACAGAGATACTGCAAAGCATCAAGAGTTTCTCCTCTTCTTCCAATAACTGCGCCGGAACCATTGCTGTCAATATCAACCATTATTCCGCCATCTTCCTCTTTTATATTAACATTGCAGTCAATACCCATATTTTTAAGTATCTTTTCAACAAATTTTCTGCATACCTCGATCTTTTCCGGTGAAACGCTTTTAGCTTCCGCAGACATCTCATCAGAAATTATTTTCTCTTCCTGTGCAGTCGATTCAGCAATTACTACTTCCGGTTTTGTCTCCTCAGGCTCTTCATATATTGCTTCTACCTTAGCCTCCGATTTAATGCGTCCGAAAAGACCGGTCTTAACATCCTCAATGACATTAAAACTTATCTTATCCTTAGAAACGCCAAAGCTTTCTGCTGCTTTGGATTTTGCTTCTTCGATAGATTTTCCGCTGAACACTTCACTCTTTTTCATTTTCTATTCTCCTTCCGCTTCTTTCTAAACGATGTTATACTTATTCTTCATCTTCATCATCCACATATTCTTCGCCGTACTTTTCAGCTATGCGTTTTCTTGCTTCTTTAATAAGATCCCTGTTATATTTATTTCTTTCGGATTTTGACATATTTTCGGTTGCCTGATTATAATCAGCCCTTCCGGCACCCTGTGCATCCTTTGCCTGCTGATTAAGCTGTGCCTGCTGATCCAGCATACGCTGCATAAATCCCGGCTTTTTATTTTTGTTCTTTTCCTTGATTTTTTCATTAATAGCCTTAACACGTTCAGGCTTAAGGTATGCATAAAGTGCGACAGACTGAATAAATGAAAATACGGATGACCAGATCCAGTAGAAACCAACACCGGCAGGAACCTTAAATGCAAGCCACAGTGAGAATAAAGGCATTATTATCATGACAAACTTCATAGGACCGCCGCCGGGCATGTCGGGATTCATCTGTCTGTTCTTGTGCTGGGTGTATAATGAATAAATAAGCTGTACAAGACAGGAAAGGATAGGGATCATAATAAGCGCAATTGCCGCCTTATTCCATGTATCCGGATGAATAGTAGGAACCTGACCTAAGTCAATTCCAAGAAAAGTATTCTTAAAATCAGAGATCTGATTTATAGTGTCGCTGTCAATTCCCTTGTCAATAAAGACCTGTCCATGATCCTTGACCTGCTGCAGAATAGTCAGCTCCGGACGGTTTTCGAGGGAACTTTCACTTATCCCCCATTCTTTTGTTGCGACGATAATATCCTTGATCTTCTCGATAACATCATCCTTGATCCTGAGAATATGTGTAAGCGGACGGTATACAACGTCCAGGACACCATAGAGGATAATCATCATCAGAATAAGAGGCAGACAGCCTCCTCCCATAGGACTTACGCCCTCCTGAGCATAAAGCTTCTGCTGCTCCTCAGCAAATTTTTCCCTGTTATTAGCATACTGCTTCTTGAGCTGTGCTATTTTTGGATTAAGAGCCTGCATACGCATAGTACCAAGCTGCTGTTTATATCCTGTCGGGAAAAGAACAATTTTTGTAAGCAGGGTAAACAGAATGATCGCAATACCGTAATCACTTACAAGATTATAGATAAACCACATTATCCATCCGAGCGGATAACCGATCAACTCACTTATAAAACCCAAATTTCCGTCTCCATTCTTTTAATTTTGTTTATTCTTTCTCCCGAAAATATGAAATTCATCGGGAACATTATCGATACCGCCCTCACTCCAGGGATTGCATCTCAGAATTCTCCATGCCGTAAGAATAAATCCTTTGAAAAAGCCATGCTTTCTGAATGCTTCAATACCATATGAGGAACACGTAGGCTGGTAACGGCAGCAAGGCGGAAAGAGAGGAGAAATACATTTCTTATAGAATTTTATCAAACCTATAAAAACATACTTCATTTTTCCTCACCGAAAACTGCTGCTTTTATTTCATCTATACCTTTTTCCTTTAAGTAATCGCTTAAAACATCGCTTTTTATTTTAGCAGCCATTGCCCTTGCAACGATTATAATATCTATTCCCAAAGGCATATTTATCTCGTTTTCCATATAAGCCTGTCTTATAACACGCTTTGCTCTGTTTCTTGCAACGGCATTTCCGACTTTTTTTCCTGCCGTTATTCCGAGATTGTTATAGGGTTTATTATTTTTCCTTACATAAATAACAATGCTGCGGCTTACTATACACTTTCCTTTTTTATAGAGAAATAAAAAAGTCTTATTGTTGTTTATTTTGTTTGTATATAGCATAAATCCTACTCATTTACTGCAAAAGCAGATATTTATTTCACTTCATAAAGCTAATTATACACCAAAATCCTATAAAATGCAATAAAAAAATTATCGGCACCGTTTATTTTCAGCATACAAATAATCGTTAATATAAATATATTAACATCAATATAAAAGTATAAAAACATTAAATTAAAACAAAAGACCACAAAAAATGTGGTCCGTCTTTAATTAGTGAGTGAGTCTTGCTCTGCCCTTAGCTCTTCTGCGGGCAAGAACCTTTCTTCCGTTGGAAGTAGCCATTCTCTTGCGGAAACCATGTTCCTTTTTCCTGTGAATCTTCTTTGGCTGATATGTTCTTTTCATTTTATTTTCCTCCTTTTTAAACACGTTCTGAACAAACGCCGATCAAGGCGTATTATTTCATTAAGATACATTTTTCCCATAAAATGCATTTCACTAATTTATTATACATGCTCTTTTCAATAATGTCAAGTGCTTTTCAAAAATTTTTTTGAAATTTCTGAATTTAATCAGTGATTCCTTAATTATTCACTCGTTGCAGTTGACAGCCAAAAATAAATGTAATTATATCTCGGCAAGGTTTTCCTGCCTCAGTTATATAACCTGTACTTTGTACGCCTTATCTGTCCAGACATATCATCTTGCTTATCAACACAGGATTTCTACTGGAATTTGCGAATATTTTCAATGAGAACGCTTGCACTTTTCAGCATTTTATGCTATACTAATAATAATTGTAATTCTAAGACAATGTCATACTTTTTTCTTCTGATATTGTTCTGATGAAAAATATTCTCTTTTCATTCTACGGAGGTTAAAATATATGAATTCCTTTGAAGAGGCTTTCAACCGCGTAATTGATTACTGCCGGGATATAGGCGAGATAGGCGAAACAGCACTCAAACTCTGGATAAAAACAATAAAGCCCGTAAAATTAGACGGAAATACTGCCGTTTTTATGGTTGATTCTGATTTTCAGAGAGGCGTCGTGGAAACTAATTATTCCCAGCTTCTGAAAAATGGTTTCAAGGAAATTCTTGGTTTTGATGTTGAAATTGAAATACATGTTCCCGATGACAATAATATTTCATCTCCTGTTAATCTGGATGAACTTGATAAAAAACAGCAGCAGCTTGAAAAAAGCTTTGAATATGCAAAATACGACTATACATTTGAAACATTTATAATAGGAAGCTCCAATGAATTTGCATATGCTGCATGTACTGCCGTTGCAAAAGGCGGGGGTACTGTATACAATCCGCTGTTTATCTGGGGTCCCTCCGGACTTGGAAAAACTCATCTTATTACGGCTACCGCCAAAGAAATGAAAAAGAACAATGATAAGCTAAGTATTGTTTATGTCACAGGTGAAACCTTTGCAAGTGAGATCATAAATGCAATTCATACAAAGAGTACCGCCGCTTTTCACAACAAATACCGGAATGCGGATGTACTGCTTGTTGACGATATCCAGTTTATCGCCGGCAAGGAAAGTACTCAGGAAGAATTTTTCCATACATTCAACGCTCTCTATCAGGACGGAAAACAGATAGTACTTACATCTGACCGTCCGCCGAAGGCTATCAAGACTCTTGAGGACAGAATCCGTTCAAGATTTGAGTCCGGACTCATTGCAGATATTTCAACCCCGGATTTTGAAACACGAATGGCAATTATCAAACGCAAGGCAGAGCTTCTGGATCTCAAGATTCCGGATGATGTTTCCCAGTTTATTGCAAACAAGATAAAAACTAATATAAGACAGCTTGAGGGAGCTGTAAAAAAACTCAAGGCTCTTAATCACTATGCCGGAAGCCAGCCAACAATTTCTATGGCCCAGAGCGTTATAAGGGATATTTTAAACGATGACCAGCCTCTTCCTATTACAGTTGAAAAGATCATCGCTGAGGTTGCCAACGTGTACGGCGTTACCCCGGAGGATATCCGTTCCAATAAAAGAAATTCACAGATATCAAATGCAAGAAAGGTTGCCATCTATGTAGTCAGGGAAATTACTCAGATGCCTCTTGCTTCAATCGGTACCGAATTCGGCGGCCGTGACCATTCTACTATAGTTTACGCTGTTAACAATGTTTCAGAAAACATTAAAAAAGACAGTCATCTTAAAGAACTTGTGGAAGACACTATTAAGAATATAAGAGACCACAGCAATGGTTGATAAACAGTTTGTTTCAACTCAGTTTTCAACACATTGTTGAAAACTGAGTTGAAATTATTTCCTCGTATTTTCTTTGGTTTGTTTATATGAAACCAGTTTTTCCACCGAACTGGAAAAACTAAATTTAACAGCGTGTGGAATATTGAAAATCAATCCACAAAATTTTCAATATTTTCTCAACTTTCAACTCACATTTTTTAAACAGATTCAACCTGAAATTTCAGTTTTAACTTTCCAACAAATTATTAACCCGCAGTTTTTAAAACTTTTCTGCCAGAAAAGTCCGGTAAAACCGGCAATTATTGATTTTTTCCACAGAATTAACAGCCTCTACTACTACTACTATTTAAACTAAATTATATTTATTATAATTCATACATAAAAAAATTTCAGCCACTGCTGAATATTGAAAAACTTCATGATGTGAAATATTCACTGAAAATCAGATACCTTGAAAGGAAAAAAGATATGTCAATAAAATTTAACTGTAAAAAAGAAGACATAACTGCTGCCATAGGCAATGTATCCAAGGCAGTATCACAGAAATCTACAATATCAGCTCTTGAGGGAATAAAGCTGAGACTTGACAGCTCACAGCTTGAACTTACCGGCTATGACCTTGAAATAGGCATAACCACATCCATTGGCTGTACTTCCTCTGACAGCGGCGAAATTATTTTAAACTCAAGACTTTTCAGTGAAATAACAAGAAGAATGCCTTCAGAAATAATTAGCTATGAGGTGGATGAAAATCTGAACCTTAAAATATCCGGAGGAAATGCTGAATATCAGATCTCGGCTATCGGAGCAGAAGAATATCCGGCACTCCCTGAAATAGAAATGGAAAATCCTGTAAGTGTAAATCAGGCTGTATTGCGTTCCATGATAAATCAGACAGTCTATGCTGTATCTGTAAATGATGCAAAGCCAATAATGACAGGGGAATTATTCGATATAGAAAATAATTCTTTCAATATCGTCGCTATTGACGGTTTCAGACTTGCCATAAGAAATGAAAATACGGAATATCAGGAAAAGAAGCATTTTGTCGTTCCGTCAAAGGCTTTGAAGGAAGCAGCTGCTCTCCTCAGTGAGGAAGATGATAAAAAATGCCTGATTTATGTAAATGCAAAGCATGTTTTATTTGATATCAACGGTTACAGGATCTTTACAAGACTCCTCGAAGGAGAATTTCATAATTATAAAAACAGCGTTCCAGTTGATTTCAAAACTGAAGTGCTGATAAAGACAAGTGATATTATTCATTGCCTTGAGAGATGTGCGCTGCTTTTAAATGACAAGAACAAGGCACCGGTAAAATGTAAATTTGAAAATAATAATATATTCCTTGAGTGCAAAACAGCCATAGGAAGACTTGATGACAGTATTGAGGCAGAAATAAGCGGTGAAAGCGTTACCATCGGATTTAACAATAAATTTCTTCTTGAAGCACTTCGTGCATGCGATACGGACAAGGTCAGAATACAGATGAACGGTCCCAGCAGGGCTGTTAAAATTATTCCCCTTGAGGGCAGTCATTTTACGTTCATCGTAATGCCGGTCCAGATAAGAAGCTGATTTGTCTTCTGAGTTATGGAAAGGAAAAAAGATGAGTAAAATTATCGAAACAGAAATAAAAACGGAGTTTATAAAGCTTGATTCCCTTCTGAAATTTTCCGGACTCTGCGATACCGGTGGCTTTGCAAAAGAACTGGTACAGCAAGGGGAAGTAAAGGTCAACGGCGAGGTCTGCACCATGAGGGGAAAAAAGATCCGGAGCGGAGATACTGTTGAAGCAGGCGGATATACGGTAAGAGTAAAATAATGTTCGTTACGGCTATTAAGGCGGACGGTTATAAAAATCTCGAAAATGTGTTTATAGAGCCGCACCCGAAATATAATCTCATAATAGGCATGAATGCCCAGGGGAAAACCAATCTCCTTGAAAGCATCTGGCTTATGACCGGATGCAGAAGCTTCAGAAATTCGAGGGAAAGGGATTATATCGGTATTGACAGGGATCTTATGGAGATCGGTATAAAATTTGACGACGGAAGAAGGATACAGTCTGTTTCATACCTGATGGCAAGGGATAATATAAGATCAAAAAATATCAGGCTTAACGGGGTTCAGCTAAAGGGTACAAACAGGCTTTTTGATTCGTTCAAGGCAGTCGTTTTTACTCCGGACGATGTGGAGCTTATAAAAGGGAATCCGGAAAAAAGGAGATCCTTTACTGATTTATGCTGCTGCCAGCTGAACAACAGCTGTATGGATCTTGTAAGGCGTTATGACCTGCTTATAAATCACCGCAACAATCTTCTTAAAGCAATTGCTTCAGGAAATGAAAAGAGAGATCTTCTCAATGTGTGGGACAGGCAGGTTGCCGCAGCAGGCTCGCTGCTCTCAAAAAAGAGAAATGAATATATTATAAAGCTTGCCGGAACATGCTCTTTGCTTTACAGTATGATAACAGACGGCAGCGAAAAGCTTTCGATTGAATATAATTCCAATATTTACGGCAATAAAATCGGTGATACAGATGATGAGGAAAAGCTTTTTTCATATTATTTCAGAAAGCTTGAAAAGAATATTGACGATGATATCAGGCTTGGCTACACTGCAGGCGGTGCCCACAGAGATGATATAATAATAAAAATAAATGGGCTGAATGTCAGGGAATTCGGCTCACAGGGACAGAAAAAAACTGCCGCCCTTGTTATGAAACTGGGACAGGCTGAAATATATTATAAAAACAAG
Source organism: Porcipelethomonas sp. (assembly GCA_051881935.1). Lineage (GTDB taxonomy): Bacteria > Bacillota > Clostridia > Oscillospirales > Ruminococcaceae > Porcipelethomonas. Next base: position 3,740 of record JBJEQU010000160.1, on the reverse strand, counting down.
AAAGAAGCTCCGGTGATTTTGCTTGATGATGTTATGGGGGAGCTTGACGAAAACAGGCAGAGACTTGTATTTGATATAATCAGGGATATGCAGGTTTTTATCACCACCTGCAATGAAAAATCAGTGTCAGGATTATCTGAGGGAGCTGTTTTCAAAGTTAAAAACGGAAAGGTTATGCGGGAATGAAACCCGTGAAGATAATAAATGTTTATACACCTTGGAAATAATATTTTGATAAATTCCAGAGACATAGTCGGAATTTTTGATATAGAGAATACCACAACCGGAAAAAATACATCCAGGCTTCTTGAAAATGCTACCAGGGAAAAACGTGTAATAACAGTTTCCTATGAAATGCCTAAAAGCTTTGTTGTATGTATTGAAAAAGGAAAAGAGATTGTTTATATATCACAGATATCTGCTGCAACTCTGAGAAAGAGAGCAGCAGGCAAGGGATGATACGTTTTTTTACTGCGTTTGCTTTAAGGTGTTGTCACCGGCAGAGAAGAGGAGGAAGAATAAATGTCAGCAAATCAGAATTATGATGAAAATCAGATACAGGTGCTTGAGGGACTTGAAGCAGTTCGTAAGCGTCCGGGTATGTATATCGGTTCAACGGGTCCCAGAGGACTGCATCATCTTGTTTACGAGATAGTGGATAATTCCATAGATGAGGCACTTGCAGGCTTTTGTTCTGAAATCAGGGTTGAAATACTCGACGGCGATGTCATCAGGGTTTCTGATAACGGACGAGGAATACCTGTCGGTATTCATCCGAAAGAGGGAATTTCAGCTGCTACGGTGGTTTATACCATTCTCCATGCCGGAGGAAAATTCGGCGGCGGCGGGTACAAGGTTTCCGGCGGTCTTCATGGTGTAGGAGCATCAGTTGTAAACGCCCTTTCCGAATGGCTTGAGCTTACCGTAAAGGACGGTGAGCATGTATATTTCCAGCGCTTTGAAAGAGGAAACTATTCCGAGCAGCTTAAAGCAATAGGAGATACTGCGGAGACAGGTACCTGCGTAATGTTCAAGGCAGACGGGGAAATATTTGAAGATACTCACTATGACTATGAGGTGCTGCTTAAACGTCTCAGGGAACAGGCTTTCCTTAATGCAGGAATTAAAATTGTTTTTTCTGACAATCGTTCCGGTGAGGAGGAAAGAAGTGAAACCCTCCACTATGAGGGTGGTATCAGGCAGTTTGTTGAGCATATTCACAAAACAAAGGGTCTTGAATCTCTTTCCGAAAAGGTTATTTACGTTTCGGGAACGCAGGGGGATTCCTTTGCAGAAATTGCAATGCAGTATAATGACAGCTATAACGAAGTTATACTGTCGTTTGCAAATAATATCCATACTATTGACGGCGGCTCTCATGAAACAGGCTTTAAAAATGCCCTTACAAAGGTTATAAACGAATATGGAAAGAAGTTCGGACTGCTGAAGGACGGAGAAAAGCTCCTGGGGGATGATGTAAGAGAGGGTCTTACGGCAATTATTTCTGTAAAGCTTACAGAATGTGAATTTGAGGGACAGACAAAGGGACGTCTGGGAAATCCCGAAGTAAAAGGCTTTGTAGAAAAAATGGTAATGGAAAAGCTGATGAACTATCTGGAGGAAAATCCTGCGGATGCCAAGGCTATTTTTGAAAAATCCATGGCTGCACAGCGTGCAAGAGAAGCTGCAAAAAAAGCAAGGGAAACTGCAAGAAGAAAATCGGCAATGGAAAATGCGTCACTCCCCGGTAAGCTTGCAGACTGTTCCGAACGTGATATAGAATTTACTGAAATATACATTGTCGAGGGAGATTCTGCCGGCGGTTCTGCCAAAGACGGCAGAGACAGACGCTATCAGGCTATTCTTCCGTTATGGGGCAAAATGCTCAATGTCGAGAAAACGAGGATAGATAAGGTTTACGGAAATGATAAGCTGATGCCGGTCATTACTGCCCTCGGAACCGGTATCGGAGAAGATTTTGATATAACAAAGCTCAGATACGGAAAGGTCATAATAATGGCGGATGCCGATGTTGACGGCTCCCACATCAGGACTCTCCTTCTGACATTTTTCTTCAGATTCATGAGACCGCTTATTACAAACGGAAATATCTATATTGCCCAGCCTCCGCTTTTCAAGGTGTTCAGAGGCAAGAAATTCAAATACGCTTTTTCAGATGAAGAGCGTGACAGATATATCGAAGAGCTTACAAGTGAAAACGGTACAAAGCCGGAAGTTCAGCGTTATAAAGGTCTGGGTGAAATGGATCCGGAACAGCTCTGGGAAACAACAATGGATCCGAGTACAAGAACAATGATAAAAGTCGAAATGGAAGATGCAGTTAAGGCTGATGAGACATTTACAATACTTATGGGTGATAAGGTAGGTCCGAGAAGAGAATTTATCGAAGCAAACGCAAAATACGTTGAAAATCTTGATATTTAAAAGCTGAAAGGAAAATATATGGAAGAAAACAGAGTTGACGAGGAATTTGAAAATAACGGCTTCGAAGCTGAGAGAATAATCGAAAAAAAACGTTATTCAATTCCCTTTGAGATGTTTGAAGAGGCTTATAATGTATTTCAGAAAAAGTATGTATATCCAAGAAACATGATAATGTGCGGTATACTTATACTGGTTGCCATAGGAAATATTATAAATATCGTTATCGGAAATGCCGGAACAGTCGGTTATGTGCTCGTCATGGCATGTCTTGCGCTTGCAGCTGTGAACTGGTATAATCCGAAAAAAATCAAGAAAAATCTCCTTGTTTCGATAAGGGGGATAGAGAATGATGTCTATACCCTTGAAGTTCTGCCGGAAAAACTTGTGGTGGGAACGGTTTTAGAACCTGCGGATGAAGAAAGGGAACCGGAGGAATACGAAGCGGTTTTCGGTGAGACCGCTGCTCAGGAAGATATCGAAGCTTCGGATATATATGTTAATAATACTTTGAGAGTAACTGAAAGGGAAAATTTTTTCCTGATCTATATAAAAAGATCAATGTTTTATATAATACCAAAGAATGTTTTTACTGATGAAGAAATACAGAGGTTTTCAATGTATTTTGTTGAAAGAATAGGAAAATATTATCTTTGCGAAGCTGACAAATAATTAGAAGGAAGTAAGAAAATGTTTGATGATAATTCAAAGGTTATTAATGTTGATATTGATAAGGAAATGCGAAAATCTTTCCTTGAATACTCAATGTCGGTTATTGTTGCAAGAGCTTTGCCGGATGTAAGGGACGGTCTGAAACCTGTACACAGACGTATTATCTATACAATGAACGAGTCAAAAAATACCTATGACAAGCCATACAGAAAATGCGCCTATACTGTCGGTGAGGTTCTGGGTAAGTATCATCCTCATGGTGACGCTTCAGTTTATGATGCGCTGGTTCGTCTTGCACAGAAATTTTCACTTCGTTATCCCCTCATAGACGGTCACGGAAACTTCGGTAACGTAGACGGAGACTCTCCTGCTGCATATCGTTATACAGAGGCGAGAATGTCAAAAATCGCCGGAGAAATGCTGACAGATATTGAAAAGGATACGATACCGTATACTACAAACTATGATGATAAGCTCAAGGAACCGGTTGTCCTGCCGAGCCGTTTTCCGAATCTTCTCGTAAACGGTTCTGTGGGAATCGCTGTTGGTATGGCGACAAATATCCCGCCCCATAATCTGGGAGAGATAATTGACGCTATTGATCTTGTTATGGAAAATCCTGATGC
>JBJEQU010000159.1:0-14191 GCA_051881935.1 Porcipelethomonas sp. | reverse complement strand
ATTTGCAATGATCTTTGCATTTTCCTTGTAATAATTGATATTTTCACGGATCTGCTTCTGACCCTCTTCCGAGAACACTGCCGCAGCAGCACACTGTACCGGATATGATACTCCGTTGAACTTTGTAGACAGACGTCTGTACCAGAGCTTGTAAATGTTAGTACCATCCAGCTCCAGCTCCTTCGGAATTACTGTATAACCGCATCTTGTACCTGTAAAGCCTGCCGTCTTGGAAAGGGAGCACATTTCAATTGCGCATGTCCTTGCACCCTCGATTTCCATAATGCTTTTCGGAATATCATCCTCTTCGATAAATGCCTCATAGGCTGCGTCATAGATTATAAGGGAATTGTTCCTGTTTGCATAGTCCACCCATGCTTTAAGCTGCTTTCTGTTATAGCATGCACCTGTAGGATTGTTAGGCGAGCAAAGATATATTATATCTGCCTTTACATTTTCGTCAGGCATTGCACAGAAATTATTTTCCTCATTACCGTCAGCATAGAGGATCTTTCTTCCGCTCATAATATTCGAGTCAACATAAACCGGATAAACAGGGTCTGTTACAAGAACAACATTGTCCTCCGAAAAAATATCACCGATATTTCCCGCATCGCTTTTAGCGCCGTCATTTATGAGGATCTCATCGGCTGAAACATCAACGCCGAAGCTTTTATAATATCCCGAGATTGCTTCTCTCAGAAAAGCATAACCCTCATAGTCCGGATAGCCCTTGAAGGTCTCCTTGACCCCCAGCTCGTCACAGCCCTTTTTCATTGCTTCAACAACAACAGGTGCAAGAGGAAGGGTAACGTCGCCGATACCAAGTCTGATAAGCTTTGTATCAGGATTTGCCTTTAAAAATTCATTTGTCTTTTTTGCAATGTCCGCAAAAAGATAATTCGGGACAAGGTTTTCAAAGTTCTTGTTTACTTTTGTCATTGTTTTTTCTCCTTATATAAATTTCATAGAATACGGAATATCATGCCGTCACTCAATAAATGAAACGTCCACATCACCATCGCAGATAAGAGCCGCCGGGCCTTTCATAATAACTGTTTCATCATTTTTATAGGTTATACGAAGGTCGCCGCCTCTGAGGTGAACAGTGACCTCACTGTCCTTTTCGCAGTAACCATTGAGCACAGACGCCACAACGCTTGCACATGCTCCCGTACCGCAGGCAAAGGTCTCTCCGCTTCCCCTTTCCCATACTCTCATATTGAGAGTTTTTGAATCGACCACTTCGATAAATTCAGTGTTGACCCTGTCTGGGAACAGCTCATGATTTTCAAATGAGGGGCCGATCTTTTCAAGGTCAAGCTGTGAGATGCCGTCCATATATACTACTGCATGGGGATTCCCCATAGATACGCAGGTCATTTTGTATTCCCTGCCGTCGACTGTAACCGGTTCAGCGATAAAACGTTCCTTGTCTGATCTTACCGGGATATCCTTCGGAACTAAAACCGCCTTTCCCATATCCACCTCGACGAATTCGACCTTTCCGTTTTCAGGGAAAAGCTTTAAGTATTTTATGCCGGAATTTGTTTCAAGAGTAATTGCAGTTTTTTTAGTAAGCCCCTTGTCATAAACATACTTGCCGATACAGCGTGTGGCGTTACCGCACATCATTGCTTCTGAGCCGTCGGCATTAAATATCCTCATGCGAAAATCTGCTTTTTCAGAGGGCATAATAAGAACCAGTCCGTCTGAACCAATACCCTTATGCCTGTCGCTTACATATATTGAGACTTTTTCAGGATTTTTTACATTTTCCTCAAAGCAGTTAACATATATATAATCATTGCCGATACCATGCATTTTTGTAAATTTCATATTTTCTCGCCCCTTTTTATCATTATTACTTATTAGTATATAGCATTTTTCTGAAAAAATCAACCTTTTTATGAAATAATCTGCATGGATATGTCCTCATGAACTAAAAAACGCCCCCTTTCGGGAGCGTTATAAAGATTATTTTTTACCTGTTGCCAGGAATTTCGCTATTGCCGCCGCATCACGGACATTTATAACTCCGTCACCGTTAAAGTCAGCTGAATCGGGCAGTTCCTCTGCCTTGCCCTGTGCAAGCTTCTGTGCAATAACCGCAGCGTCACGGACGTTTACAACACCGTCACCGTTGGCATCGCCGCTGATTGCTTCATCTTCTCCGATTACTGCGAAATTATAGCCATACTTTTCTGCATAAGCCTGTGCGGTTGAATTTTCATAACCATAGATTGTACCGTTGAAATAGATGTCAGAACTTTCAACCCCGGCATTAGAAATTGTATATTTGCTGTCATATACATCACATTCCGGATTATCAATTGTTATGCTTTCAAGGCTTGAACAGCCACAAAATGCCATATATCCTATTCTCGTTACACTGTCTGGTATTGTTATGTCTGAAAGAGCATCACAGTTGGAAAATGCCTGAGTTCCTATACTCGTTACACTATCGGGGATAGTTATGTCTGAAAGAGCCGAACAACTGGAAAAGGTAAATTCTCCTATACTTGTTATACTGTCAGGTATTGTTATGCTCTCAAGGCTTGTACATTTGTAGAATGCATTATATCTTATACTTGTTACACTGTTGATGACCACATACTCTTTATCCTTCTTTCCGGCAGGATAAACGATAAGTTCAGTTTGCTCTTTATTGTATAGCACACCATCACTATCACTGTAAAATTTGTTATCCTCTGAAACATTTATGCCTGAAAGAGCCGAACAGTTGGAAAACGCATACCCTCCTATCTTTGTTACGCTGTCGGGGATTGTTATGTCTGAAAGAGCATCACAGTTGGAAAATGCACAATCTCCTATACTTGTTACGCTGCCGGGGATTGTTATGTCCGAAAGAGCATCACAGTTGGAAAATGCCTGAGATCCTATGCTCGTCACGCTGTCGGGGATTGTTACGTTTTCAAGGCTCGAACAGCCCATAAATGCATTATATTCTATACTAGTTACGCTGTCGGGGATTGTTATGCCTGTAAGACTCGAACAGTATTCAAATGCTCCTTCTCCTATACTCTTTACGCCGTCAGGAATAACAACGTCTCCACTGCAGGTTGTACCATCAATAAGTATGCTGTTAACAGTTACCAACGGGGTTTCTTTCTTTTTTGCTTCAAACCATGGTGTAAGGTCAAATGCTCTAAGACCTATACTTGTTACGCTGTCGGGGATTGTTATTCTTGAGAGAACTGAACATTCGTAAAACGCACACTCCCCTATACTCGTAACGCTGTTGGGAATTGTTATGCTTGAAAGAGCCGAACAGCCCCAAAATGCACCATATCCTATACTAGTTACGCTGTCAGGTATAGTTATGCCTGTAAGGCCTGTACAACCAGCAAATGTAAACATTCCTATGCTCGTTACGCTGTCGGGAATCGTTATGCTTGAAAGAGTTGTGCAGCCCCTGAATGAACCACTTCCTATACCCTTTGTTCCATCTCTAAGCTCTGCAGATGTTACATTTGTATCACAATCAACAACCCATGTATCAGCATATTTTACACCTGTCTGATTGTTAAGTAACGCTGTATCGGAAAATGCCTCTGCTCCTATACTCGTTACGCTGTCAGGGATTGTTATACTAGAAAGAGCTGAACATTCGCAAAACGCACACTCCCCTATACTCGTAACGCTGTTGGAAATTGTTATTCTTTCAAGACTTGTACAGCCCCTAAATGAACCACTTCCTATACTGGTCACGCTGTCAGGGATTGTTATGCTCTCAAGGCTTGTACAGTAGTAAAATGCAATACTTCCTATACTTGTCACCGGCAAGCCGTCAATCTCCTCCGGAATTTCAATCTCTGTTACTGATTCATCACAATCGGAAATTTCAACATAATCATAAACTCCGTCTTCATCTTCATCAACTTGCTTATAGTAAAGATAGTCCCCGTATTGTAAGGTATCGCTATAGCTCCCAGCCGATGCGATTAGAGGTTGTACCCCCCCCCCCGTTGTGCATATTGCACAAGTTATCGCTGTAAGAATGCTTGCTATTTGTTTTTTCATACAAATAACCTCCTATTAAAAAAATTTGACACCTTCATTCTATCACATTTTACATAAAATGTCAAATAATTATTAGCGTGTTTACGGTAATAAAATTTTCGTAGCCTTACATATAATTCTACAAATTCCGCCGGATTTCAAAAAAGTTTTTCTTTCCCTCTTGACTTTCAGGATTTAAAGTGCTATACTGTTTAAAGCAAATAAGCTTTAGGGGAATACCGTATATTTAACGGCTGCCGCCTTGGCTGGAATAATGAATAATATAAAAACTATGTGAATTTGAAGGAAAGATGATCTGATATGAAAATTCTTGTTGTAGGTCTGGGGCTTATCGGCGGTTCATACTGCAAGGCTATCTCAAGCTATACAGACCATGAGGTTTACGGACTTGATACTGACAGCCATGTCATAGAAGCAGCGAAAGAATGCGGCTGCATAAAGGACAGTGCTGCAATTTCCAATCTCAAAAGCTTTGATATGGTAATTGTATGCCTGCATCCTGTTCCTGCCAGAAAATTCATGCATGAAAATATGACAAACTTCAGAGAAGGTGCCATACTTTGTGATGTATGCGGCATAAAAGGTCAGATGACAGTTGACATGACAAATGAAGCCATAGAGCATGGCATCCACTATGTGGGCACCCATCCTATGGCTGGCAAGGAAAATTTTGGTTTTGAATTTTCTGACGGTTCACTGTTTATCGGTGCAAACTTTATTGTGACCCCTACGGAAAGAACTGACAAAAATTCCGTCCTTGCAGTTGAAACGCTTGCAAAACAGATGGGTTTTGGAAAAATTGCGGAAAGCACTCCCTTCGACCATGACAGTATTATTGCCTATACCTCACAGCTTGCCCATGTTGTTTCAAGTGCATATGTAAAGAGTCCGACTATGCAGAAGGAAACCGGTTACAGTGCTGGAAGCTTCAGGGATATGACAAGGACTGCCACTTTAAACGAATCTATGTGGACAAGTCTATTCCTCGCAAACCGGGAATGCCTTACATTTGAGATAGACGAACTGATAAAGCATCTGACAGAATACCGGGATGCGATTGAAAACGGAGACAGCCGCAGACTTGAACGGCTGCTCAGAGAGGGACGGCTGCTGAAGGAAGAAAATATAAGAAAAAGAACTGCGGAAAAGGAATAAATACTTACAAATGCCCCCTGCGAAAGGGGGCATTAATTATCTTTTCTCCATCACGCTGAGATATGCAGGACGTATGATCTTATTCATTCCAATAAGCTCTTCTATTCTGTGTGCGCTCCAGCCGACTACTCTTGCAATGGCAAACAGCGGCGTATAAAGCTCTGTAGGTATACCCAGCATATCATAAACAAATCCGCTGTAGAAATCCACGTTTGGACTTACGCCTTTGTATATACGGCGTTTTTTTGCAATGAGTACTGGTGCAAGCTCTTCGATATTCTTATACAGCGTCATATCGTCATCTCTGCCCTTGACCTTTGCAAGTTTTTCAACAAAGCCTTTGAGCACCCTTTCTCTCGGGTCGGACACAGAATAAATAGCATGACCCATTCCGTATATAAGACCCTTTCCGTCAAAAGCATCCCCAGCCAGTATTTTATCAAGGTATGCCCCGGTTTCCTCTTTATCGGTTATATCAGAAACGTTGGACTTTATGTCATTTATCATTTCCATTACCTTTATGTTTGCACCGCCGTGCTTCGGTCCCTTGAGGGAGGACATTGCCGCTGCGATGGAAGAATAGGTATCCGAACCGGAAGAGGTAACGACTCTCGTTGTAAATGTGGAATTATTTCCGCCGCCGTGCTCCATGTGAAGCATGAGGACAATATCCAGCACCTTTGCCTCAAGATGAGTATAGTTCATGTCCGGTCTGAGCATACGCAGGAAATTTTCAGCCGTTGAAAGCTCCGGCAGCGGACGGTGTATATACATACTGTCCAGATTTTCATAGTGATTATATGCATGATATCCATAAACTGCAAGCATCGGAAATACTGAAATAAGCTTGAGACACTGTGCTATACTGTTAGCCGTGTCCCCGCTTATCTGTTCATCATATGAAGCAAGGGTAAGTATACTTCTCGTCATGGAATTCATTATATCCCTGGATGGTGCCTTCATGACTACGTCACGGACAAAATTAATGGGAAGTCTCCTGCTTTCCGCAAGAATTTCATTAAATTCACTGAGCTGATCTGCATCAGGCTTATTGCCGAACAAAAGGAGGTACGCTGTTTTCTCAAAGCCGAAGTCCTCGTCTCCGAGTTCACGGATAAGAGACTGGATGCTGTATCCCCTGTACCATAATTCACCATCTATGCCCACTCTCTGACCGTTTTCTTCTTTGAAGGATTCAATAAGAGAGATATTTGTAAGACCTGTAAGCACACCCTTGCCGTTTTTATCCCTAAGACCTCTGTTTACTCCATATTCTGTAAAAAGTTCATCGGAAATGGTATCATTTTCAATACAGTCTTTGTGCATTGCTATTGAATAATTATTTAACCTCTCGCTTCTCATTGCCATTTTTCATCATCCTTTCTCACTGCGTTTTAACGTACTGATACTAATCCTCAGAACTTGTAATATATATTACAGTTCTGAGGGCGGCTGCCTGCGGCATTCTCTGATCTGACCGCCTTGCAGTCAAATCCTGTCTCATGCAATCCCTTACGCCGACTTTGTCGGCTAAACTCCGGCAGACTAAAGTCTATCGGAATTAAAAGAATTAGTATGCTCCCCCTGCCGCTGCCGAACATACATCTATCAGCTTCTTCTCCAGACGGATATATTCAACAGCATCATCATATCCCATCATTTCAAGCCTTCTGGCAAGATACTCCACAGCAGAACTGCGACACTCCGTAAGCTTTTGAAGCCCCTTGTCACTTATTGTAACAACGACCTGACGACTGTCCTTCTGATCTGACGTTCTGATTATATATCCCTTTTCTTCAAGCCGTCTGAGTATCACAGCCACCCGTGCAGTACTCACCATAAATGCACGGCTCAGCTCCTTCGGGTATGCCTTATTTTCATGGCACCTGAGAAACCCAAGTATGAACATCTCCGCCTTTGCAGATTTTGAAACCTCTCTGTCAATTTCAATATGCTGACGGCTTGACCTCATTTCGATAAGCTCATTTGCCAGCGATATATAATCCATTGAAACCATCCCCTGCGCAAGAATATATAACATTTATTTAACTAACAAGTTTAGCTATAATCGTTAGTAATTATTATATCACTGTTTATACAGTTTGTCAAGTAAAAAATATTCCTTCATTATGTTTTCCACTGTATAATACTAATCCGGGCAGGTTTGCCGACCTGCCCGGGAACTATTTCCTCCTGCAATTTTTTCCGCATCTCTTATCGAAAGACGGATTGCAGACATAAAAATTCTTTGAGTTAAGATTATCCTGAGTAATTCTGAGACCCTCGCCGAATCTCTGAAAATGAACGATTTCCCTCTCACGCAGGAATTTTATCGGATCCCTTACATCCGGATCATCGGCAAGCCGCAGGATGTTGTCATAGGTTGTTCTTGCCTTCTGCTCTGCCGCCATATCCTCTACAAGATCGGTAATAGGATCTCCTTTGGACTGGAAATAGGCTGCTGAAAAAGGAACTCCTGATGCTGCGATAGGATAGATACCAGTTGTGTGATCCACAAAATACGTATCAAATCCGCTTTCCTTGATCTGCTCAGGGGTCAGATTCCTTGTAAGCTGATACAGTATAGCGGAGATCATTTCAACATGAGCAAGTTCCTCTGTACCTATATCTGTCAGCAGCGCCCTTGTCTCCCCGTAAGGTGCCGAGTACCTCTGGTTCAGATAGCGGAGGGATGCTGCTATCTCACCGTCAGGACCGCCAAATATCATAAGGAGATAATTAAAGTGTACTAAATCTGATAGAGGATCTCAATTGACTGAGTTTTCTTCATGTAAACAATCTGGCGGACAAAGCTTCTCAGAGTAATATTTTTGATACTTTCACTGCAATTATCATCTTCAAGTATTTCCAGTCCTTTTTTAATGGTCCGGCTCAATTTCTTGTAAATTTCCTTCTGACTGCGTTCCGGTTCCTTAATATTGCTCTCAAGCTCTGCAATAGTCATCAGAATTTTTTCTTTATTGACCCGGTACTCCTCAAGTGAGTCGATTCCTGCTTCATAAGCTTCTCTTACACGCTCAAGCTTTTTTCTCTCCTTTTCAATCAGCATTGGCGTGATATCCTTATCTTTTGACTCTTCGGGAGTTTTTTTATATATATTGAAGTGCTGAGTCTCAAGATCGCTCTTTAATGCACTTATCACCGAGGCATTCAGTTTACTCAGGCTTGCACTGTGGGACACTTCGCATGTACCCTTGGAGTATCTGTTGCACTGTACCCTGTCATTAACAGCATAGACAAGAGCACCGCCACAGTTACTGCATTTCAAAAAACCTTTAAGCATAAATTCATTGGATGACTGTCTTGAATTTTTAGGAAACAGTTTTTTCTTTTCAAGAATTAATTTCTGTACCTTGTCGAAAACATCCTGCTTAATAATCGGCTCATGTTTACCCTGTGTAATAATGGTATCCTTGCAGTTATAATCACGTGTTTTTGTCTTGACAGGCGTCCATGTAAGCTTTCCGGTGTATACAACATTCCGGAGCACATATTCAACTCCCCTGTTCTCCCATTTATTCCCCTGCTTTGTGCGAATTCCCATTCTGTTCAATTCCTTTGCTATTTCAAGACAGCCCTGACCATTGAGGTATTTTTCAAAGATCATTTTTACAACAGGGGCATTTTCGGGATTAGGAACGAAAACATTATCTACAACATCATATCCAAAAGGCGGAGCGCTTACAACCTCTCCCCTGTTTGCCTTTTCCGTCATTCCTCTGCGCACCTCTTCAGCCAGGTTAATGCTGTAATATTCATCCATGGCTTCAATGAGTGCCTCAATGAGTATAGATGTTTTATCCTCGCCAAGCTGCTCTGATACAGATATAACGTCTATACCGCATTGCTTCCTCAGCATTGATTTGTAAACTATGCTGTCTTCACGATTTCGTGCAAAACGGCTGAATTTCCACAGCAAAATAACGTCAAACTGTTTGGGTTTTATTTTCGCTGTCCCGATCATTTTCATGAACTGGGGACGCTTTTCAGCCTTTCGGCCGCTTATGCCTTCATCCATGAAAACAAATTCTTCAGGAAGTATCATATCATTCCTTCGTGCATAATCTCTTATGGCTTTCAGCTGACTGTCCGGGGAATATTCAACCTGATCATCAGTTGAAACACGTATGTATGCCGCTGCTGTTCTCATATTTTCCTCCTCATAATTTACGCCCCTGCTGTTTCCACAGCGAGGGCGTTATTTTTTAATATACACACTTATTACACGGTTCTAATCCCGCTGCCAAAGCTTCTGATAAAGTACATTCGTAATATTCAGCACCGTTGCAATTATTATCATAGTGATATTTCTTGCCGGTTTTAGTTTTATAAACAATAATTCTTGCGTTAGGGTCATCGTCCTCCTCTGATTCTTCGACAGGTAACTCCGGCTGCTCAATTTCTTCCACAGCAGCGTCCACGATAATCTCCTCAGTTACTTCCACGGTCGGATCTTCTGCTACCGTTGTTATTTCCAATGTGGTTTTTTCTGTTTCTGTTGTAGTGACTGTAGTTGTAGTCACGGATGTTGCAGACGTGGTTGCTCTATCAGTCAGCTGCTCTGTAATGCCGGTCGTTACCACGGCTAAAGTACTCTCTTCCTTTTTATTTGATGTCGTACCCATCATCGCACCGAGAGCGATCATCAATATTACCGGAACAGCAATAGTCACCGCTGGCAGTGCTTTAATAACAGCAGCATTCGTCTGGATCTTTTCCGGGAAAAGAGAAACAACATAATCTCTGACCTTAAAGTTTATAACAACAACAAATACTGCCGTGAGAATTACTGTGAATATAAGAAAAGCTGCCTGAAACTCTCCGCTGATAATCGATTTCACCATCCCAGCGCCAAACAATATACCCAGAACCATACAAACCAGGGCGGTCACTGACAGAGTTTTATTTAACTTATCGTCAGCAGCCTTTTTTGTTTGTTCATCAATTATCTGATTTCTGGTTTTTCCACATTCAGAGCACTCGTTTTCATTATATTCAACAGTATTTCCACAGGAACATATTACAGGGGTTATATTCCGGATTTCTTCATCTGCTCTCCCAACCAAAGGAAGATACTTATTGTATATGGATTTTGAATATTTTCTGTAAACTTTCGGATCCTTGTACTTATTAGATAATGCTTTAAGTTCATCAGTTCTCAACTGCTCAATATGTGTTTTAACGGCTTCGAGAAGAACTCTCCGATTATCGATGTGAATATTTTTACTGTTATCAAAAATAGTTTCCTGGTAACCGATCTTATCACAAATGTAAGCAAGTATATTAAATATCGCCATGTTTTCAGGTGACTGTTCTATCTTACATATTGATTCATAATACTTATATGCGCTTTTCCAGTCCTTATTTTTTAACGCATTCTCAGCCATAGCTGAACTTGACTCAAGCTTATCCGCTTTGTCGATCCTTGATTTCGTTATAAGATCCTTTATAAGAATAGATGTACCGCAGTGCTCGCAAGTCACTGTCATTTCATTTGATTTACACGATAACGTCGCCTGACAGTTAGGGCAGTTTAATGCTATTAAATCCTTGTAATTGTCACTCATATTATATCACCCCGTTTCAGAATTTTTGCACCGCTAATATCCGTGTATAATTCTGTAATTTTTTTCATAACATTACTCCTCTTATTTATTTTTATTTAATTCATCAGGTCTACAGGTTTTACATGGTTCATACCCAAGTTTTTCTGCTTCCTTTAAGGTGATGGGGATGCAACTATCCGGATTTATGTGATAGCAATCCCCTCTGTGGTATTTGTCACCACTGGGGGTAACATAATAGATAATATCGTTATTATTCAGAGATGGGACTTCCGTCTCAGTTTCAGTCGGTGTGTATGTTTTCGAATTATCTGTTGTTTCTCTTGCAAAATCACTGAAACAAAATGACATTAAAAATGATATTGACATTATCACTGCACTTGCAACAGCAAGTGCTTTTCTGTATCCATTTATCAGTGCATCGGCAAATTTATCTGCTTCAGCTTCTTCACACGCATCCCTTGGACTGTCCGCAGTTAAAGCATGATGTTTTAAACATATATGACCAAACTCATGACATACCGCATGTATTCTTGTAAATCCTTGTAGATCATCTCTGTATAAAATAATAATTTCACCTGAGAATTTATATGTAAATGCACGGTGATTATCAGCAAAGCTTTCAAGATCATGCTCGCATATAAGCTTTTTGGCATCACTATACGTAGACAGCAACCAGCCGTTTTTTCGGGCTATGCGTTTAAGTGTTCCCCATTTTGGATATAAAAACTTATTATCTTTTTTGAATTGTTTAACACAGTTATTTATTTTTTTCATGTAGATTCCCTCCAAACCAATTTACTATAATTTTATAATTGATTTAGAGAAAATTCTACAGGAAATAACTGGAAACTACTTTAAATGCTTTTTATCAATCAAATCGCTGATTTTCGGAAGACCCGGCTCTCCCTTTATCTCAGTAACACCTCCCTCATCAGCTGCTATATATGCATGATCGTTCATAATTTCACTTATCTTTCTTAGTTCCTTTTTCTTTTGATATTTTGGAAGTTCGAGAAGTTCATTAAGTCGCTCTAAAAGTCTGGATTGACCTAATTCATTTAATTGATTGAATTTTGTTAGCAGAATATTTTCTTCTGGTTTTTTCGTAAAAGCTGTTTCCCCACAACTGTTTAAATAATCTTCATAAAAAATATTTATGTCTACGCCTAACGATTTACATATTTTAATTAAAATAGAAATATCAATTTTCATGTTATCCCTATCTATGATACTATAAATCGTAGTTGGTGCGACCCCAATATCTCTTGCAAGATCCGTAACAGTGGTATTCTTTTCTTTTAATATGTTAGATAATACCTTACCTATTGCCATGTTATCACCTCATATAAATTATAGCACTAAAAACTGTAAAATTCAATAAGAATTTACGAAAATTCGTAAATTTGTACAAATACACAATAACAATTAAGCAAAATTAGGCATTATTCTGTTTTTACGAAAATTCGTAAAATTCTATTGACAATTACTAAATATCGTGTTATTATAATAATACAGATTACGAGAATTCGTAATCGAGTTTTATAAAGGAGGGATTAATATGTTTAAAAATCTTGAACATGCTATTCATGAAAGTCACATGACAATCAATTCGGCAGCGGCGGCAATTGGAATGAGTGAAAGTTCATTAAGATACAAGATTAACAAAGAATCATTCGGAGTAAATGAAGCTTTTAAATTAAGAAATATTCTCTTTCCTAAGTATGACTTATTTTACCTTTTCCAGTCAGATACGGAAAGATAAATCGGTGAATTATGTCAATGAAAGACCGTGCTTAGGGGGGTGAAAATGATAGGCTTTGCTGACAATCGGACAAACCGCAGAAGCATATTATAACAGGAGGTGATTTTTTATGGGAAGAAAGAAGAAGAATAATGATATTTACCCGCATGTAAGCTATATCTGCGTTGGAGATAATTCTCCGTTGAGGTGGGATTCTCTCAGCGATGAGCAGAGGGCTGAGTACTCTAAAATAATGATGGACAGAGTTTCAGAAAATGTCAGCAGGTATGTTAATGCACATCCGGAAGAAGCAGAATCACTAATGAACTAAACTATGTAAAGGAGTAAGCCATGCCAAAATCAAAAAAAGCAAATACAACTCCCGTATGTGACCAGACCACCGCACAGCAGCTTGTAAGACTGATACTCGCCTACTGGACGCCGGAACGTCTGGCTATCTGGGCAGAATACGAAAAGACTGACAAGTCAGTCCCATGGAGAGAATTTGAAAGAAGCTATAATATGATGTAAAGGAGTGACTAAACCGATGAACCAGGCGTTATTTACATTCAGGAAGAATGGCGATTATACATATACAGCCAATTACAAGGACTGTATAGATGAAATGTATGAGATAACACGTAAGGCAAGGGTTGAAACAGCACTTAATGATTACGCTGAAATCAACCGCAAACATAACGTAACAAACCGTGAAGATATTTTCTTCGGGGCATAAAACAGGAGGACGTAAAAATGGCAAAATTTAAAGTCGGGGACAGAGTGAAGTGTGTTCGTATAGTTGACGACAACAAGCGTGTTGTAGGTAAAATCGGCACAATTGTTAGTATTGATATTGATGATAACCGTTATGCAGTCGTGTTTGATGAAAATGTTGGCGGTCATAGTTTTGAGGGACTTTGCGAACATTATCATGGTTGGTGGTGTGGCGAATCATGCCTTGTTAAGGTTGATGACTGCAATGAAAAAATCGTAATCACATCAGACGGAAAGACAACGACCGCCAAAATGTATAACGGCAAGAAATTTGTCAAAGCAGCTAAAGCAATATGTTCTCCTGAAGATGAATTTAATATTGTGACAGGAGCTGCAATTGCTTTTTCTCGCCTGTTCGATGCTGATGTTAATTTTGTTGATGATGAACCGGAAGAAAAGCCGCTGCTTAATACAAAATTCTGTGTTTATGAGGGCGATGGTATATTCAAGACAGGGCACATATATGAAGTCGTTGACGGAAAGATAATCCGTCCTGACGGTGATAGACTTCCGTATGGTTTCAGCCTGCATACTACTGAAGAATTGTATGATTACTTTGAAGGCTTGAAAATTGTCGAGGTTGTTGATGAGTAAAAAAATCCGCCCGCACTGCCGGAGCAGTAACGGACGGAAATTAAAAAAATATTTACGATGTTATTTTAACATAACTGAAAGGATTTGTCAAGTATGGACAATAAAAAATTTGAGTTAACTACCGAAACAAAGCTTGTTTTTGGTAGAAAATTATTCAGAATTAAAGCGTTAATTGCATTTGGAGATGTGACCGCTGGTGATTTGGGTGGTTACATTGAAAAAGAAGAAAACCTAAGTCATGACGGTAATGCATGGGTTTCCGGTGATGCATGGGTTTCCGGTGATGCATGGGTTT
>JBJEQU010000158.1:0-14218 GCA_051881935.1 Porcipelethomonas sp. | reverse complement strand
AAACCATATGACGGGAGTGCTGTGAGTTTTTGATTGCGCAAAGTGAAATGTACAAAAAGCCATATTTTAATATTTTGTCATTTCAATTAATATTAATTTCAAAGGAGAAAAGACTATGTCAAAAAAATCTTCCAACCGCAACAATGTCATTTTGAAGAATGTTCATTGTCCGTACTGCAATACTGATGAAGCAGTACTTATCAACAAGGAAACTGCAAACAAGTATTCGCTCCAGCTTCCGGCATTCGGTCTGAAATTTATGCTTTCTGTTCTGTATCTGGGATTTATACATATTTACAGATACGGCTGCAAGCTCATCCAGATCGTAAAGAAAAACGACAATCTCACATATTGCTTCTGTCCTAAGTGCGGCAACAGCTATTCACTTAACGCACCCGCTGAAATTATCAATGAAAATGAGGATAAAAAGCTCTACAAGATCGAACATGGTAAACTGCTCCAGGGAATTTGCAAAGGAATTTCCGTACTCACTGAGATTCCTCTTCTCTGGATCAGAATAATGACAACTATCTATGGTATTATAGAAGTATTCTACCTCTATTCCTTCTTTGAAGGAGTTAAATATTACATATTCTCCCCAAGCCGTGCACTGGATTATTTCTATATTCCGCTGTCATTTATCGTTTCAATAGCAATCGTATTCGGCGAATATTTTCTCTTCTCCCTGCTATTAAAGACAAAGGTGACGGAAGATGAAGAATAATGAAAATCTTCCATCAGGATGGGGAAATAAAACTGACGGTAAAAATCCTTTCGGCGGTAATGGCAGCAAGCCAAATCCCGGATTCCCCGGCAAAAAAAGTCCTGGCAAAGGTAGTCCGTACAAAAAGGATTCTGAGCCTGCCGGTTCAGAATCGGTTCCAAAACCTGCAGAACAGAACAGCAAGCCTTTAAGTTATATAAAAAATAATAATATTAACAGCAATACCGATCATGCGGAAGATATTAATAATGAACAAGATATAGCCACGGATAATATGGCTCAGGAGGAAACAGCTGGCTTACCGGAAGATAAGACTGATGAGAAACCAGCTGACGCCCCGAAAAATAATGCTGAAGCCGAACCGGCTGTCACACCGGAAAATGATTCTGACAAGGAAACAGTTGACACACCTAGGGATGAAATTCACGGAGAATCAGATAACACATCCGGAGATGATAATCAGGAGAAAACTGCTGATACATCAGGAAATGACCTTCAGGATGAATATGATCCGGCTGAATACTGTACTGATATCCCAAATGAAGCTCTTGATAATGATGAACCGTTATATGATGAAGAGCGTGACAAAATTTACGAAAATACTTCGGATAATGGTACTGAAAGCGAAACAGTCGTGCAGGACAATGATTCTGACAGCACTTCTGCTGAAGCTCCGCCGGCAGCTGACAACTGGGCTTCAAAGAAGAAAGCACAGAAAAAGGAGAATATTGTCAAGGGAATTGAAAATAAAAAGAGCTTCAGGGAAAGAATTGACAAATTCGGCAGAAAACGTTTCATTATTATTGTTTCGTCTATCGGCAGTGTTGTTGTACTCTCCATTGTAATGGTTGCTCTTACTTTTGGTTTCCATATATGGGGAAATCATGACTGGCTCCCGGCAACCTGTGAAGAACCGCAAACCTGCGATGGCTGCGGTGCAACAGAGGGTGAGCCTCTGGGTCATGAGTGGAAGGAAGCCACCTGTACTGACGCCAAAGTATGTACTGTATGCGGCAAGGAATCCGGCGTTCCACTCGGTCACCAATGGGAAGAGGCAACTTGCGTGAAAGCGAGAACATGCAGCGTCTGCGGTGAAGTGGACGGGGAACCGCTGGGTCATGACTGGTCTGAGCTGAGAGACTGTGAAAAACCACAGCAGTGCAGCAGATGCGGTGAAAAAACCGAAAAGAGTGAACACGACTGGGTACCGGCAACCTGTGAAGAACCCAAGACATGCTCAGTCTGCGGCAAGACCAGCGGCAAGGCAAAGGGTCATGACTGGGAAGCAGCAAACTGTCAGAGTCCGAAAACATGCAAAAACTGCGGTAAAACTGAAGGCAAGATTGGAACCCATGTATGGAAAGCAGCAACACTTACTGAACCGAAAACATGTACTGTGTGCGGAAAGACCGAGGGTTCAAAGCTTAATTATTACAGCCGCGGTCTTGGAATTATTATTACGGATGAGGCAAGCGGTCTGAACCTGCGTAAGGAACCTGATAAAAATTCCGATAAGATCACCGGAATGTCTGAAACTGCTCCGGTAATGGTATACGACTGCAATCTGCCGAACTGGTATTATGTCGAATACAACGGAAAGTATGGTTATGCAAGCTCAGAATTCATTACGCTTATTTCCGAAACTTACTACATCGGCTATACTTCATGCAAGCTGGAAAAGGTTATAAGTGCGGATATTGATAATGACAAAACCTTTGAAGCAGTTGCATTCTATACCGATGATGTTGTCGTAGTATATGAAAAGAACGGAAAAACCTACGATTATCAGGGGGATTCCTACTACGGCTATGAATACCACCTTGTAAAGGATAAAAATACAGGCAGTGTTTACTTAGGCTGCGAAGGGGACTATGGCAGAGAAGAGTATGAGTGTACTCTTTCAAAGGTATATCCGAGTTCAAGTTATAAAGTAATGGCTCAGTTTGACGCCTATACAACAGGCAAAACCAGAGCTAAGTATGATGAATATCTGAACAAGGTAGTATTCGTCGATGAAGTATGCTATTCCGGAGACTCTTATAATTATGGTCACTGGCTTGATTACACCTTTACTGTAAACTAAATAGCATCAAATAAAATATCAGATTTGAGGAGGCGGAATTCTGCCTCCTCTTTTCAATTAATATTTTCATTTTCCTTGACATTTTTTTACACATATGGTATACTTAATTTTGAAAGGAGGTATACAATATTGACGGTAAAACAACAACTGATAAAATTACTGGAAAACAGCAGAGGACAATATATCTCCGGACAGGACATTGCATCCCAGCTTCAGTGTACCCGTGGAGCCATATGGAAAGCAGTTAAATCCCTCCGCAGCGATGGCTACATTATTACGGCTGTGACAAACAAAGGCTATTGCCTTGAGGATACCAATGATATCCTGAATGCAGATGTTATAAGAAAACTCATCGGGACAGAGGCGGAATCAATGAACATTATTGTTCATCGTACTATTGATTCCACAAATATGGAATTAAAACGCCTTATTTCTGAAGGAGCCGGTCCGGGAACTATTGTAATTTCCAATGAGCAGCAAAAGGGACGGGGACGTTCAGAACGCAGCTTCTTCTCACCTGCTGATACAGGACTTTACCTTAGTATCCTTTTAAAACCGGACTTTTCATTTGAAAATGTTTCGAGAATTACAACGGCAGCCGCTGCCGCAGCAGCAGAGGCAATAGAAGAGATATCCGGAAAGGAAACGGGAATAAAATGGGTTAATGATATTTATATTGACCAAAAGAAGGTATGCGGCATTTTAAGCGAAGCCTCATTCAGTCTTGAGGACAGCGGCATAAGCTATGTCATTACCGGAATAGGCGTCAACGTTTACGAACCTGAAAATGGATTTCCGGAAGACATAAAAAATACGGCGGCAGCCATTTTCAGTGACAGAAACAGGGCTGTAAGAAATTCACTTGCCGCAAATATTATCAGCAGATTTATAAAATATTACAGCGAACTTGAAACTGAAAGCTATATTGAAAGCTATAAAAAGCGTCTTATCTGGAAGGGTGAGAAAATAAACATAATTTCACATACTGGTGCGACCCCGGCTGTTCTGGTTGATACAGACGATCAGTGTCACCTGATAGTAAAATACGACGACGGCAGTGAGGGGGTAATATCCTCCGGTGAAATAAGCATAAGATCATTGCCCCAATAAAAATAAAAAAGAAAAGGAATAAACTTATATGAACAATAGCAAAACCAAAAAAATGACCGCATTCCATATCTGCATGTGTGCAATATTTACGGCTTTGACTGCAATCGGAGCATTTATCAAAATACCTATCCCATATACCGTTTTTACACTCCAGTACCCCATCACCATGCTTGCAGGACAGATACTCGGCGGAAAATACGGTGCAATAAGCGTCGGTGCATATGTATTTCTCGGACTGATAGGCGTACCGATATTTGCTGAGGGGGGAGGAATTTACTATGTCCTCAAGCCAACCTTCGGCTATCTGGTGGGATTTATTCTCGGCACCTTTGTCACAGGTAAAATCGCTAATGCAAAATCGGAACCGTCAATTAAAAGACTGCTGGCTGCAGATTTTCTCGGAATGATCATCGTATATGCATTAGGTCTTACATATTTTTATTTTGCAATGAATTTCTGGGTCGAGGGAGACGGCATAGCTCTCGGAAGCCTTCTGTATTCCCTTATATTTGACGCTCCCGGAGATATCGTATTCTGCATTGCCGGTGCATTCATTGGCAAGCGGCTTATTCCGGCAATTGCAAAGGCAACAAGAAATTAAGAAAATTTATACGATGGTATAGTTGAGATGTACAAGGAAGTGTAAAAAATGGCAAAAGGACTTTTTATTACAGCAACAGGAACTGACGCAGGAAAAACGTATATTACTGCCCTCATAGTAAAGGCACTTCGTGAAAAGGGACTTAATGCAGGGTATTACAAGGCAGCACTCAGCGGTGCGGATAGCATCCCGGAAAGCGATGCCGGATATGTAAAGAAAACTGCCGGCATAGATGCACCGGATGAGACCCTTGCATCGTACATTTATAAAACGGCAGTCTCCCCTCACCTTGCGGCAAAGATCGAGGGAAATCCCGTTGACATGGATGTTGTAAAGGTGGCTTACAAAAAAAGCTGCAGCATGTTTGATTATGTTACAGTTGAGGGTTCCGGGGGAATCGTCTGTCCCATAAGATATGATGATACGGCAAAGATATTCCTTGAGGATATTATAAAAACGCTTGACCTGCCCTGCCTTGTTATCGCAGATGCAGGACTTGGAACGATAAATGCAGTTGTCACAACTGTGGAATATATGCGCAGCCGTAAGCTTGAAGTCTGCGGTGTTGTTCTCAATAACTGGTCGGAAACTGTGATGGAACAGGACAATCGGAAAATGATAGAAGATATGACCGGTCTCCCGGTTTGTGCAGTTGTGGAAAGGAACAGCAGTACTATAGATATTTCGCAGATAGAAAAGTTTTACAGATAAATGAGGTGTTATAATGAATTACAATGAACTGGTAAATGAAGATCTGAAATATATATGGCATCCCTGTTCCCAGATGAAGGACTACGAGGAACTGCCGCCTGTCCCTATCGACCACGGGGACGGAGTTAAATTATATTCTGCCGATGGAAAGGAATATATTGATATAGTTTCCAGCTGGTGGTGCAACCTTCTTGGTCACTGCAACAAAAAGATAAATGAGTCTGTAAAGCAGCAGCTTGACAAGCTTGAACATGTAATTTTTGCAAACTTCACCCATGAACCGGCTGTAAAGCTTTGCGGTGAACTTATGAAAATAATCCCGGAGGGACTTTGCAAATTCAATTTTTCGGATAACGGTTCTGCGGCAGTGGAATGCTCTCTGAAAATGGCATTCCAGTACCAGTATCAGACCGGAAAACCGCAGAAAAAACGTTTCATGTGCCTTTCTGACGGATATCACGGAGAGACTATCGGCGCACTATCCGTTGGAACAATGGATCTGTATGCAAAAAT
Organism: Porcipelethomonas sp.; assembly: GCA_051881935.1. Classification (GTDB taxonomy): domain Bacteria; phylum Bacillota; class Clostridia; order Oscillospirales; family Ruminococcaceae; genus Porcipelethomonas. The sequence goes on along the minus strand of JBJEQU010000158.1, from coordinate 8,476 downwards.
ACACAAACCTATGCTTATGGATACAATACGTATTGAAGCGCCGGACTGTTTCCGCTGCAAATATGGAAAATGCAGGGATACATGCAGCTGTGAATGCTTCTGTCATGCTGAACGGGAATTTGAAAAGCATGCCAATGAAACTGCTGCTGTTATTGTAGAACCACTTTTGCAGGGCAGCGCAGGCATGAGGATATATCCTCCCCTCTATCTTAAAAAGCTCCGTGAGCTTTGCGACAGATATGATGTACTTCTTATTGCCGATGAAATCGCAACAGGCTTTGGAAGAACCGGAAAAATGTTTGCATTCGACCATGCCGGAGTGAGTCCGGATATTATGTGTATTTCCAAGGGACTTACAGGCGGCTATATGCCAATGGCGATCACAATTACCACTCAGAAGATCTATGACGCATTTTATGCAGATTACAGTGAGGGAAAAGCCTTTATGCACTCCCATACATATTCCGGAAATCCTCTGGGATGTGCATGCGCTCTGGCAGTGCAGAAAATATTCCGTGAGGAAAATATTCTTGAAAAGGCACAGGAAAAGGCGGTATATCTTCACAACAGGCTCAAAGAGGAACTGGGAAATTATAAATACATGGGTGAGATACGACATATCGGACTGATAAACGCCATGGAGCTTGTTGAGGAAAGGGATACCAAAAAAGCCTTTGACAGCCGTAAGCGTACAGGCTATCAGATCTATAAAAAAGCTCTGAAAAACGGACTTATTCTCCGTCCTCTGGGTGATGTACTCTATTTCAATCCACCTCTCACCATTACGGAAGCAGAGCTTGATCAGGCTATTGAGCTATGCAAAAAATCTATTAAAGATATTCTTGGATAATAATACTGAAAAAGTGCATGAAAGGTCGTTTCATGCACTTCTGACTGTAGAAAAGCCCAAATTTTAGACAAATTAGGGGCAGCCCTCTCTTACAGGGCATGCCCCTCTTTCAAAACAGTCCACTGGACTGTTTTGAAATTCACCCTATGCGGAGCGCCTCTGAGGCAAGGAATTTCGCCGTCTGCGGACGGCGATGAGGGACTCTGTCCCTCAACCCTGCAAGCTTTTAAAAAAGCTTGACCAAAACTTTCACATTGCTTCTCGCATACTTAAAAAACTTTTTCGACAAGCTCAAAGTGCATGAATGGTCGTTTCATGCACTTTCTAATTTTATTCCACACTGTTCCTTGTAAGATCTTTAAGCCAGCGATATTTTTTATAATGTCTGTAAACCGCCGGAAGCTTTATAATTTCATCAATATTCATGAGAATATAGACTGTCGTTACCGGCAGTTTAAATACAAAAGCAGATATCAGTCCGACAGGAACAACGATAACCCACATTGTAATAACATCGCACACAAAACCGAATTTTGAATCCCCTCCGGCACAGAAAATACCGGCAATAGTTGTTGTGTTCATGGTTTTTCCCACAACGTAATAGGAGCATACGATAAGCATAACGCTTAAATACTCCGCCGATTGCTCTGACAAATTGGCAAATTTTACAATAAGCGGACTAAGTGCCAGTATAAGTCCACCGGAAACAAGCCCGACTGCAAGAGCAGTTTTGCAGGTTTTTGAGCCGTAATCCTTAGCAGTGTCCAGCTTTCCCTGTCCCAGCTCGTTGCCCACAATAATTCCCCCTGCACTTGCCGTTCCCATACAAAAGCAGATAAGCAGGTTTTTAACAATATTTGCAACAGAATTTGCGGCAATAGCGTCACTTCCAAGTCTCCCCATAATAACCGAAAACATGGCAAAACCGCAGCCCCACACAAGTTCATTTCCCAAAATAGGAGCGGTATATTTGCAGTAATCACGCAGCAGCAGTCTGTCACTGTGAATAAAATATTTCCGCCTTATCTTTATGCCGTCTTTTTTAGCGGTCTGCAAAAGTGTCCATACAAGCTCGATTACTCTTGAAAGCAGTGTTGCAAGGGCAGCGCCCCTGATCTCCATTCTCGGGAAAAATCCTACACCGAAAATCAGCAGCCAGTTCATCAATATATTCATCATCATCGATACGGAGCTTATGACCGCACTTTTTGACGCCCTCCCGCAGTTTTTCATGATACACAGATAAACCTGTGATATTCCCATCATCAGATAGGAAAGTCCCATAACCCTGAGGTATTCCGCACCCATGGAAACTATCTTTCTGTCGTTGGTAAAGGCAAGCATTAAAATTTCAGGAATAAATATTGCGCAAATGCTGAACACAGCCGATATTCCTATAGTAAATTTCATGACTATACCCAGAATTTTTTCAACGGATCTCATGTCTCCTTTGCCGAAATACTGCGCTGCAAAAATGCTTGCTCCTCCTGTCAGTGCAAACTGGAAGAGACTGTATATAAACATGATCTGTCCGGCAAGAGAAACTGCTGAAAGTGCGTCCTGAGATATAAACCCCAGCATCAGCGCATCTGACGCACTTACAAGGGCAAGCATAAACTGCTGGAGTGCGATCGGTACTGCCAGGGAAAATAATTTTGAATAATATACTTTGTCTTTTTTCAGATTTGTCACTCCCTGTAATTTACTTTTTTGTACCGGTATTCTTTTTATAAATAATGATAAGACCTTTCAGCAAAAGTGTATCGTCAAGGCTTATATCATGCCTGCAAAGAGGGATGATTTTATGGGAAAGCCCACCGGTTGCAATGACTGTACATTTTTCTCCAAGCTCCTCTTCAATGCGGTCTATCATTCCGTCGATTGCACAGGCATTGTAATAAACCATACCGCTTCTGATACAGTCCACAGTATTTGTACCAATAATCTTATCAGGGACTCCCAGGGAAACATTTGAAAGCAGGGACGCAGAGGAAGTAAGTGCCTGAACCGACACATTGATTCCTGTCATTATCGCTCCGCCGATATACTGCTTTTTGCTGTTAATGACAGAAATTGTCGTAGCAGTTCCCATATCGATAATTATCTGCGGTACGGAGTATTCTTCAATTCCTGCAACCGCTGCAACAACCAGATCACTTCCGAGCTGACCGGGGTCATCAATGAGAATACTTAGTCCTGTTCTGATTCCCGGATTCACAGTTATGACCCTCTTGCCCGTAAGCTTCACTATAGCTTCTCTGAGGGTTTCAGTAACAGTTGGTACAACCGATGAAATAATCGAACCCTCAATGCTCTTTACATAAACGTTATTGACATCAAGAGCCATCTTAATTGTTGCTGCATATTCAAGGGCTGTTGAAGCGGTATTCGTTGATACACGTTCCATAAAAATCACATTTTCACTGCTGTCCACACAGCCTATAACTACATTCGTATTTCCTACATCAACTGCAAGTATCATAGTATTCTCCATTCATATTCAACATTCAATTTTCACGCTGCTTCCCCTGGCGCCGTCTTTTGTAACAATTATTTTTTTATCAATACGCCATTTAAGTTCCGATACGTGTGAGATTATTCCGATAAGTCTATTGCTCCGTGCAAGGGTATTCAGTGTATTGACAGCCTGATTCAGCGATTCATCATCAAGAGAACCAAACCCCTCATCTATAAACATTGTGTCCATCTGTATTCCTCCAGAGCAGGACTGTACCTCGTCTGCCATTCCCAGAGCCAGCGCAAGAGACGCCTTAAAGCTTTCGCCTCCCGACAGAGTTTTTACATCACGCTGGCTGTCATTGTAATGATCGAAAATATTCAGGTCAAGTCCTGTTTTTCTTCTGCCGTCACTGGATTCGCCAGCTCTTACAAGCTCATACTGACCGCCGGTAATTTTGAGAAGATGAACATTTGCCTTGCCGAGAATGCGTTCAAAATACACCATCTGCACTCTTGTTTCAAGGGTTATCTTGTCTGCGTCAGATTTTGTTATCCTGCCGCTGAGAAGGTCAGACAGTTCCTTCATCCAGCGGTATTTTTCATACATTTTTTCAATATCGCTGTCCAGACTTTTAATTTTTTTCCCTTTGTCATTATTGGTTTCAATAATATGGTCTGTATTACTCAGTCCGGCAGAAAGAGTATTTCGTTCCTTTTTGCACTGCTCAAGACGTTTTTCAAGAACCGTAAGCTCAGGAATATCACTTTTGTCAATCTGCTCCGCCGACGTTTTTACTGCTGTTTCTGCCTGGGATATCCTTTTCATGCATCTGTCGAACTCTTCCTTGGCAGTTTCATAATCTCTTTGCAGCGCAGCTCTCTTACGCTGAAGAGAGCTGTACTCCCCTTTCGCCTGCTCAAGACTTTCATAATCAAGCTGTATAGCTTCAATTTTAGTTTTGAGAACTGCGGTGTTCTCTCTGCATAGAGACAACTCATCTTCGAGCTGCTTTAGACTTTTTTCAAGACCGGAATTTTTATCCCGCAAGACCTCTGCTTCTGACTGCAGTTTCTTTCGGCGGATTTTCTTTTCACGTATTTTTTTCAGCTTTTCTTCCGTTTCAGAAATTTCTGCCGTTACTTTCTCCCTGATCCCACTGATTTTCTGGGAGATAATTTCAATACTGTCGCATTCCGCAAGCTCATCAAAGGCAAGTTTTTTATTTTGTTTTAAAATATTATCGGATATGTTATTGATGCGGCTGATAATGCTGTTTACTTTTTCACGGAACCTATTTTTTCCATTTTCCGCTTCGTCAAGTTTTTCCCTGCATTCCTCCAGCTGCTGTTCAGTAGGAGTATTTTCAGGTTTACTGGCAATATGTGGGTGTTCCTTTGAACCGCATACAGGACAACTCTCCCCATCCGTAAGCTTTTCTGCCAGTATTCCGGCAATTGCAGAATCATAAAGTTTTTCCTTCTTTATGTAATCATCTCTGCATTGTTCATATTTCTGAATAAATAATCCCAGCTTTTTCTGCTCCACTTCAAGCCTTTTACTTTCCTCATTGTACTGATCTGTAAGACTGAACATCTCACTGATAATATCAGATTTATTTTTCATGCTGCTGAGTTTTTCGCTCAACGGAATTTCATCAGCGTCGTCACCTGACAGCTTGCTGATCTTATTATTTATACAGGTTATTTTTTCTCTGCCGCTTTCAAGCTCTTCTCTTAATTTGCATGCTTTATCTCCAGCAGTTTTAAGCTTTTTTTCAGCCGCACTGTATTGTTCTGTAAGCTCGTCCTTTTCCTGATATCTCGGAAACTGCTTTTTTATCTGATCACATTTTATATCAAGCTCCGGACAAAGCTTTGCCGCAGCTTCTGCCTGTTCAAGCTTTGCTGAAAGCTGAGGAATACGTGCTCTGCCCTCCTCAATCAGCTTTTTATTGGATTCAATGTTTTTTCTGAGATTTTCATTTACTTTATGTATTCCCAGATCTTTATTGATATTTTCAATTTCGCCATTTACCTTATCTATCTGTTTTTTATAATCAGAGCGCTGCTTCCTCTGCTCAGCATCTATAATGTTCAGGTTTTCAAGGATCAGTTCACATGAATAATAAGAGGAGTTTTCCTGATCTTCTTTCAGCCGGCTGATGTACTCATATGCCTTGCTTGTTTCAGGACAGATTATATCCATTACAGATCGTGAAAGAATACCCCTGATACTTTCAATTTTATTTTCGCATTCTCTTGAGTCTGCACGGACTTTTTCCTGCAGCTCCGCATAAAGGTGTGTTTTAAAAATATCTGAAAATATTTTTCCTTTTTCTGTAGTATCTGCCATGAGGAATTTCATAAAATTTCCCTGAGGAAGCATTACTATCTGAGAAAACTGCTTTGAATCTATTCCGAGAAGCTCTTTTATTTCATTATTCACCTGAAGATGTCCTGTTATGTTTTTACCGGATGGCAGAACAAGAAGCTCTGACGCCTTTTCGACAGTAACACCGCCGCCACGCTTGGCATAACGCTCATATTCAGGATTACGCCTTATTTTATAAGGCTTTTCCTTATACATAAATTCAAGCTCCACAAAGGTTTCGTCATCCAGTCCGGCGTACTTGCTTCTGAACATTCTGCCGCCCGTTCGCAGTTCTCCGCTTCCGGAACCAAAGAGGGCGTAGGATAAAGCGTCAAATATTGTAGTTTTTCCCGAGCCGGTATCACCAGTGATAAGATATATCCCATTTGTGCCGAGCCTTGCAAAATCTATTTCAGTTCTTTTCAGATAAGAACCGAAAGCTGATACTGTAAGCTTTACAGGTCTCATTTATCCCACACCTCCTCTATAATTTTTTTCAGATATTCCTCCTGTTTACCGCACATGTCTTTCCCATACATTTCTTTGTAAAATGAACCTACAAATTCAATCGGTTTCAGCTCCAGTTCCTGATCGGTAACTGCTTTGCATGCACTCTGTACCGCTGACCTTTTCTCGTAGTCAAGTACCATTATATTTTTATATATACACCTGAGCTTATTAATTGCGTCAGGTTCATGGGTACTGTCTGTAAGTACAGCGTGAATATAGCTGTCCCTGTCTATCTCCTCATAGAAATCCGGTGACATAAGCTGATTATACTTTCCTTTTATTTCGATCATGTCATGGAGCGGCTTCAGCGAACACAGCTTTATTTCCATCCTTCCCTTTTCTCTCATATCAATAATAGGAACACTTTTTTCAATACCGATTTCCGAAAAAGAATATTTGAGAATTGAACCCGAATACCTCATCCTGTTGGTAATTTTCTGAGGCTTATGGATATGTCCGAGGGCAGTATAATCAAAGTCCCTGAAAATTTCCGCCTCAACATTGTCAAGTCCCCCAACAGACAAAAGTTCCGAATCACTGGTCTGTGCATTTGTTATAAACTGATGGGCAATGATAATATTTCTTTCAGATGTATCAATGGCAATCTGGGATACAGCCTTTGATACCGCCTGATTATAATCTTTTATTTCTTCTTCCGGGCAGACGCTTCTTACATCCACCGGGCGTATAAAAGGAAGCATAAAGAAATTTACATTTCCGAATTCGTCACTGAATGTTACTTTCTGCACCTTTCCGGAGAACTGTCTTGAAATATATACACTGCTTTTTTCTATTAATTTGCTTGCAAATGAAAGCCTTTCAACTGAATCATGGTTTCCGCTTATTATAAGTACCTTCACTCCCATTCTCACAAGCTCAGTTAGAAATTCATCAAAAATTGTCACTGCTTCTGTCGGGGGCATGCTTTTATCGTAAACATCACCTGCAATAACAGCAACAGAAACATTTTCTTCATCAGCAATTTTAATGATTTGATCAAGGACAAATTTCTGATCTTCAAGCATGGAAAACCTGTTGACTTTTTTTCCAATGTGAAGATCCCCCAGATGCATTATTTTCAACTTTTTCACTCCGTTTCATTTTGCTTGTCTGCAAGTAAAGTAAATTATAATAGTTTCCTGAAACTATTATACCATATATCTTTTCTGAATTCCATAAAAACCGATGAAATTTCTCTGAAAAAATCCGACACAAAGACAGAACCGACAGACACAAGATCCATCGGTTCTTCTGTAAAATTTTTCAGAAAATTTGTCCAGGAAGCTTCAGCTTTTCCTTATATAGAAAATTCTTGTCAAATTCCTCCGCTTCCCTTTCATCTGCATAATAAACCTGTGGGGTAAAATAAATACCTTTAATACCCTCAAGGTATCCGTACGTAAGCTCCTTAAGTAAGAAATAGGGAACAATTTCCTTATCCGGCTCGCCATGATAGCGTATACCTCTCGTTCCGGCAAGTACAAATCCGCTCAAATTCTCCTTAAAAAATTTATTAATTATTATCGCTCCGAAAACCAAATTCCGGAAATAATATAATCAGCTTACAGAATACCAGATTGTTACTTCCAATATGCAACTATAACTACTCTCTGTCCTTTCAGAAGTGCAGGAACGGTAATTGTATCCCCCGGCATATAAACAACATTATTATATTTCCAGCCGGAGAAGGTTTTTTCGCCGTTAGTAAATGTACATTCGGGAAGAACATATTCATCCCCCGCATAGGCATAATCTGTTATTTTATCTGTAGTTACACCATTGTTGGCAGATATGGTTATCTCCATAAGAGCCGGCGACCACACGGCGGTAAATGTTACATCTGAATCAGGAACAGTATATCTTTCAAGAGTGCCATATACCTTATCATCCAGTGAGCACTGCCAGCCTACAAGATTATAACCAGGTCTTGTAAACCTTGAGGAGTCGGCAAGATCATATCCGGTTCCCTCAGTGACCTGAACTGTAGCCGTAGTCTGTCCCACAATATCATCAAAATCTCCGGCTTTGTACGTAAGAACATGATAATTGAACCAGTATGGGGTAAATGTAACGTTTTCGTCCGGCACTACAAATTTCTCGCCGTCCTTATAGTTCACACCGTTATAAAACCATCCGCCATGGGATGAACCCTCCTTCTGGAGTGTATGCTGAGGTATAGTTATAGTCGTTCCGACATAAATGAGGCGGGTATCGAGAACCCCGGGATTTGAATATGTATCAAGGGGCAGTCCGAGAGTATCGAACCGGACAACTACCTGTTTTGC
>JBJEQU010000157.1:0-3230 GCA_051881935.1 Porcipelethomonas sp. | reverse complement strand
ATCTGCTCTCTGAAGATAATATCCAGAACATTCAAATCGGGTATTTTATGCCCCCTTACAAGCAGGGCAAGCGCAAACTGTGCTTTTTCCGAATCGGACAAAAAACCGTCCTTAAAAATGTCATACACTTTAAGGACGGTGTCGAAAGAAATGTTGAGTTTTAGTTTTCTGCCGTTATAGATTACGTAATCTGTAAGCGGCTTTGTAATATCCATCATTTTAGTCCCAGTTTACGTTTCTGTTTTTTTGAAAAGCCAAAATTGTTTGCGATTTTTATTTTCTGTGCAGCAACAGCGGCAGAAATTGCCGGTCTTACAACATCATTTATAAAAGGCATTACCTGTACCATCATGTCCGTATAGTTACTGTCAAAATACTCAAGTATGACATTTGTATTTTCATCTTCGAAAACAAGTCGGAAGAGTCCAACAATCGCCTCACCATAGCTTTCAAGTGCTTCACTGGTTTTGCCGTCCTTAATATTTCGCTGAGCATTAAGAAGGTTAACCTCTGCTTTCCTGTAACCGCCGGCTATTCTGTCAACATTTATATCAACGATGATCGTTTTTTCAACTTTGCCGCTTTCATTAAGGAGTTCTAATTCCTCAGTGATACGGCTTGACTTTTTTATCTGATAAGCCATAATCTACCTCCTCTATTCACTTGTAACCGGTATACATGTAGGTTCGCCATTAATGTGAATTTCAACTGAAATTGCTGTAGGCTGATTTGCAGCACCGCCTGATTTGGTGATTTTTGCAAGAGTGCAGGGGGCTTCTATTATATATCCTGATACCGATGATCCATCAGGGGCACCAGCAGGCACATTCGAATGCTTAAGATTTGAATCGGATAATGTTAATCTGAGGTCGGTCTCCCTTGCTTTGCCAAAGCCATACATTACATCACTGCTGAAAATGTAGTCCTGCGCTGGATCCCCGACAACCCTTACTCCTGAAAGGGTAATAATCAGCTGTCCGCCTGTTACAAAAGACGATCCCCAGCCTTTATCAGATAAAAAACCTGACTGATAAAGCACTTCGTTTAGTGATTCAGCAATGTTATCAAACCCCGCTGCCAGTACCTGATAATTCCGGTTTATTCCCGGACTTCCTGTACTGGTTGAAAATGTAGCTATACTCAGTTCGTAATCGTAATTTAACGCGAGTTCGGATGCATTTACTGATCCATTTATATTAGGCATTAAAATCCCTCCATATTATAAAAATAGACTGTCAGAATGCAGGAATAGATCCACATTGTGCCGTCTGAATTTTTTTCGCTTGCCACATAATTGGGAGTTGTAGCAATGTCGATTGTTGTTATTTGCCATTTTTCGCCGCCTGGCAGAACAAGGGTTCTGCACTTATTGCATGCGGCATTTAAATTGTCAAGAGCGTTCTTCTGAGACCTGTCTTTTGAAAGTATCAGTATTGATATCTGTTCATAGCTCTGGCCGTCAAGGAATCTTCTTGGAAATGATGACGGTGCAAGTTCCATAACAGTACCGCCGCTTTTAGGAAGCTGACCTATGGGAATACTTAAATATTCCGAAATTGTCTGCAATACCTGTGTCTGTACTTCCATTTACCGCCCTCCCTTGAATATTTTTTCGTAGACCAGTTTCCAGTCCTCTTTGTGTTCTGATGCGGCTTTATGTGCCCACATTTTTTGTGCGTTGGGGTTTTTATCTTTACAAGCCGAATCAAGATAATACTGCTTTCGTGCATACGGTGTTTGCCATTTTAGAATGCCTTTTTCAAAGTCACTGTGCATTATACTGCTGTTTATAAGTCCGTCCTGGTCCTGTTTGCAATAATAATTGCAGTCTTTCAAAGCCTGCTGCGACATAGCATACTGTGCCGTTAGATGTTTTTTCATCAAACGGTCTTCAACACCTCGCATATTAAGTGTAACTTTCACATCAGCCATTATATCAGCCCCAGTTCGTAATGATGCAGTTTACCGCCGTCATAAAGTGGTTCTATGGTTTCAATAACATGTTCAATGCCATTAAATATAATCTTTTGCCCCTGACTGAATGTCTGATTTTTAGGACGGCTTATCCGGCAGTCATAAATCAAAACAGCTGACAGTGTAATCTGCCGGTTGTCTTTGGAAGTGACGAGCTTTGAAAAAGGTTCTATGCGTATTCTTTCGAGTTTTGCAATAGTTTCGGTTTGTTCTTCTTGCCACGGGTTGTCAGTGCTGACTTTTTTTAACTCAGCTGAATGTATCAGCAGTTTTTTAGGGATAGGTCTCATAAAACCGCCGCCCCTCTGTAAAGCAGTCCGGTAGGAGCAAGATATCCCTGTGCCAGAGGGCAGAGAGTAATGGCACCGTTATCATTGTTTGCGGAGCTGTCAGCAGAATAGCTGAATTTACCAAGTGAAACAGAATTATATGAATTGTCAGTCAGACTTTCAATACCGCCGTTTCCGTCTATGTAATCGGCATGGGCGCAAACTGCCTTGCATACCCGTGCCTTAAAAACTTCCGGAACAGTATCGACTGTATAGCCGCTGACAGCTATAACATTATTTACAGTATCGGCAGAACGGGAGAGGAGCAGTATAAGCTCCTCGTCAGTACCGCAAAATGAGCCGTGCCATGTATTTTTATAAAAGTCTATCATTACCATTTATTTAGGTAGCTGATTCTTCAGTCGGAACGACAGCCGCAAATGCATTCTCCTTAACGCAGAGATAAGCCACACGCATTGTAGCCTTGATTGCGACCATATCCTGTTCAGCAAGGGAAATTGGTTTGCCGTCTGCATCAAGGGTATTCTGAAGTGTAGCTTCTTTGAGGATTTCAAATTCAATGCCCTGCTTCATGCCGAAAAGGGAGTACTTCCATTCACCGCCGATGATGACAGCTTTTTCTTTGTCCCATGCGCCGTTGCGTACAAATTCAATAGGCTGGGAATAAAATTCCTTCTGGTTTGTACCCTCAATGAAAAGAGAGGCGCCGTTATTGTCTCTAAGTTTTCGGAGAGTTCCTTTAACGCCTATTGTGGCAGTAAATCCGTTTACGTCAAAACCGTTTTCCTCAACCTTTGACATAAGATCTGAAACATCAATATCGATTTTTTTAGTAGCAGCAACAGTATTTCCAGCATCTGAAATTTTTCCAAAAAGGGAAGTCTCAAAAGGCGAATTTGTACCAAAAATACAAGCAGAATCAATAGTTTTGTAAAAAGCCTCTGAAATGCTTGGGCGAAGTTCTGA
>JBJEQU010000156.1:0-14280 GCA_051881935.1 Porcipelethomonas sp. | reverse complement strand
TGCGGCATCTTGGTCCCAAACCAAGCACTCTACCAAACTGAGTTACGCCTCGAAAGCCATGACTCTTGCCGTCTCTCAAACAGCTTTATCATTATACACCCTTATTCGACATTTGTCAAGGACTTTTTAAAAATTTGGCGAAACAAAACAAACTGCATCTATATATTATGCTGGTTTTAGGGCAAGATATACAAATCATGCACTGTCGTATAGCATTTATACGGCAGTGCATAAGATCAGCCTTTGGAATATACCGTCATTTCAATTCCCGTGTCATTTATAAGAATATCTTTCGGCAGCTTCCTGAATTTAAGTGAAACATACAGGTCGCCTGCCGCACCACTTACATTTATTATCTGAATGGAATAAGCTATTATTCCCCACCCATCCGGCAGAAAAATCTGGAGAACAGCGAGAACAATTCCCCATACCACGATTGGCGCAAGGGCGATAACTATATAGCTCTTTCTATTAAAATATGCGCTGCTGCCTGCAAATGCATAAAGCCCCGTAAAACCATACTTAGGTTTGACTCCACTGTAATATTTCATAACAATGCCGTGTACAATCTCGTGGAGCAGCATATACAAAATAATCCCGGCACAGATTATCAGCCACTTATACCATCCGATGTCAGCGATCCAATTGATAGTATTTTCCAGCCCGTATTTTATACCGTAACAAACCAGAGGTACGATAATCATGACTGCCGCCACAACAAAAGACAGCAGATTAACGAACAGTGCACATTTTTTATCATTCTGTAAGTTTATTTTCTCTGTCTCCTTGTATCCCTCAGGGAGGATTTTGCAATTTTCTGTCATTTATGTACCTCCCCCTTATACAACAGTGAAAAATCTCTGATATGCCTCATAAGATTCCTGAGGTTTTATCTCACGGTATCCCGTAACACTGCCGGGCAGATCGAGATTAGGGGCATCTATCATAGCCGTCATCGGTTCGGGGCAGAAATATCCGTTAAATCCCTTATCGTTCCATATGATCCAGAATTTATACTCATCTGAAACTTCATAGGCAATTTTCTTTCCGCTTGCCATGTCTGCTGCAATAACTCCGTGGAACTCCTGACCGTTAAGCTTCTGGCTTCCGGTCACATACATTTCATTGTCAACATTCTGAAGAACCGGCTTTCTTCCCTCATTTATGTATTCAAGGTCAGTTCCCTCCAGAGCGACAGGCTCACCATCCGGCAAACATCTGCTGTTAAGCAGGCATCTCTTTTCAGCCGGTACAAAAAGTCGGATATTTTCTTCCTTTCCGCCTTCAGCGAAGGGGGAATTTATAGTAGTGTGGGTAGCAAAGGAAATGGGCATCATCTTTTCCGAAAGGTTTGTAAAACGAACCTTATGTTCAAAACCACATCCGGACAGCGTAAAGGTAAATTCCGCAAGAAATCTTACGGGAAAATACTGGAAAAATTCGTCATTTTCGTCATATCTGTATCTTGTCTTTACTACTGCACAGTTGTCATCCGCATAATGCTCTTCCAGAGTATGCGCTCTCTTCTGCAAAAAGCCATGAATATGGTTGTTATATGGTGCTTTTTCGTTTACCGGGAGCTGGTAAACCGCATCAGATGTTCTGAGAACGCCGTCTGCAAAACGGTTAGGGAGATAAAGTGACGGGAGTCCCCATACCTCTGCCGACTGTCTTATAACATCAGCTGAATTTTTTTCATTAAAGCGGAAAAATTCGATCCTGTTCTTATCATCATGAAGTCTTATAACGTTTGAGCCAAGCTCGTAAGCCACCAGCGCTGTATAGCCTCCGGCGGACATTTCAACCACCGGCGTACCGCCGAAGTCACTGATTTTAGTGTAATTCATACTATCAATTCCCTTCTGTATTGTATTGGGGAATCACTGATCAAATCAGTGATTCTTAGTCATCCCAGTCCGCATTCGGATTAGAAAATTTATTTGAAAGATATTTGGCAACGGCAGCTGCGTCACGGACAGATAGCTTTCCGTCGTTGTTTGCATCAGCCATAGCTCCTCCGAGAGATTTATCATATCCCGGCATATAGTTTTTGTTGACACTGGAATTTGCAAGATACCTTGCTATCTGGGAAGCATCACGGGCGCTTACCTTTCCGTCGCTGTCTGCGTCCCCTCTTATGCCTATTCCCACAGGAACTATATCAAGAACCTCTCCTTCGCCGTCAACTATTCCTACGCTGTATTTCATATCATCGTTTTTAACTGCACTTCCGGCAATGACTGCCGCACTGAGCGCACAAAATATGCCCAGAACCGCAAAGATACAAAGCCGTTTTATGACCGGTTTGATTTTCTTTATCATAAAAACCTCCGCCTTTCCCCGGAAAAGAGTTTTTCAGCTGTCTACTTCTTTTTCTTGTAAAGCTCAAATGCCTCCTCTACATTTCCGTCATATTCGATCTTGCCTCCGCAGAGATATATAGCCCTGTCGCAGGTATCATTTATACTTGCCATAGAATGGCTTACAAACAGAACCGTTATTCCAGAATTTCTCAGTTCCTTTATCTTGGCTTCACACTTTTTACGGAATTCTGCATCGCCTACACTAAGTGCCTCATCGATAACGAGAATATCCGGACGAATATTTATATTTATAGCAAATCCGAGACGCATTCTCATACCGCTTGAATAGGTTCTTACCGGCTGGTCGATATACTCTCCCAGATTTGCAAATCCGATAATATCATCCTCAATAGCTTTTATTTCATTGTTGTCAAGACCCAACAGATAGCATTTCAGATGAATATTCTCCCTGCCAGTCATGTCATATGAAAATCCGGCAGTAAGCTCAAGGAGCGCAGCCACCTTGCCGTTTACGGTGATATCACCTGATGTTGCAAAGGAAACCCCTGTGATCATCTTGAGGAGTGTGGATTTTCCGGCTCCGTTTCGTCCTATAATACCTACAGATTCCCCTCTGTGTACCTCAAAGCTTATATCCCTGAGAGCCTGGTGCCGTTTAACGCCTCTGTTGTTTGTAAAAATAGCCTTGAATCGTGCCTTTTCATTTTTATACAGGAAGTATTCCTTGCTGACATGCTCAAATTTAATTACCGCTTCACTCATTCCTGCACCCCCTTAAAGAATATCCGGAAGGATCTTTCTCAGCTTCTTGTAGAAATGACCGCCGAGCAGAATCAGAAGAATAAATTCCCCGTAGAAAACTAAAAGCTCTGTTGTGTAATTGCTGTCAAAAATAAAAGTTTCGTAAAGGAAGGACTTCCTGTAGCCGTTTACAAAATAGTTGATAGGATTAAAATACATCAGCGTCCGGATAACCGGATTCTGAACATCATATGTGTCCCAGAATATGCCTGAGAGCCAGAAAAGTCCGGTCATTATTGCATTTATAAGGTTCTCAAAATCTCTGCTGAATGCGCTGAGAGGGGCAGTCGTCCATGCAAGAACAAGGAAGAATACATACATCAGCGGCATGTAGTAGAAAAACTGAAGATTATAAATACTGGGACCGTAACCGGCTATAATAAGCACCGCATACATTATTACGCACATTCCAAGATGAACAATGAGCGTTGCCATAGTATTGAATGTCATGATGTTCGATACCGGGAAGGACAGCTTTGTTACAAACTGGCTGTTCTGCCTTATGGATCTTGATCCGCCGACAATAGCCTCACTTATGAAAAACCAGGGTATATATCCCGACAGCATAAAAATAAATCTTGGATATCCGCTTACCATTCCCGAGCCGCGGATACCGACGGTAAACGCAAACCAGAGGATAAATAGTGTAAAGGAAGGCTTGATGATTGCCCAGAGCGGACCCATCACAGCGCCCTTGTATTTCTTGATGAGATCGTTTACCGAAAGCATCCAGATCTTTTTCCACTGTCCCTTATGCTCGTTAATTATATCCGAAAGTCCGGATAACGCTTTTATTGTCATTATTTTTTCTCCCATTATGCTATGTTCTCTCTGTTATTGTAGCATACTTCAAAGATTTTCGCAACCCTTTTCGGGTGATTGACCCGGCTGCCCGAAAATTTCCCTGACAGTTCTTTCTGCGGAATGACCATCCTCAAGTGGGTTAAACCGCCTGTTAAAGGTTTTGAGAGCATTTGCATAGCGCATAAGTCCGCTTCCGCCTTCTTTCATATCGCTGAGAACATCCGAGAGAGCTTTTTCAAGCTTCTGCTGGTCATGTACGGTAATACCAGGCAGCATGGCTGTTCCGAAATAAAAATCCCTCATTTTGTCCCTGTATTCTTCGAAATCATAAAGATAAAATATCATAGGTCTGTTAAGATTTGCAAAGTCAAAGAAAACACTTGAATAGTCGGTGATCAGTATATCACTTGCAAGATACAGCTCATTTATATCGTCACAGCCGGATACATCAGTTACGAAGCCGTCATACTGCTCAAAATCAAACTTATCTGCGATAAAATAATGAGCTCTGAAAAGGATAACAATATCCTCCCCGAATTTTTCTCTGAGAGAATCAAGATCCAGCCCTATTTTCAGGGTATACCCCAGTGAGCTGTACTGATTATCCCGGAAAGTCGGGCAGTAGAGAACAGCTTTTTTGCCATCCGGTATGCCAAGTCCGGATCTGATTTTTTCAACATCTTCCGGGGATGTGTTGAAAAGTCTGTCGTTTCTCGGATAGCCTTTTTGTATGATACAGTCAGTTTTCCCCAGCTTTTCAAGATTAAAGGCGGATATCAGCTTCTGGGTCGTAAAATCAGAGGGGGATATAAGCCTGTATATCTTCTTTGCATCGCTTGTATACTCTGAGTATATTTTTTCCACAGTGGAGGTTGCATTTCCGGCGCAGGTCACATCACAGCCTATTTTCTTGAAAGGCGTCCCGTGCCAGCACTGTATATATTTCTGCCCTTCCTTTGGAACCAGGAAATCACGAAGCCTTGAATTTACTATCCATGTGCCTGCCTCTGAGTAGGCTCTGAACGACTCATCACTGTCAAATTCCACAAGGCTTGTGTTTGCCGGAAATTCCCCGTGGGCGGATACATCCCTGAATACCCATACATACCTGTAATCTTTAAATTCTCCGGAGGAGATCATGTATTCATAAACAGCTCTTGGGCTGCATGAATAGCTGCGTCCCTGAAAGCTTTCAAAAACCACAAGCTTCCGGTCAACCGGTGCATTTTCAGAGATTTTCTTAAAATCAGCCGCCTTCCTGTTTATGTAGGTCTTTTTAAAAAATCTGCTTAGAAACGGAAATTTCTTCGCAAATGATTTTATACTCAATGTATACTCCCCTTTCTCTTTCCCGTTTTGTCCGCCCCATACGGCTGCCTGTCCGGATCAGGAGTTTCAGTATCGGTTCTGTCAATAACACTCAGAACCCTCTGGCAGTTTTTGTCGTCGCAGTATTTATTGAACTGTGCGGAAAGCTTCCTCCTGTAATTTACAAAGTCATCCTTTCCCTCAATGATCCTGCTCACAAACCGCAGGAACTCATCGCCGTTTCTTATAATATCTCCCGGCATCATGGTCAGCGGATCGTCGAAAACAAATCCTCTGCCGCTGCCATAGCTTTCAATATCGGATATGGCAAAGCCTATAGGACGATCCAGCAGCATATAATCAAAATAGACAGAGGAATAATCCGTTATAAGACATGAGGACATACCAATAAGCGGATAAAATCCTATAAGCGCATCCTCAAGCTCTTCATTGCCGATAATGCTTATATGCTCATAGTTTCCGCATTTATGCGGTTCTGCCGAAGACAGGGGATGAAGCTTTACAAGCATTGCCCATCCGCTTTCTCCCAGCATTTTATCAAGCTTTGCAAGCTGGACTTCTGAAAGTATGTCAAGTTCTGTCCCGCTGTCTTCACGGAATGTAGGGAGCCAGAGTATCATTTTAGAAAACCTGTTGTCATATCCCAGCAGTTCAGCCTTTGCTGTCATTTCATCCTCTGCCGGAATCGGAGCCAGCATTTCGTCCGTTCTCGGCTGACCGCATATAAAAATCTGTTTGTCGGAGGCGTTAAAGGATTTTTTCATAATGTCCCGGAAAAATTCGGATGTACACAAAAGATGAGTAAAGTAATTATAGCTGGTCTTTTCATGCCCCTTTACCATGTTTCCGACACGCTTGAGAGGCATACCGTGCCAGAGATTGAAGACAACCTGGTTTTTCGACGGCTTTACCGGATATTTTCCAAAGCAGTAATAGCAATATTTACTGCGGAAAAAGCTGAAAAGCCCCCTCGTATTGCTGATATATTTTACATTTTTTTCATTGGTTTCGGCGTATTTTTCCCAGTCGTTGATGCTGACAATAATTTTGTATTTTTTGTTGTATCCATGCTCTATAAGATGGTCAAAGACAGCCCTGACATTGTCCCGGAAACCCAGATTTGAATACAGAAAAATATATCTTCCGTTTTTTGGAACAAGCCTATTTATAATATTTAAAAAGCTCCACGCCCTTCTCGGCACCTTTTGAAGTAATCCCATTTTTATTTCCTCAGTATTTTTGAATATAAAAACATTCTCATTTTATTGGGAATTATCCCGAATGCTATGTGTGCGGCACAGGCTGTGATAAAATCCGTCCTGCCGCAGCCTCCTGCCGCCCTCATTTTCTTCCTGAAACGCAGGGCGTCGGCGGTGTATGAAAGTCCTCCCCGTCTTTTGTACAGCTCCGAACCGCTCCTCATATAGAGCACACTTTCACGGACATTATAGCCCTTGCAGCCGTTCAGCAGCATGCGCACCCACAGCCAGTAGTCCTCAAAATATGGGCAGTGCTCATACCCCCCTGCCATATATACCTGCTGCTTTCTGAAGCATACGCAGGGATGATTGAAAGGGTTCCTGCGTCTTGCGTAAATTTTTATTTCACTGTCAGTTTCGGGAAGCTCCTTAATGCCGGTAATATTTGAAATATCTCCGGAAAATTCCTCAACAGTGCCGCTTACTATATCTGCACCGTATTTTTTGAATGCAGCAAGCTGCAGAGCCATCCTTTCCGGCTTTGCAATATCATCGCTGTCCATTCTTGCGACAATATCATTTTTGCAGTGATCCAGTCCGGCAGCCAGTGCTTTCCCAAGTCCCCGATTAACGTTATCATATATAACATTAAGGACAGGATAACGCTGTTTAAGCCGTTCTGTCTCAAGATAAAGCTCGTCAGTAAGCCTGCCGTCACAGTAGAGGACAAAATCTCCGGGAGGTACAGTCTGGTTCATCATGCTTTCCACGCTTTCACGCAGATTTTCAGGCAGTTCCTTTTTATAGACCGACATCAGAACAGAGTACACAGCCACACCTCCCCATAAATTTTCTTATGCAAGTGCTGCTTCAAGAGTTTTGAGATTTTCAATATTTTTTGCATCAGCACCCTTTATTGTTTTCTTTACAAGTCCTGTCAATACTTTGTTTGGTCCAAGCTCTATAAATTTATCTATGCCTGCCCTTGTCATAGCGTCAAGCTCAGCCGTAAAACGGACTGGAGATACCATATGCTTTGCAAGGAGGGACGGCATGTCTGAAAAATCAGTAAGTTCCGCCCCGGTCACATTTGAATAGAACGGTACGGAAGGCTTATTAAACTTAATATCCTTTATGCTGTCATAAAACTCCTTTGAAGCCCCCTCCATAAGCTTTGAATGGAAAGCGGCAGAAACCTTGAGCTGAACTGCTCTTGCACCTTTTTCAGCAAACGCAGCGGCAGCTCTTTCGCAGGCAGCTTTTTCTCCGGCAATTACCGTCTGTACAGGGGAATTGTAATTTACCGGAACAACATATCCTTCCGTCTCAGCACATACCTTTTCAATTTCCTCAGGAGTCATTTTCATTATTGCATACATTGCGCCCTCGGTTTCTCTGCCTGCCTTGTCCATTGCAGCAGCTCTTGCTTTGATAACCTTAAATCCGTCCTCCAGAGAGAGCATCCCCGATGCAGTCATCGCAGCATATTCGCCGAGGGAATGTCCGGCAGCGGCGTCAAAGCCTATGCCGTTTTTCTTTGCAGTTTCAAAGCAGAGAAGGGACATTGCCATAATAGCCGGCTGTGAGTTGCAGGTCCGGGCAAGTTCCTCCTCGCTTCCCTCAAACATTACTTTTTTCAGGTCATAGCCTAAAATTTCTGATGCTTTTTCAAAAATATACTCAAATTCGGGATTTGCCTCAAGAAGCTCTTTTCCCATGCCCGGATACTGTGAACCCTGTCCTGAAAATAAAAATGCTGTCATAATTAAAAACCTCTTTCTTTTATTGATGTGTATTTGCACAAAACGAAAAGTTGTTTTTTGTGCAAACTGTAATGATTTGAAAAAATGTCCTGCAAAAATCAATTATTACATTGCAAAACACAAAAAAATATACTATAATAGAAACGATACGTTTATGGCTCAGCAGTATATTCTCTTATATCTACTATACCATAAAATTCAATCAAAAACAATTGTCAGGAGGAATTTTTTTGCACGGAATTAAATTTTTAGGTACGGGCGGATATCTGCCTAAGAAAAAGGTCGTAAATGATGACTTTACAAAAATCGTGGATACCAGCGACGAGTGGATTAAAACCCGCACCGGTATGTCCGAAAGATATGTGTCTGACGGCGAACCTACATGGTACATGGGACTTATGGCAGCAAAGGAAGCCATAGCAGATGCCGGTATATCCCCGGAGGATATCGGTGTTATCATAGACACCAGTGTTTCACCGGATTATTATACGCCGTCAATGGCATGTGTTATTCAGGGGAAGCTGGGTGCAGTAAACGCCATGACAATAGACGTTAACTGTGCATGTGCCGGCTGTGTATATGCGATCGATATGGCTAAAAGATACCTCCAGACTGATGACAACATAAAATATGCTCTTGTAATTGCAAACGAAAACCTTACCAAGATCACAGATTACAGTGACAGAAGCACCTGCGTCCTCTTCGGAGACGGCGCAGCAGCTATGGTTGTAGAACGTGCCGAGGATACTCTTTATTCGAGTTATCTGGGAGCTGACGGAACAGGGGCAAAATATCTTTTTGCACGTTCGATCCCGCCGGCAAATGCATTTATGTCGGGAAACAGCAGGGTTGATGACGGATTCCCTGAATCAAATTCCCATTATCTCTATCAGGACGGCAGAGAGGTTTACAAGTTTGCTACCAGAGCACTCCCCAATGCCCTCAATAAGGCAGCGGAAAAGATCGGCTTTGACCTAAACCAGCTGGATGCCATTATCCCGCATCAGGCAAACGTAAGAATAATCGAAACTGCCGCCAAGAATCTGGGGATCTCTATGGATAAGTTTATAATCAATCTTGACAGGCATGCAAATACGTCAAGCGCTTCTATCCCCATTGCCCTTGATGAAGCTCTGAGAAGCGGAAGGATCAAAAGCGGCAGCAAGGTGGGACTGGTAGGCTTTGGTGCAGGTCTTACCTTCGGAGCTATTATTCTGGAAATTTAATACTAACCCCTTATCGTTCTGCTGAAAGAAGTTTCCTGATAGCATTTTGTCAGTCAAGGCGACCATCCGCAGGCAGGCTGTCGCCTGTCAAGGGTGGGCAACGCAGAGTGACGAAATGATAGCGGAGAAACTTTCAACAGGTTAATATGTGATTAGTATAATATACCCACGCCGTTTCAGAAGCGGCAGGAAAGGACATTTATTATGACAACTCGCATTACCGAATTACTCGGAATAAAATATCCCATTATTCAGGGAGGTATGGCATGGATCGCTGAGAGCACTCTCGCCGCTGCTGTTTCAAATGCAGGGGGGTTAGGTCTTATTGCAGGAGGCTCAGCGCCGATCGACTATCTCCGTGACCAGATAAGAAAGGCAAAGGAGCTTACAGACAAGCCTTTCGGCGTTAACATAATGCTTATGAGTCCTAACGCTGAAGATCTTGCACAGCTTGTCATTGACGAAAAGGTTCCTGTTGTTACGACCGGTGCAGGAAATCCCGGAAAGTTTATGGCTGCATGGAAGGAAGCAGGAACAAAGGTCATACCTGTAATTCCGTCAGTTGCTCTTGCAAAGAGAATGGAGAGGGCAGGCGCTGACGCAGTCGTTGCAGAGGGAACAGAATCCGGCGGACACATCGGCGAAAATACCACAATGTGTCTTGTGCCGCAGGTTGCCGACGCTGTGGAGATCCCTGTAATTGCGGCAGGCGGAATCGCAGACGGAAGAGGAATCGCAGCATCCTTTATGCTGGGAGCTGAGGGAGTTCAGGTCGGAACGAGATTTTTAGCGTCAGAGGAATGCCAGATCCACCCGACCTATAAGCAGCTGGTTGTTGACGCAAAGGATACAGATAATGTGGTAACCGGCAGAACTACCGGTCATCCGTGCAGAAACGTCAGGACAAAGTTTGCAAAAAAACTTGCTTCCGGGGAGATGAGCGGTTCTATTACTCCTGATGAATTTGAGGAGATCACTCTCGGCTCGCTGAGAAAGGCTGTTCAGGACGGCAATCTTGATGAGGGTTCATTCCTCTGCGGACTTATTGCCGGAATGGTAAAGGATGTAAAGCCATGTAAGGAAATAATCGAAGAAATGTTCGGGCAGGCTGAAAAACTGCTGAACAAATAAAGATGATACAGGTTTTCAGATACCCGTTTGTTTCAAGAAATGAAGCGGCTAAAAAGGTTCTTGTCAGAATGATTCCTGCCCTTTTGCTGCTCATGCTCTCAATGGTTCCGCTGTTCTTTTTTATAGGAAAGGATTCGGAGGAAAACCGTGACACAGTCATAAAGAGCACGTCACTGGCGGCAGAAATATCAGCAGCTGCGGTATTTACGATGTTCCTGCTGTGCGTGGTCTTTATCAGCATGGTCGGCATAAAAGAATCAGGAAGATTCATGAGGAATTTTACAGGCTGGGCGTATTATAAGGGGGTACTTTATAATGTAACTGCAGTTGTTCCAAGGTCACATTCGGATACTTCCAGCCGTGGTATGAGAAGAATTGTGAATGCACAGGACGGTGCAATGGATTTTTTAAATGACCATTACACACTGAAAAAAATTCTTGACGGCGGGGTTGAAAACAAAAGAATTCTGGTATGTAAAGTCAGAGAACTGACCTTGCTTAAAGAAAACAGAAATGGTGTAAAGGTTCTTTTGCCGGACGGCAGAAAACAGATGATTTATAAAAACATAACAGATTATGACACTCTCATGAGTATCATTTATGGTATAAGAAAATAAACAGGAGGTAACAAAATGGCAGTAGCATTAATTACAGGTTCGTCAAGAGGAATCGGTGCGGCAATTGCACTGAGACTTGCAAAGGACGGCTTTGATATTGCCCTTAACGATCTGAATGAGGGCATGTTCGAAAATAACGATATAATAGAAAAAATAAAAGAAACAGGTGTTAAGTGCGAATATTTCTGTGCTGACGTTTCAGATTACGGACAGTGCGAGGAAATGGTAAATGCCGTTAAGGAAAAGCTCGGCGGACTCAATGTTCTCATAAACAACGCCGGGATCACAAGGGACGGTCTTATGGCAAGAATGTCAGAAGAACAGTACGACATGGTCATAAATGTAAACCAGAAGAGCGTTTTCAATATGATGAAGCTTGCCGGAAAGATAATGATGAAGCAGAGAAGCGGAAAGATAGTAAATCTTGCCTCTGTTGCCGGTCTTTATGGCAATCCGGGACAGGTGAATTATTCAGCTTCAAAGGCGGCAATAATCGGCATGACAAAGACAATAGCCAAGGAACTTGGCTCAAGAAATATAAATGTAAACGCCGTTGCGCCGGGATTTATCAAGACTCCTATGACCGACAAGCTTACAGAGGAACAGAGAAATGCAATGCTTCAGCTTATTGCAATGAAGCGTTACGGACTCCCGGAAGAAA
Organism: Porcipelethomonas sp.; assembly: GCA_051881935.1. GTDB lineage: Bacteria > Bacillota > Clostridia > Oscillospirales > Ruminococcaceae > Porcipelethomonas. Next base: position 2,425 of record JBJEQU010000156.1, on the reverse strand, counting down.
TTGCAGGTGTTGTGTCATTCCTTGTATCTGAGGACGCAAGCTATGTTACAGGACAGGTTATTGAGATATCCGGCGGACTTTCGATGTGATTATACAAATATGTTAGTGAAAGGAAAATACAATGAGCAGAAGAGTTGTTATTACAGGACTCGGAACAGTAAATCCTCTCGGAAACAATGTTCATGATTTCTGGGAAAATATAAAGCAGGGAAAATGCGGAATATCAAAAATTGAAAAGTTTGACGCATCAGATATCGGCATTCATGTTGCCGGTCAGGTAAAGGACTATGACGCCCTTGAATGCGGCCGCATGGAGAAGAAAGAGCTTCGCAACATGCAGCTTCATACACAGTATGCTATTTCTGCCGCATCAGAAGCGTTAAAGGACTGCGGAACAGATTTCAGTGATATCTCCCCTTATGAAGTAGGCGTAATGATAGGCGTTGGTATCGGCGGCATTGAATTTATCGAGCAGCAGTACCAGAAAATGCTTGACAAGGGAGCCACAAAAATCTCTCCTTTCTTTGTGCCAATGATGATTGCCAATATGGCAGCCGGAGAGGTTGCTATAAAGCTGGGCTTTAAAGGCGACAATTTCTGTACAACGACGGCATGTTCTTCCGGAACTCACGCAATCGGCGAAGCATTCAGAAAAGTCAAGGACGGATATCTGACAGCGGCTGTGTGCGGAGGCTCTGAAAGCACAGTGACAAAATTTGTGCTGGGCGGATTTGCAACGATGCATGCCCTTACAAAGGCTGAAGACCCGATGGACGCTTCAAAGCCTTTCGACAAGAACAGAGACGGTTTTGTTTTAGGCGAGGGTTCAGGCATTCTTGTTCTTGAGGAATATGAACATGCAAAGGCAAGAGGGGCACGTATATACGCTGAAATTGCAGGCTACGGCGCTTCCGGCGACGCATATCATATTACATCCCCCGATCCGGAGGGTGAAGCCGCAGCACATGCAATGGAATATTCAATTAAAGAAGCAGGACTCAGACCTGAGGATATAACATATATCAATGCACACGGTACATCGACAGGTCTTAACGACAAGTATGAAACAAAGGCTGTCAAAAAAGCTCTGGGCGATGCCGCAGGCAGCGTCAAGATAAACTCGACAAAGTCCATGATAGGACACCTTTTGGGTGCAGCAGGCGGCGTTGAAGCTGTTGTAACAGCTCTCAGCGTAAAGAACAACTTTATTCATCAGACAATAAATTACAAGACTCCTGATGAGGAATGCGATCTGGATTATTGTACAGACGGCAGCGTTGAAATACCCGTAAATGCAGCACTTTCAAATTCTCTCGGATTCGGCGGACATAATGCCACGATCTGTATGAAGAAGATTACCGACTGAAGGAGAAACTTACAATGAGCGATAAAATAATTGCATGTAATCTTACATTAAATGAAATAGAAAAACTCGCCGACAAGGTTAATAACGGCAGTCTTTCAAAGATAAAAATCGCCGATGAAAAAGGCGAGATCACCATCGAAAAGGAAACAAAGGCCGCCGTAATGCCGCCAATGCCCCCTGTTATGAATATGGTTTCACAGGCGGCTTCGGCAGCAGCTTCCGATCAGGCAGCTGCTGAAAGCAGTGTATCAGCGGCTGAGGGCAACGTAGTAAAAGCACCTATTGTGGGAACATATTATGCTGCCCCGGGTCCGGATAAAGAACCTTTTGTAACCGTCGGAAAACAGGTTAAAAAAGGCGATGTTATCATGATAATCGAATCCATGAAGCTTATGAATGAAGTTACAAGCGAATTTGACGGCGTTGTCAGGGAGATACTGGTTGAAAACGGCAGTCCACTTGAATTTGAACAGCCGGTAATGATTATAGGATAAAAAATAAAATAATATAGGGAGACTTGCAAAAATGGCTGAAATAGTATACAATAGAGAGCAGATAATGGAAATAATTCCCCATCGTGATCCGTTCCTTCTTATAGACGAGATCAATGAAATAGAGCCGGGGAAAAAGGTTACTGCCACAAAATACATCAAAGAAGAAGATTTCTGGTTTAAGGGACATTTCCCGGATCATCCGGTAACTCCCGGTGTACTCATGATAGAGATGCTTGCACAGGCAGGCTGTGTTGCAATGCTTGCGCTCCCTGAAAACAAGGGCAAGCTGGGACTTTTTGCCGGAATAGACAAGGCTAAATTCAGACGTCAGGTAGTCCCCGGAGATACACTGAAGCTTGAAGTGGAAATAATAAAGGTCAAGGGCCCTATCGGTGTGGGGAAGGCTGTTGCAACGGTAGACGGGCAGAAGGCTGTTTCCGCTGAGATCTCGTTTGCAATTAAATAATAACAGCCAATTGTGTTTCCCGGTGCAGGTCTGCATGATGTTATATTTAAGGCAACACCGCACAATTAACGGCTGTCGCCTTTGCCGCACATCTGCTTG
>JBJEQU010000155.1:0-3242 GCA_051881935.1 Porcipelethomonas sp. | reverse complement strand
AACAGGACGAACGCCGCCTCAATAGTTCATATACGATCATAAAGAATAAGGATACAGAGATAACCCGATTGAGAAACACTCTTACCGAAGCAGAAGCTGCCCATGAGCAGGAGATCTGCAGGCTGACTTCCGAACACGATGCTGCTCTGCAGAAAGCTGTGGAAGATACAGAGAGATCGGTTCGTGCAAGGTTTGAGCCGCTGCTTGAAGCTGCACAGGCAAAGATAGCCGAACTCACCGAAAAGATAAAGTCAGTTTTCTGCGCTGTGCGTGATATATGCCTGGGTGTTGCCAAGATCAGATATATAGATGATAAATACTGCGGTTTTCTTGACAAGCACCCTCAGCACCTGCTTGACGCTATTCTGAACTATGGTGCAAGAATATGCAGGAAAAACGGGTATGATGAATATGCAAAAAATATTGAAGAATGTGCAGTAATAGAAGACTCTATCAGGGAAGAAATGGACAAGATACCCATTGACCCTGATGAAATAAAAAAGCATGACGATCACTGTTTATAAACTATTTTGTAAACATAGTAGAAAGGAGGTGCACAATGGTATTCAATATAAGCCTTACGACCGAATCGGACACAGCGGATACGGCAGCTGCAGAATTCGTTGATATCCTGTCAGCCAGAGGTTTCACCGCTGAGGAAAAGGAACGCCGCTCAAACTACGGCTCCAAAGTGTATATCCTGTACACTATAACTCCCGGCAGCCTTCCGGGCAGAAACAAGGGCGGCAGACCTGCCAAGCTCTCACCCGAACAGCTTGCTGAGGTCAGAGAGAAGCTCAATGACAGCCGCTGCAATAAATCCGCCCTCGCAAGAGAGTACGGCGTGTCTTATCAAACGATACATAAGATAGCCGTACAGTCCAAAACCAATTATAACTAATTATGAAAGGATAAATACCTATGAAAAAGATTTACTATAAGCATCATCTTCCTGATAAGAAATCAGACAAGCACTTTTCGCATGACCACAGAAATACCCAGCTGTACGACCGCTACAGAAAGGTCAAAGAGGAAAAAGACCAGCTCTACAGATACTGTGATTTTCTTCACCGTTCTGCGATAGAATCTCTTGCCACCGGTTTCAAGGCGATTTCAATTGACGTTATCCGTGATCCGGCAGATATCGTGAGAAACACTAAGTAAAAACTGACCTGAACCAATTCGGCCGTACCGGATATATTATCCCGGTACGGCTTTTTTGAAAGGAATGATACATATGAATATCTTTGAAGAAGTAAAGGACCGCATCGACATACATACTGCAGCGGAACACTTCGAACTGACTGTCAGGAACGGAATGTGCAGCTGTCCTGCCCACACCGACAGAACTCCCAGTATGAAGCTGTACAGTGACCATTTCCACTGCTTCAGCTGCGGAGCGCATGGGGACGTTATAAAGCTGACTCAGCTTATACTCGGCTGCACGCCCATAGACGCAGCCCGCCTCCTTGCAGCGGATTTCGGCATCGTTATCCATGATGACATCAAGCCAGCGTACATAACGCACCACAGCGCAGCTCCGCCTGTCAGGAAGGTCAACTGTAAAGAAAAGGAGGAACGTGCATACAGGCTTTTATCTGCCTACTGTCGCTACCTGGAGGACTGCCGCACAAGATATGCTCCCAGGACACCACAGGACGCCATACACCCTCTGTTTATGCTGTCCCTGCATCAGCTTGAGCAATTCAGGTACTATCGGGATCTCTTCATATATAACGACACAGATGAACGTATGGCGTTCATAAAGGAACAGGGTACACTGCTTGAACGCCTTGCCTTGTTCTTTGCTCAAAAGGCGGCATAATTTCTATTGTCCCTATTGTCCGATGTTGTCCCACCATTGTCCCGGACTGAAAGAGCTCACAAATGACGGTATATAGCCATTTGTGAGCATTATTCTTTCTATTGTCCCATTGTCCGGGGATTTTAGGATATATCAAAAAAATATTCTAATAAGTCTATTACTCCTGTTATTTGTCATTGTCAGAATCAAGAATCTCGTCATACTCTTTTTCAAGATCCTCACGTAATTCTGGAGAAAGCAATCTTAAAAGTTTTCTGATAAACTTATGCAACCTATTATAATACTTCAACTGATAATCAGTCATCGATGTGTTTTCTTTCATTTCAATCACCCTCGAACAACATGGATTTTTTCAATTATAGCATAAATAATATTAATGTAAAGCAGAAAATATACAAAACAAAAATCTCATTTTTCAGAAGGTTGTTCATTCTTCCTCTTCTGCAGGAGTTCTGCTTTCTCAGCCAATAATTTTTTCATCAACGCTTTCTGTTCTTCAAGTTCTGCAATAAGCTTCTCAATTATTGGAGATCTCTGCATGGTAACAAATTCTGTTTCAACAAACCCAAGTTTTTTATATAAATCATACGCAGGTAAATTCTTTTTGGTATTGAGAACAATCATTTTATCTTTGGATATCGTTCTGACAAACTCATTGATCATCGTGGTGCCATATCCTTTTTTCTGACATTCGGGAGCAACTGCAATAGTATCAACATAAATTGAATCCCCCCAATCGGGACTCAGAATATCCCACGCAGTAATAAATCCCACTATTTTAGTGTCATCTTTCAGACATAAAGCATATTTACAATCCTTATCAATACACTCGGCAAAATAATGTTCCAAAGAAGATAACCTATCAAGAACATAATTACGTTCAAAATCGTTAGGACTATCAATACAGAATTTATATCCAAATGCCGCATTATAAATCTCAATACATTGTCTAATATCTTCCTTCCCTATTTCTACAAGCTCAACCACATTTAATCTCTCCTATCATTCGGGTATGAAAATAATAATATCACATAAACATTATACTTGTCAAATCTATGCAATATATAACACTATCCATAAACATACGGAAACAAGCCATTTTCGGCATATTTTTCTACGACAGTTTTACGACACTTTTCTGAAAAAAGTGCACAAAAACAGGCAAAAACAGCATATTTTACGGACAGTAACACAATTCATCACAATATAGCAAAATGCCCTCAAACAACGTAACAGCGTCATTTGAAGGCACTAAACATGGCAGGGGCAGAAGGATTCGAATTCTGCGTCTTGTTTCCTGCAACTTTTGCAAGTGCCCGCAAACTGCGTAAAATCGGGAAGTTATGGGAAGTCACAGCATAATGCTTACGCTGACTTTTCATATGTTTTTGTAACATTAACGGACAAATAACGGACA
>JBJEQU010000154.1:0-3251 GCA_051881935.1 Porcipelethomonas sp. | reverse complement strand
GTTATGCCTAATCCTACCGTTGAAAAGCTGTACGAGGGCAGCAAAATTGCAAGAGAAAATAACGTTGATTTTATTCTTGCAGTGGGCGGCGGCTCTGTCTGCGATTATTCAAAGGCAGTTTCAATTTCCACATACTGCGAGGGCGATCCCTGGGACAAATATTTCTTAAAATTTCAAGAACCAGACTGCAAGATAATTCCCGTAGGCTGTATTCTGACAATGGTAGGAACAGGCTCGGAGATGAACGGCGGCTCGGTTATTACAAACCACGCACAAAAGCTGAAAATAGGTCACGTTTTCGGAGAAAATGTGTTCCCGAAATTTGCAATATTAAATCCTGAAGTGACCTTTACTCTCCCCGAATATCAGATGAAAGCAGGATTTTTCGATATAATGTCCCACATTCTTGAACAGTATTTCTCCGGTGATGACGACAATACTTCCGATTATATCATGGAAGGACTGCTCCGCTCACTTATCCACAGCACCCGTATCGCCGTAAAAAATCCCACCGATTACGAAGCGAGAAGCAATATTATGTGGACGGCAACATGGGCGCTGAATACTCTTGTGGCAATGGGAAAACCCACCGATTGGGAGGTGCATATGCTGGGACAGGCGGTAGGTGCTCACACCGACGCTACTCACGGAATGACTCTCTCTGCGGTATCTCTGCCCTATTACCGTTACATAATGCCCTACGGTCTTGACAAGTTTGTAAGGTATGCGGAAAATGTATGGGATGTTGACCCCACAGGCAAGACGAAGGAAGAAATCGCTTCCGAGGGACTTGCGGAAATGGAAAAATATATGCGTGAGATAGGTCTTGTAATGAACATATCCGACCTTGGCGTTACTGAGGATATGATAGAAGGCATTGCAGACAGCACGCTTATTATGACAGGCGGATACAAGGTGCTAAATCGTGACGAGGTAATTGCTGTTTTGCGGGAGAGCTTGTAAAATGGATCTTAAAGAATTAATTGAAAGGCTGAATGACGGCGAGTATATTGAGGGTGGTTCGGAACTGCATCAGTTTATGCATAAGGTCAGTCAGGAGGCAATAAGAATTACTTCCAAAATAAACAACTGTTACCATACTCCCGAAGAAATCAGAAGACTTATGACTGAACTGACAGGCAATGAAATTGATAAAGGATTCAGTCTGTTTCCGCCGTTCTTTTCAGACTTCGGAAAGAATATTCACATCGGAAAAAATGTGTTTGTAAATTCAGACTGTAAGTTTCAGGATCAGGGTGGTATTTTTATTGATGACGATGTTTTAATCGGGCATAATGTGGTACTGGCAACTCTAAACCATGATATTTCACCTGAAAAACGCTGTGGGATGTACCCAAAGCCGATAAAAATAGGCAAAAATGTATGGATAGGTTCAAATTCAACCGTTCTTCCCGGTGTTACCATCGGTGACAATGCGGTTATCGGTGCAGGTTCGGTGGTGACAAGGGATATTCTGAAAAATACAGTTGCAGCAGGAAATCCTGCAAAAGTAATCAAAACAATAGACGTTTCAAAGTAGATCAAGGAGGAAAATACAATGAGTAAAGTATTGGTTGCATATTTCAGCGCAAGCGGAGTAACAGCGAAGACCGCAAAAAATCTTGCAAAAGCAGCAAAGGCAGATATGTATGAAATTATTCCTGCTAAGCCTTACACAAATGATGACCTTAACTGGCAGAATAAAAAGTCACGAAGCAGTATTGAAATGTCTGATAAAGCATTCCGTCCCGCTCTTGCCGACACAAATGCCGATATTTCAAAGTATGACACTATTCTGCTGGGATTCCCCATATGGTGGTATGTTGCTCCCACGATAGTGAATACCTTTCTTGAAAACTATGATTTTTCAGGCAAAACCATAATACTTTTTGCAACGTCTGGCGGAAGCGGATTTGGAAATACAGTAAGAGAACTGAAACCAAGTGTTTCAAATGATACTGTCATCAAAGAAGGAAAAATTCTGAACGGAAACCCTTCCGTTTCTGAACTGGAAAAGTGGGTAAAAAGTATGAATATCTGAGGTGGATCTAATGAAAAAGAATTTTTTGCTTTTAATAAGTACGGTTTTTCTTTTTATTCTTACATCTTGTTCCGGTAATGGCGTTTCAGATGAATCAAGCGTTTCGGATAATGCTAATATCTCAGAAACCTCAGCGAAAGAATCTTCCATAGATGTTAATACTGAAAAAGATGAAAATTCGACTGAAGATTCTGTAGATAATGACATTCTGATTGCATATTTTTCTGCCACAGGTAACACAGAAAAGGTTGCCAGTAAAATTATAACCATAACCGGTGCTGATACTTTTAAAATCGAAGCATCGGTTCCTTACACAAAAGAAGACCTTGACTATACAAATGACAGTTGCCGTGCAAACAGGGAACAGAATGATAAAACATTTCGCACTGAAATTGCAGGAAACATTGAAAACATGGAAAATTATGATATAGTATTTCTGGGATATCCCATATGGTGGGGAGAAGAACCCCGTATCATTGATACCTTTCTTGAAAGCTATGATTTTTCTGACAAAACAGTAATTCCTTTCTGCACATCGGGAAGCAGCGATATTGCAGAAAGTGAAACAAATATAGCGAAGCTTGGCGTACCTATCGGAAATCAGCTTGCAGGAAAACGTTTTGAAGCAACAGCATCAGAGCAAAGCATATCAGAATGGATAGATACACTCGAATTATCGCTTGTAAATTAAGAATGGAGGAATTGAAAATGGTAAAACAAACAGCAGGCAGAGATCAGCTTGGAGATTTTGCTCCAAAATTTGCCGAACTGAATGACGACATACTTTTTGGCGAAATATGGTCAAGAGAGGATAAACTTTCTCTTCGTGACAGAAGCATTGTAACTGTCACGGCACTTATTGCACAGGGACTTGTTGATACATCATTCAAGTATCACATCATCAGTGCCAAAAACAATGGAGTTACTGCTGATGAGATAGCTGAGATCATCACTCATGCGGCATTTTATGTCGGCTGGCCCAAGGCATGGGCAGCATTCCGTATGGCAAAAGAGGTTTATTCGGAATAAAATATGATTCTTCATTATTATATTATGCCGATAAGCAGTAGTCCTTAATATAAAGCTGAATAACGTCCTCTGTCGAATTATTGCCAATGTTTTCGGCGGTCACAACAGCCTTCCCGTCCTTATATCCAACCGATGTGCAAACAATTTTTCCGTAAGTAAGACCGTATCCGAAGGGATACAG
>JBJEQU010000153.1:0-3280 GCA_051881935.1 Porcipelethomonas sp. | reverse complement strand
GATTTGAGGTTCGTGACGTACACTACTCCCACTACGGAAGAATGTGTCCTATCGAAACCCCTGAAGGTCCTAACATCGGTCTTATCTCTTATCTTGCCACCTTTGCAAGAATAAATGAATACGGCTTTATTGAGGCTCCTTACAGAAAAGTGGATAAGGAAACAGGCGTTGTAACAAACGAAGTAGTTTACATGACGGCTGACGTTGAGGATAACTTTATCGTAGCTCAGGCAAACGAGCCGCTTACCGAGGACGGAAAGCTTGCAAGACCTAAGGTAAACGCAAGATACCGTGACAAGATCCTCGAGTGCGACAGGGATCTGGTCGATTACATGGACGTATCCCCTAAGATGGTTGTTTCTGTTGCTACTGCAATGATCCCGTTCCTCGAAAACGATGACGCCAACCGTGCACTTATGGGTGCCAACATGCAGCGTCAGGCAGTGCCGCTTCTCAAAACGGAAAGACCTTTTGTCGGAACAGGTATGGAATACAAGGCGGCTGTTGACTCGGGCGTCTGCATTATATCAAAGACAAGCGGTGTGGTTGAGTCTGTAAGTGCGGACGAGGTCGTAGTAAAATCTGACGACGGAACAGAAATGAAATACCGTCTTACAAAGTTCAAGCGCTCAAATCAGGGTACCTGTGTAAACCAGCGTCCTATCGTTGACAAGGGCGAAAAGGTTGAAGCAGGTCAGGTTCTTGCAGACGGTCCTGCAACGGCAGACGGCGAGATCTCTCTTGGTAAAAATGCCCTCATCGGCTTTATGACATGGGAAGGTTATAACTACGAGGATGCCGTACTGCTTAATGAAAACTTAGTTAAAAATGATGTATTTACATCTATTCATATTGAAGAATACGAGATCGAATGCCGTGATACAAAGCTCGGTCCGGAAGAGATCACAAGAGATATCCCGAATGTGGGTGACGATGCTCTCAAAGACCTTGACGAAAACGGTATTATAAGAATCGGTGCGGAGGTTCACGCAGGTGATATCCTTGTTGGCAAGGTTACTCCTAAGGGTGAAACAGAGCTTACAGCCGAGGAAAGACTTTTAAGAGCTATCTTCGGTGAAAAGGCAAGGGAAGTCAGGGATAATTCACTTAAAGTTCCTCACGGTGAATCCGGCGTTATTGTTGACGTCAAGATATTCACAAGGGACAACTGTGACGAGCTCAGCCCCGGCGTAAACATGCTGGTTCGCTGCTACATTGCACAGAAGAGAAAGATCTCCGTGGGTGACAAGATGGCCGGACGCCACGGAAACAAGGGTGTCGTTTCGAGAATTCTCCCTCAGGAGGATATGCCCTTCCTGCCGGACGGCACACCGCTGGATATCGTTCTTAACCCTCTGGGCGTTCCTTCACGTATGAATATCGGTCAGGTGCTTGAGGTTCATCTGGGCATGGCTGCAAAGGCTCTTGGCTGGCATGTAATGACTCCTGTATTCGACGGCGCTCATGAGGATGACATCAGAGCATGCTTCAGGGCAGCAGGAATGGACGAGGACGGAAAGACTGTCCTCTATGACGGACGTACCGGTGAACAGTTCGACAACCGTGTAACAGTAGGCTACATGTACTACCTCAAGCTTCACCACCTGGTTGACGATAAGATCCATGCCCGTTCAGTTGGTCCTTACTCGCTGGTTACTCAGCAGCCTCTGGGCGGTAAGGCACAGTTCGGCGGTCAGCGTTTCGGAGAGATGGAAGTCTGGGCGCTGGAGGCTTACGGTGCGGCTTATACGCTCCAGGAGATCCTTACTGTCAAATCGGATGATACAGTGGGACGTGTAAACACATACGAAGCTATCGTAAAGGGACAGAATGTTCCTAAGCCGGGTATTCCGGAATCCTTCAAGGTTCTTATCAAGGAGCTTCAGTCTCTTTGCCTTGATGTCAGAGTTCTTGACGAAAATCAGAATGAGATAGATCTCAAGCAGTCATTTGACGAAGATGATAATATTATACCTCAGCCTGCATCATTCAATGACGAAAATGCTGAAGCAGAGATTTATAATGATACAGAAATAGAAGACGCAGGCTTCACTCTGGAAGACAGTGACGACGATGAGATTCTCGAGGATCTTGGTGATTCGGATTCAGAGGATATGTTCAGCTTTGATCTGTCCATGGACGACGAAGAAATCTAAATTATTCCGCATGGGAAGGGGAGAAAGGCTCCCTGCCCCGGGCTGTCGTAATACTGACGAGGAGGTAAAGGTTTGGAATTCAATACATTTGATTCAATTAAGATCGGTCTTGCATCACCTGAACAGATAAGAAGCTGGTCATACGGTGTTGTTGAAAGACCTGAAACAATAAATTACAGAACCCAGAAGCCTGAAAGGGACGGTCTTTTCTGCGAAAGGATATTCGGACCTACAAAGGACTGGGAATGTCACTGTGGCAAGTTCAAGAAGATCCGTTTCAAGGGCAAAATATGTGACCGCTGCGGAGTTGAGGTCACAAGGGCAAAGGTAAGACGTGAAAGAATGGGACATATCGAGCTTGCTGCTCCGGTTTCCCACATCTGGTATTTCAAGGGTACCCCCTCAAGAATAGGACAGGTGCTTGAAATATCCCAGAAGCGTCTTGAAGAGATCCTCTATTTTACAAAATATATAGTTCTTGATCCGGGCAATACCGGTGAGCTTGTGAAAAAACAGCTCCTTTCTGAAAAGGAATACCTTGACGCAAGGGAAAAATACGGCGATGAATTTGTTGCTGAAATGGGTGCAGAGGCTATCCAGAAGCTTCTTGCAGAATATGATCCGGAAAGATACGATGCCTTCAAGAGAAGACTTGTCAACTCCGGAAAGGTTTCATTGGACGGTAAAAAAGTTACCTGTACACATTCTCCGCTGACATGTGACTGCGATGAATGCAAGGCATTTTCCGAGGTTGACGTTGAATGGAGAAACAATATAGAGGTAGTTTCCGATGACCTCAAGGAAGAACTTAAGGGACTTCCTTCCGGTCAGAAGAAAATAAAGCTTTTAAAGAGACTGGAGATCATCGAAGCTTTCAGACTTTCCGGCAACAAACCGGAATGGATGGTGCTTAATGTTATACCGGTAATTCCGCCGGATATCCGTCCTATGGTAATGCTGGACGGCGGACGCTATGCTACCTCCGACTTGAATGACCTCTACAGACGTGTTATCAACAGAAATAACCGCCTTCAGAAAATGCTTGAGCTTGAGGCGCCGGACATTATTATAAGAAACGAAAAGAGAATGCTTCAGGAAGCTGTTGACGCACTTATCGACAACGG
>JBJEQU010000152.1:0-14533 GCA_051881935.1 Porcipelethomonas sp. | reverse complement strand
ATTTATGAAAACCAGAAGCACTACTGTGCATGCGGCAAGGAAAGCACAGAGCATGAATATGATCCGGAAACAGGTATCTGTGAATGCGGTGCAATCGAAGGTCATGAGCATGTACTTGATGACAACTGTAACTGTACAGATCCTCGCTGCGGAGCTACCGACCTCCATACATGGGAACCGGTTCCGGGCAAGAAATATCACCAGTGTGCAGTATGCGGTGCAACATCTTCAGATGCTGGACTGCATGAATATGTAGGTGTATATGACTCTGCAACTGAAACTTACAAGCACATCTGTGCATGCGGTTATGTAGACTACACACACGAATACGGCGAAGCAGACACAGACCAGGTATGTATCTGCCAGGTTTGCGGTATGTCAAGACATCTTGAATATAAAGATGCTAATAATGCTTCCAATGTATTCGACAATAAAGATATAACCCTCTCATCAGACAACAAGTCACATACATGTAAGCTTTGCGGCAAGACAGTTGGTCACCTGTATGATAATACATACAACTGTGAGATCGCTGGCTGTACTTCAATCAAAACACATACTCCTGTATTCGACAGCAACGCAGACTCTGCTGATCCTAGAGGTTTTGTTAATTACGCAGAAGTATGCGTATGCGGTAAGGAAACTCTCGAACACGATCTTACACTTAATACAGATAGTGTAGGTGAGCATATCTGTGCAAATGTGACAGACGGAAGCAGTGCTTGCAACCTCCCGGCAGAAGAACATGACTTTACAAAGTCCGGAGATGTAGATCCTGTTTACTGTCTTGACGGCTGCGGTACTGTAAACCCTGCTGTTCTCGCTGACGCAAGAGGATGGGCAGCAAGCAGTAGTGCAAAGATTAATGCTCTCGTAAACAGCTACAGAAGCGCTTATATCGTATCCCTTACAAAGGCTGTAAATGACGTTTTAGCTTATGACATCAAGACTGCAGATGGAGTTAATAAATCATTTTCAGCTGCTGAAAGCATTCTCCTTGCTAAGACAGACGCTCAGCAGGCAGCATTCGAAGGTCTTTTAGACACATTTGAAGCAGTTGTAGCAGACAAGGAAAACAACAAGGCTGGTTCATCCGTAACAGTAAATCTTGTTACAGCATCTTCCGCTAATGGTGCAGTTTATGCACTGGATTCAGAAGGCAAGAAGATTGATGGCAACGGAACAGCTGCAACTCAGGTTGGCAAGGTCGGCGAAGAAGTAAGCTTCGTTGCAGAACCCAAGCAGGGTTATTCATTCGCTGGCTGGTATGCATCCGCAACACCGGCAGATGATGCAACACCTGTTTCAACAGACGTAATCCTTACAAAGGCAATTACTGACGGTTCAACAAGTTTCTATGCTGCATTTGAACAGAATGCAACAGTTCAGATCAAGCTTCCTGCTGAGATCTCATATAGGTCAACAATCACTCAGACCCAGAAAAAGGATCTTACAAACGGTGCAACACCTAAGTTTGTTATCGGTGAAGTAGTTTACATCTGGCCAACTAACCTTGGTAGTAAGTCATTCATGTCATTCACAGATAGGTTTGGCAAATCACATGCTTATAATGTAAAGCTTGAAGATAGCGGTTTTACTGAAAGCGATAGTGGTGATGTAGAAGCATACAAGTTTGAGGTTAAGGCTGCTGACAGCTTCACTCTTAATACTTACTCAGAGCCTAGTGGTGCATCTGTTGGTGAATATTATATTGTATTCAGAAACGGTGACAACGATCTGGCATACGGCGAAACAACAAACAAGAGCGCAGCAGGCTTCCAGCCAGATGATCCGGCAATGGAAGGTAACGTATTCGGCGGCTGGGCATACTCAGATGCTCCTAATGTTCGTGTACAGACCAAGCTTCTTTCTGCAAGCGGTATTCTCGTACCAATCTTTAACAAGATAACAGGTCTCAAGATCACAATCGGCGCAGGCGGAAGATTTGTTCTCGGAGAAAACGCAGATAAGAATGCTGCAGACGGCGAAGGCTTTGAATACGGTGCGAGCGTTGCACTTACAGCTGACGAAAAGAGCGGAGATAAGTTCTTCTCAGGCTGGTATATTGATGATGTTCTTGTAAGTAAGAGAATTACTGAATACTTCACAGTTAAGGATAACCTTACAATCATTCCTAAGTACGAAGGCGATGAAGAGCTCGTTGCAGAGACAACATATACTCTTACATCAAGCAGATCAATCGTTGACAGCTACCAGAGAGTTGTTCTCTCAGGAAGATGGGCAATGGCTGATGAAGCTGTAAGAATCGTTGATACAGGTTTCGTATATTCTGCAACTGGTAAGACAAATCTTTCACTTGACACAGTAGATGGTTCTGACATCAGAATGAAGTCTACAGGACTTACAAGCAGATCAGGTTCTTATGACCTTACACTTAACCTCAAGTCATCTCCTAATGCTACAGTAACAGGCGTGTTCTATGTAACATATGTTGATGCAAGCGGTAATAATGTAACTGTATACACTGATCTGGTTACATCTACAGCTATTAACTGATATGTGTAATTATCAATTATACAGATAGGAGGTTATAGAAATGAAGAAGTTTTATGAAGAAGCTGAAATGGAGATCGTTAAATTCGACGTTGAAGACATCATCACAACAAGTGATGCTGATGTAGAAGTACCTTCTGATTTCGAATCAGGCGAAGGAAACGAAGATCTCTAATCAGAGAAAATTCATAAACAAAGCGGGCAGAGAAATCTGTCCGCTTTTTGTATATAAATGCAGTAAAGAGCTTGACGGTACCGGAAAAATACGGTATAATATAGAATGTATCAGGTTGAATATATCTGACCCACCAAAATGGAAAGGAAGTATGATTTATGAAAATTGAAAAGAAAAAAAACGGTGAAAACCTTGTTATTTCTCTTGAGGGCAGGCTTGATACTTCAACTGCGCCGCAGCTTGAGGCTGAGATCGGTGAATGCCTCGCCGGAATTAAGAATCTCACTGTTGATATGAATGCACTTGATTACATATCATCCGCCGGACTCCGTGTTCTCTTAAAGGCACAGAAGCAAATGAACACACAAGGCTCTATGAAGGTTACTAACGTTAACGACAGCATTATGGAGGTCTTTGATATCACCGGATTTACGGATATACTTACTGTAGAGTAATTGACGGTACAAAATATTTATAAAAAAAGCAGCCCGGATGGGCTGCTCAATTTGTATTTATGCGTCAAAATAACATGCTTGAAATATCTTCCGTAATACACCAGTCGCCGTCGATCTTGTATACTTTAAGGGTCATTGAGTTCGTGTCTTCACGCTTGTCGCCTTCGATGGAGATATCGACATCAAGCTCATATCCTCCGGAAACGTTTACACTTTCGTCATAGCTGCTTTCGATACTCTCCTCGAGTTTTTTAAGCTTTTCGTCGGAGATATCCTTCTTTTTAGTCACATCATAGGAAATGTCAAGATCATCGCCGTAAATAAGTCCCAGACCCGCCTGCAGACTTGTTGCAAGCTTGTCGAAGTCCCCGTCGTCATCGTACACGTAGTCGGGGAGTACATCCTCAAGATAATCGCCGTCACCGGTTTCCATAGCCTTCAAAAGATTGTCTATGGGCTTTTCATAGCCCTTGTTTAATACGGTCAGATTCAGCACTACGATTCCCACAGCCAGTGCTGCGGCACACACCGCCACTATCGGAACAAGGGCACCGCCCGGACTCTTTTTTTTCGCAGATTTATTGTATTCCTCAAAGCCGGCATCCTGCAGTGAACCGCAGAAGGGGCAGTGCTTTGAATTGTCCTCGATCTCTTTTCCGCATTGCATACAGTATTTACTCATTCTCTTCTCCTCTTAATTAAGTTAATTTTCTTGCGACACTTTTAAGCGTCTCCACGGCATTGTCGTGGTTGGTCTGATTCGTTTCCTCCGAACTAAGATTGGAGGAAACCTTTCTTACCGCAAGGTACAGATCATCGGGAACGGCATCTTCGTCGCATCCGATAAGCTTTGCAAATCCGGTATCTTTAAGATAGAATTTGCAGCCTTCAACATAAGGACTGTCCGGGAAATATACCTCAAGGTCCTCAAGGGTAGTTTCCGGTTCAATAAGCTCGTCAACAGCAGAATCAGCAAGCAGCAGCATACATTCTCCAAGCTGGAACTGGGTGGAAAGATTGGTCAGGCTGTTCTCATATCCCACAGCGCTGCTGATATTTTTTTCCTGATCATGGGATATAGGTATGCTGACCACGTCAACATAGTTCCTGCCGTCGTCATTGTAGTCGATGACGAGGGAATCGAAAAATTCCTTTATCTGTTCGTTGTGAGCTTCCAGCTCATCATTGTCTGAGAGAAACATTACTCTCACGTCTGAGCGGATAGTAGTCAGCGTATCGTAGATAAGAAAGGCTGCCATGAGCACAAGAAAAGAGGCGATACCAAGCCACCATTTGTTGTGATATATGAAATTTTTAATTTTTTCCCATGGAGTATATTTCCTTGCAGCAGTCTCTCCGGCGGCAAGCTTTTCAGACTCATCAATGACACCCTGCCTGACCTTGAGCAGCTCTATCTTTTCCTCCGCAAGCTGTTTCCCGTATTTTTCACGGTTTGTTTCAATCTGCTTTTCAAGACGTTCCTGCCTTTCAAGCTCGTCGTTGTTGTTTATCATGCGGACAGTTTCTATGATCCCCGGTTTTTTATCCCTTTTTCCCTTATCCTTATCCGGATTTTCCTTTTCTTTCATTTTAACTCCTGTTGATTCTGGGTTTCAGATATTCTGAGAATAATTACGATCAATACTATTATAACTCATATTTGTTTACCTTGTCAATAGTATGTATTCAAAAACATAACAAAACTGCCGGTTTATGTGAAAATAATTTTTTATACAAAATATATATCAGATACTATATACAATATATACAAATTGATATGCTTTTGAAACAGTGATTTTTCATAAAAATGTCCCTTTAAATACAAAAAATTGCCCCGGAAAATATTGACAAAAATGTTAATGCGGAGTATAATTAGCTTAACGAAAACAGGATTATTAACGTTGTTGTTTAAGGCTTCAATAATATTCTAAAAAAGCGCTGAATGTGTAGATTTTTGGCTTGCATATTTGTTGGTTATGATGAAAATGTTGTTTTTGTATGAAAATAGGGTTACAAATCATTTAAAAACCTGTGGCATCTGTCGATATATAAGACAAGAAGTTTTATAGATATTATTAAAGTGAGAGAATTGCTGTAAAATGTTAAGTAATTTTGTTGAAAACAAACAAATATCTCGAAGTGAGTATCTATAAACGTGTAAGACAATTGACAGAGAGGAACATATAAGATGACAGATAAAGAACTTCAGAAGCTCAAACGTCCTGAGCTGCTCGAAATAATGCTTGGTCTTCAGAAGGAGCTCGACAGGGAAAGGGAAGAAAACAAGTCCCTTCGCAGCAGGCTTGATGAGAAGATGATCGCCATCAACAAATCCGGAAGCATTGCTGAGGCGGCTCTTGAGGTCAATGGCGTTCTGAATGCTGCACAGAAAGCAGCTGATGTATATCTCGAAAATATCCGCAAGATGCATGCTGACGAAGAATCAAACTATAAAAATTCCATCACCAAAGCCAAAACAGAGGCAGAAGCAATTGTATCGTCGGCACGCAAGGAAGCTGAGACCATGATAGCAAAAACGGACGTTGACTGCCGTACAAAGCTCAAGGAAGCTGATGCGGAATGCAGCAGAAGGATAAGCGAGACTAACGATCTTTGTACAAAGAAGATCAAGGAAACTCAGGAAAAATGTACAGCCATTTCCTCCCTTGACAACCAGATCGCATCGTTCTTCGGCAACAGTTCAGGGAACAGCTCAGGGAACAGCGGCGCACAGGCCGGCGATACCTGAAAGAATCAAAACCGAGGCACTCAAATGTCAGATAAAATTTCCAGCGGCAATGATTCTGAGATTACTGCACAGCAGCTTGAAGCTGAGCTGAAAAGAGTTCGCCATAAGAAAGAATCCGGACGGCTGATCCGTGATACTGTGATAATCCTTGTTGGTGTGGCGGCTGCTGCTGTACTGATCGCAATGCTGTTTCTGCCGGTACTGAGAGTTACAGGCTCAAGCATGGAGCCGTCTCTGGGCAGCGATGATATTGTGGTATGCAAAAAAAACAGTGATTTTGAAAGAGGAGACATTATCGCTTTTTACTTTAACAATAAAATCCTTTTAAAGCGTGTTATAGGGCTTCCGGGAGATATAATAAATATCTCCGACAGTGGAGAAGTTACAGTCAATAACGAGGTTATTTCAGAGCCTTATGTTACGGATCCGTCACTTGGGGTCTGTGATATAGAATTTCCGTATCAGGTTCCCGACAAGAGAATATTTGTAATGGGTGACCACCGCTCCACCTCGGTTGACAGCCGTTCTTCGGCAGTAGGCTGCATTGCGGACGAATTTATAGTAGGGAAAGTTATATTCCGCATATGGCCTGTAGGGGATTTTGGGACTATCGGTTAAATATATCGGAAAGGAGGAATGAGATATGCGTGATTATGAGTTCAATGAGAGTACTATTATAAAGAAGCATAAAAATAATCAGCGCTATATTATTGTTCTCATTCTTCTTTCAGTTATGGTTGCGGCGATCGTGGGCATAAGCCTTATAGAGCCGGCAGAAAGTATGACATATACATGCGGAATGGAGGAGCATATACATTCTGATGACTGCTATTCTCTGGCATGCACTGAGAATGTTCTGCCCCATTCACATACAGCTGAATGTTATCCGGATGGTGACATCTCTCTTGAGCCGACCTGCGGAATCGGAGAGGGCGCTGTATCTCATGTGCACACCGCTGACTGTTACGGTCTTGCATGCGGTATGCCGGAGCATATTCACGGAGCCGACTGCCAGACATCGGGAGCAGCTTCGGAAGAACCATCAGAAGAGCCTTCAGAAACTGATATACCGGAGGTTACTGAACCGGTTTCGGAAACAGCTGTTTCAGAGGATATTACCACCGCAGACACTGAAATTTCCGTTTCTGAAACGACTGTGACATCAGTCAGCAGTACTGTACTGACGGTTGAGAAAGTTTCTTATGATCAGGAAACCGATGAGCTTTCCTGGACCTTGATTTTCAGCCATGACGGAACGGATCTGGACGGCTATGAAATATCAGATGATAAACTGATTAAAAATATAACAAAACTTGAGGTTTATGACGAGACGGACACTCTCCTGGACACTTTCGATGATGAAAATCTCTCAGGTGAGGAAACATGGGGAACTCTCGGAACGCTTACAAAATCTGAGGGGAAATTCAGCTTTGCACCGGGACAGTGCGGTACAAAATATAAATTTGTATACACAATAAAGGCGGAGAAGAATTTCGTCCGGGGCATTGAACTTATCAATAAAACGATCCTCATGGTAAACGGCATTGAAACAGAGGTATCGGAAGATACGTTTATAATTCCGATTCAGATGGCACTGGGGGCAAGCGATAAATTTACTATTGCTGCCGCTGCGCTGACGGTGGCTAATGACAGCAGTGTATATGTCAGTGATACCGATTGTATTCTCAACTGGACAGTATCTGTAACTGCTGATGCCGGAGAATTTAACGGTAAGTATCTGAGAAATACCTCGGCCAACCATTATATAACTCCGTCCCAGAGATCCGGTTTAAGGCTTGAGGCTTTTGATTCCGGCGGTAATGCGGTAACTCTTCTAAAAGATACCGATTATACGATAACACTGCAGGATTTGTATGGAAACACTATATCTGACTCGGATACATCTACGAATGCATACAAATTTGTTATTCAGTTTAATGATACAGCTGCTGTTTCAAACGTAAGCAAAGTTAATGCAGTCTTTTCTTCACTTACTGTTGTTTCAGCGGGTATAGAAGATACGGCAGAGTTTTATCGCAAGGAAAGTGAAACAGAGGTAGTTGATGCCACTTGCACTGCTTACGCTGTACTGCCGACGGAAAAAACTTCGCTTATCAGCAAGACTGCACCGGATGACTTCCCGAATGATAACTACATGCCCTATGAGCTGGATATAAATCCTTCCGGCAATAAGATCAATTCCGGAAACGATATTATAGTAGAAGATAAGTTTGATACCGTTTCATCGGGAGTGGTTCCGGTAAGAAATACCATGGAAGTCTATAAGGTCGGCGTGGACGGAAGTGAAACACTCCTCACCGATGCAGATTATCAGTATACCTATTCAGGCAGCGGTTCAACGCTTAGTTTTAAATTTACCCTTAAAGATTCCACACATTATAAGATAAAGTATAAATATCATATTATATTTACACAGGATTTTACGGATAGTGGATATGGTTCAAATCTGAATCTGAAAAATACAGCCAAGCTTACCTATGGCTCATATTCCCAGAGCGCAAGCTGTGACAAAAATTATTCGGTTACACGTGCAAAAACATCATGGAGTCCTTCCATTGAGAACGTTGATGCGACTGACCACAGTATAAAGCTTGAAAATGGAATTTTCAATCTTTATAAATATGATTATTCAAGCAGTTTGTGGGTGCCTCTTACTAACGCCGATTGTATGACTGACAGTTCGAATAATACAGTTCTTTCCAATCATACATGGGGGACTTCTGAATCAGATGTACCGCTAGGATTTGCAAGCGGCAGCAGCGGCAGGATTGCTCTTGGAAGCCTTGATTCTGGTTATATATATAAACTTATTCAGACTGCTTCCAAAGAGGGGTATTCATTCCCGAAGACACCGTATTACTTTGCTGATTATATCAGTTCGGGTAACTATAACTGGGATGGATCGTCTAAATCGGGATTGCTTGATGGAAGTGTACAGATCCTGAGTGAAAATGATTCGATTATTGTAGAAAATCGTGTCATTGAAGCAACTGAGATATCGGTGAATAAGATCTGGCGTGATAATCTCCAAGTCCATAATGATCTTCCGGTAAACTTAAAGCTTCATCAGTCGGCAATATCCCCTGATGGTTCTATAAGCGGAGGACAGAAGATTACAGTTCATTTTCTTGCTTATCAGAAAGATTCCGGAAGGCTTATGTCCGACATATCAAGAAGTTTTTACATGAAAACAGGATCCGATCTGGGTGTTACTCTCAGAATGTATAATGCATGGATTCAACCGTACCCGCAGGGTAAGGTTCCGTGCAGCGTTACAATTAACGGTGAGAGTGTAGGAATATTCAGCGCTGCATTCAAGAAAATCAGCGTACAGGATGCTTGGAATATTCAGACGGAACGCCCCGACGATTGGTATGATAACCCGGATTTCTACACGGAGTATCAGGTGAATTACCCCTGCGTCACGAGTCCGCTCTATATTGAAGTTATTTGCGGTGAGTCCATGGAAGAAAATCCCCTATGTGGGTTAGAAACAGCAGACTTCCGTATATTCGACAACGGCGTTATGGTAGGTCAGGCGATAGATGGTATTCCGTCCGATGCGATACCGCTTGATGGAGCCATTCTCAATGAAGGCAACAGCTGGACGCATACATGGACACAATATCCTCTTGTTGATTCAAACGGCGATCCGATAACAGATGCAGAAAACAATCCGCTTTATGCAGACCTGCCAAAAACAGATGAATATGGTAATTTACTTTACTATTATGTTGAAGAAGATCCCGTTCCCAGTGGATATAATGTACAATATGTAAACAATGGCATAAACTCGGGAACAGTAAAAATTGTAAATACAGCAAGTGATTACGTTGCTATTATTCCGTCTACCGGCGGAGGAGGAACAGGGAAGTACATTGCGGTCGGTTTAGCGGCTGTTTCCTGTTCGGCGATTGGATTCCTTTTAAAACGGCGGGGCAGAAGGCGAAGGCACCCCTGATTGAAAGCTGTTTTATATAGAATTAAAATTTCAGATGAAAGGATATGAGATTATGAAAAAAATAAGGAGTTTTTTAAGCGCTGCTATTACAGCAATTATGGTTCTTTGCCTGTGCTCGTTTAATGTTTCGGCTGAAACCTACACTATTACGATTGATGATCCTACCGGTACAAGCGGAGGTCTGATTGACGGACGTACTTTTACAGCCTATAAGGTTTTTGCGTTGACCTATTCGGGAACTAATTATACATATACGCTTGATGCAAACTGTCTTAATGGAACTACTGGATATGGTCCAACGTATGATCTGGCGACTGTTACTGCCTGGCCATCAGATGATGAAACCAATGCAAGAAACTTTGCTACATATCTGTATGAAACTTATATAGACGGTCAAACTGTTGCTGCAAGTGTACACCAAGGCAGTGCAATTGCCTCTTCGGGTACAGCAACTATTACAGTCCCTGAGGCGGGTTACTACATGGTAGTAGAAAATAGTGATGTTTCCGGTCTTACATCTCTTGTTATGCTCAACAGTACTGATCCGACGGTTACTATTGATGCAAAGATTGGCAGCACCGGCAAGCCGACTTTGAATAAATTAATTAATGATCAAAATGCGAACTTTACTAATACATACCTCGATTCGCAGATTGGCGATACAGTATTTTATTGTCTCGATATAACTGTACCAGACCCTGACTATATTAATGAATTTACCAATTATGTGTATAAGATTCATGATTCAATTGATTCAGGTTTGACGTTAAATGAAAACATTTTGATGATATGGAAAAACGAAAGCACTTATATCGAAAAGAACGCTGGTAATTCTTCGGATTACTTTACAAGTTCTGTGACTGGTGGAACACAATTAGAGGTGGATATAAAAATCAAAAAGTTAATTGAAGACTGGAGTTTATCAGCTGGAGACACACTTAAGGTTTACTATCATGCAACTCTGAACAAGGACGCAAATGTTGCTGCTTCTGCTGACGATGACAATATGTATAACGCAAACGAGGCATACCTTGAATTTTCAAATGACCCTTACGGAGCAACTACAATAAATACACCTGCAATTAAAACATATGACTGGACATATGCGTTCTCTGTTGAAAAGGTTGACGGCAGCGACAATACTAAAAAGCTTGCCGGCGCAAAGTTTGAGATTCAGAGAAATAGTGCTGCTCTCAGTTTATTAAAATCCGGAAATGGATATACCGTAGTTCCAAACGGCACTGAAGGTGCTGTTACTGAGGCGGAAACTGATGAAAACGGTAAATTTATAATACGCGGTATTGACCAGGGAGTAACATATACCATTCACGAAACAAAAGCGCCGGACGGCTATGGACTGCCGGATAGCGATGCTACAATAACACTTAACGCAACATATACTAATGGCGGCAGTGAAATCGATACACTGAAAGGAACAATAACCAATGCCAGAGATGCAACAGGTCTCAATGTAGTAATCGAAAATTCATCCGGTTCTAAGCTTGTCGGCACAGGCGGTATCGGTACAACTGTATTTTACGTATTCGGCGGTATTCTTATGGCTGGCGCTGCTGTTCTCCTTACAGTAAAGATCCGCATAAAGAACAAATAAATTAAAATGAATACCTTTTAATTAATTGACAAAGTCCCCTGAGGAAACTCAGGGGATACAGTCGGGGAGCGTATCGTGAAAATTAAGAAAAGTCAGATTTCAACAATTATTCTTGTAATGGTTTTTTTTGTGGGACTTTCTGTAATGCTCTATCCGACTGTAAGCGACTTTCTCAATTCAAGGGCGCAGAAGCAGTCTATTTCCGATTACAACGAGACTATAAACGAAATGAAAAACCCCGAAAGGGAGAAAATGCTTGCGGATGCAAAGGAGTATAATGCTGAACTGAGCCGAAGAAGTGACATTGTCGGCAGCCGGCTTGAGCTTGAGGGCTATGACCAGCTTCTTGACGTTACCGGTACGGGGATAATGGGTTATATTACTATCCCAAAGCTCGGGACGGAACTTCCTATTTACCATGGGACAAGTGACGAGGTGCTGAATATTGCCGTTGGTCATATTCAGGGGACATCTCTGCCGGTAGGGGGAGAGGATACACACACGGTTATTTCTGCCCACAGGGGACTTCCCTCGGCGAAGCTGTTCAGCGATCTTGACGAGCTTGAAATCGGCGACATATTTGAAATAACAGTACTTGATGAGGTCCTTACCTATTCAGTTGAGGAAATATTCGTTGTAGAGCCGGAGGATTTCAGCAAGCTTGAAATTGTTAAAGGACGTGACCTTGCGACTCTCGTTACATGTACTCCTTATGGTATCAATACCCACAGGCTTCTTATCCGTGGGACGAGAGTTTATGAAGATGACAAACCGTCGGTAAGAGTAATGGCTGACGCTGTTCAGGTTGAGCCGATGCTTATTGCTCCGCTTATTGCGGCTCCTGCATTTGTCGGGGTATTAGTTTATTTCGCAGTCGGCGGACTCAGGAAAAGACGCCGCAAAAAGAATGGTGGTGATGGTATTGAGAGGTAGATTAGCTGCATTTTTTACCCTGATTGTAATGTGTGTATGCATGGGAGGAATGAGCGTTTGTGCCGATTCTCCGCATGGCAGCCTGCTGGTTGAGTGCCGCTGCGGTGATGCGATACTGAGCAGCATGAAATGGGATCTCTATCGCATTGCGGATATTACTGACAATAACGGCTATGAGCTGTCAGGGGATTTTTCAGATTATCCGGTGACACTGAATAATCTTTCCACCTCACAGACCATTGCTGCTGCGGAGACTCTTGAGGCATATGCACAGGTTGACGGCGTCAGCCCGATCATGACGCTTATTACCGATTGTACGGGCAATGCAGAGTTTGAAAATCTCGAATACGGAGTTTATCTTCTCAGTGGAACGCCTATGACTATGGGCGGAAAATACTATCTTCCAACGCCGTCTATTGTGGTGCTTTCTGATGATAATGAAATCGGCTCGGACAATATTCACTGGACTTATAATGTTTCGGCTCTTCCTAAGCTGAAGGTGCTGGCAGAGGCTGACAGGATCTACAGCTTCAGCGGTACAGTAAAGGTTCAGTGGCAGAATGACCGGAAGGAAACACGTCCGGATTCTGTTGACATAACGCTGCTCAGGGACGGAGAACCCTTTAAAACGGTAACTGTTGATGAAAGCTGCGGCTGGAGTTATACGTGGGAGAATATGTCCTCCAAGTACAAATGGACAGTTATCGAAGGAGATATTCCCGCAAATTATACAGTATCCGTTGAGCAGAGAGCTGTGAACATCAGTACCGATGATCCGAACGACCACGATGTTGAGTTTCTGATAATCAACAAGGGAGATTATGTTGAAACGCAGCCGCCTGTTATGACATATGCGCCGAAGCCGACGCTTCCTCAGACAGGACAGCTGTGGTGGCCGGTTCCGGTACTTTCAGCATCGGGCATGATAGTGTTCACTGCCGGCTGGAGGATAAATTCTTGCAAGAGGAAAAAGAATGAAAAGTAAAGTTGGAATAACCTTTATGATTTTAGGGACAATGCTGATTGCAGCGGCATTGTCCCTTGCTGTTTACAATATTTATACGGATAAAAGGGCAGGAGAGCTGTCCGGAAGAACGCTGACTGAGCTTGAGCAAGAGATAACCGGACGTGCATCGCAAGACGTGAATGCAGGTTCGGATGTTTCAGAGAATGAAGCAGTGCCTGTGGTCATAGACGACAGGGAATATATCGGAGTGATCGGGGTACCGGTTCTCGGCATTGAGCTTCCGGTAATGAAAGAGTGGAGTTATGATAATTTAAAAATTTCTCCTTGCAGATACAGCGGAAGCATAACCGAGGGTTCACTTATAATAGCCGGGCATAATTATTCAGAGCATTTTGGCAGACTTAAAAATCTTAATATTTCTGATGAGGTATATTTTATTGATACGAATGGAGAAAAATACGATTTCGAGGTTGCAGAGACTGAGCTTATTTCAGGGAATGACCCGGAAAGAATGAATTCCGGAGAATGGTCCCTTACACTTTTTACCTGTAATTTTGACGGCTCTGAAAGAGTTACAATCAGATGTGATATAAAATGAAAACTCAGGCGTTGCCTGAGTTTTTTGCTTTATTTTAAACCATATTTTTCATTAAGATCATGAGGATCTGTATAAATGAACTGATTATCCGGAATGTCGATCCCGAACTGCGAAAACTGCATATGAGGATTTTCAATGAGCCTGAGCTTATCCGAATGGGAAAGCTTATTTTTAAGCTGATATTCAAGCTTCCTTGCATAATTTCCTTGTTTGTCCTCCCAGATACAGGCAACGGCTGCCACTTTACGGGATCTGGTGTACTTTGCACCGCCCTTGATAATACCAAGATGCTGGCGAAGTCTTCGTTCAGGGTCAGCAGCAATTCCTGTATAGAGGGAGCCGTTTTCGCACTTTAATATGTAAACGTACATATCTGTCAGAGCAGAAGCGAATGCCATTCTGCCGCAATATTGCAGCAGCTGTCAATATCACTTTGAGCTGCACATTCCTGAAGTTTTTCGAGAAGCTCCTGCTGCTCCTGGGGATAACTGTATTTTCCGAGAGCCTCAACAGCTTCGTCAATGAGAAGGGTGTCAAAGTCATTCAAT
>JBJEQU010000151.1:0-14603 GCA_051881935.1 Porcipelethomonas sp. | reverse complement strand
CTGTAAGAGAGGGCTGCCCCTGATTTACTTGAAAATCAGGTTTTTCTACAGTCTGAAACGACAGGTGTAAAAGCCTGTCGTTTAAATTATTTCCTCAAGATATTCACGATTTTCAAGAATGCTTTCTGCCGTTTCCATAAGCTCATGGCAGCGAAGAAGTTTCTGCTCAGAAGTCTTATCGGAAAAATAATTTTCCCCGGACAGATAATCATTAAAATACCTTGCCGCAAGCTCTGCAGTAATACTCAGCATGCCCAGTACATAATCTTCCGGACATTCTGCTGACACCTGAGAAAAATACCCCCTGCAGTACGCCCGAAATTTATCCGTATCTATCCTGTTTCCGGTGATGCATGCGGAGCGTGCACCATCACCAAAATCATAGACTGCAAGACCGGGCATTACCGTATCGAAATCTATCAGCGTCTTTCCCTTTCCGGTAACGCTGTCAAACAATACATTGGAACATTTTACATCATTGTGAGTAATTCTGCGCCGGAGATGTTTTCTGTCAAGCTTACGGGAAAATGAAAGCATACAGCGAAAAAAATCATATTCTTTGCAGAAGATGTCAGTCCCCGTATCATAAACACGGCTGAGTATAAGAGAAGTATTATGAAAATTTTCTATGACTGTATAAAAATCCGCAGTATCCAGATTCGCAGTAAGCCTGTGAAATTCCCCGACGACCCTACCGAATTCCGAAATTTTATTTAAATCGCTGAGGGAATTATAGGAAACTGAATTGCCGATATAGCAATAGGCTCTCCACATTTCCCCGTCTGCGACAATGTAATTTTTTTCTCCGCAGAAAAGAAACTCCGGACATTTTACACTGCTTGCTATACAGCGGCATACCTTGTCGATATTTGACATTATCTCTCCCGGATTTTTAAAGACATTTCCGTTTATCCTCTGAAGAATATAGCTGCTGCCTCCCGAATATATTATCTTATAGGTTGAATTAATATGCCCGGAATTTATTTTTATTATTTTTTCAGGAGCATCCGAAACACCAAAGCTGTTCATTATACTGGAAATTATATTCATTTTTATCACCATAATCATAATAACAAAATAAAATTATTTTTTCAAGGCTTGAAGTCAATGTAAAAAAATGTTATAATATGAGAGAGAAATAATCGCCGGCTCAGAACGGCAGAATGGAGTTTACTATGTCATTTGTTTCTGATTTTGGTAAAAGTATATCAAATAAGACCAAGGAAATATCACAGAAGGCAAAGGTTATGTCTGAAACAAGTTCGCTCAATAATATAATTAAGGGTGAGGAATGCAAGATCGATTTTCAGTACAAAGCCATCGGAAAAATGTATTTTGAAAAGTACGGCAATGATCCGGGTGAAGAATTTTCTGATGCCATTGGAATAATCAAAAGTTCCCTTGAAAAGATCGAACAGACTAAAGAAGAAATTATAAAAGTTAAAAGCCGTTTTAACTGTCCGGCATGCGGAGAGCCGTTTAAAAATAATGCCATGTTCTGTTCAAAGTGCGGTGCCAAACTTCCGGAAAGGGAAGAACAAAGTACGGAAAATACTGCCATTCCGGAAAATGCCCAGAAGTGTGGAAAATGCGGCAACATCCTTAAAAAGGAGGCAATTTTCTGCAACGTCTGCGGCAATAAGCTTACGCAGCAGGCTGCTGTGGATGTAAAACCGGATGAGGTTATAAAGCCGGAAGAATTTGCGCCTGCTCCCCAGGTTACGGAAATAAAAGAAGAGTCACCAGCTGCTGTAACTGCACCTGAAACAACGGCATCAGCTGCTGCTCCGGTGGTTACTGAAACAGCAAAGCTGCAGGAATCCGCTGAACCGCAGGAGTCAAATCCCGTTGAAAATACATCCGGAGAAACCGGGGAAAAAGCTGAATATAAAACCGAAGCAAAACCGGCAGAGGAAAAAGCTGAAACAAAGCCGGAAAAGATATGCCCTAACTGTAATAACCGGATGCTGGATGAGGATATTTTCTGCAACGAATGCGGCACTAAGGTGGGATAATCAGGAATCGATATTGTATATACATAAACTTAGCGGCAGGTGCAAAAACCTGCCGCTTTTTATATATTAAAGGACGCCCCGCAGGAGCGTCCTCAGAAAGATACTATTCTTCTAAAACAGACAGGTATTTTGCAATTGCCGCAGAGTCACGGACATTTATTACACTATCCTGATTATAATCTGCCGTATCAGGGAGCTTTTCGCCCATTTCCTCAGAAAGCATCTTGGCGATGTATGCGGCATCCCTTACATTGAGCTTGCCATCGAGGTTTGCATCACCTCTTACCACCTGAACAATTATAACCGGTACAGTTGCCTGAGGAACAGAAACGGTGGAAACGTAAGTATCTGATATCTCCGAAACAGCAGTCGAAACCGATGTGACCTCCGGCTCCGAGGTTGTGACATCCGGAGATGTTATGTATGTGGCAGTGACATCTGTGGATGTAACCTCCGCAGTTGTGATATCCGGGGTTGTGACGCCGGACGTTGTAACAGCCGGAGTTGTAACGTTGACGGTTGAAGCAGAAACAGACGTACTGCTCAGGGCTGTTGTCATTGAAGCTGTTGTATTTTGTACAGTAGAGATCGAGGTCTGGGTAGTAACAGCAGGAGTTGTAACATTTGTAGTTACAGGCGGAGTTGTAGAAGTCGGCTGGTTTACAGTGATCTTCGTACCCACGATCGAAGCATTGTCAGTTACATCCGTTGTATTGCCGTCCTTGATAACCGAGAATGTTTCAATACTTGAGAAGTAGATCTCATACTGGC
Organism: Porcipelethomonas sp.; assembly: GCA_051881935.1. Taxonomy (GTDB): domain Bacteria; phylum Bacillota; class Clostridia; order Oscillospirales; family Ruminococcaceae; genus Porcipelethomonas. The sequence continues at coordinate 11,817 of JBJEQU010000151.1, read as the reverse complement.
TTCCCGGGACAGCATCTGCCGGAATTGTAAAATCAATATTTGCAACGGCACCGTCAGCGATTGCCCCTGAGCCGTAATCGACAATGGAAACCATCCCGTCCTGTGTATAGGACTGACAAAGGGTACCGTTCACCGCAACCGCAGCTGCGGAAGCAAGAGTCGTATCATCCCACTGGATAAGAGCATCAAGGGATTCAAATGTATCATCAGCATCAATTACAAGCTGGACAGCAACCGTTTCACCCGGCAGACCGTTTGCCTTTGAAAGTGAAATTGAATAATCTCCGCTGCCGGTCTGTTCAATTTTTTCATTATTTGCTCTGCTGAGGGCATCCTTTGCAAGCTTGCTGGCAAGAAGCGATGCTGTGCTGCTGTTGAGTGAATAAGCCGAAGTCTCCTTATGCGGATCTGACAGATATATACCAAATTCATCAAGAGAGGATTTCTTGGTAGTCTGGAACTGCTTTACATCTCTTTCCATTGCAGCGGCATCACGGGCATCTACAGAATGGTCAAGGTTTGTGTCCCCCACCTGTCCGATCTTCGTAACAAGAGTCGTTTCAACAAAATCTCCCAAACATTCTATAGTCAGGGGAACTTCATAATCAAAGTCCCTGCCGTTGTATACTTCACCGGGAGTAACGCCTTTTCCGAAAGAGAAATTACATTCATCAGTAACATCCTCGCCGTTGAACATTATGTGCAGACCGTTTATCCGGAAAGCAATATCATCAGTCGTATACCACTGATTATGCGCCCCGTTAATGTCAATTTCATCAAGGATTATGTAATATATTTCCGCCTGCCACTCAGTAGTATCTGCCTCCGAGGCACAGACCACAAAGGGCGCCGGTCTTCTGAGCATAAAGCCCATATCAGAGAGTCCGCCGCCGATCAGTGCAGCCGACACAGCCGCTGACGTAACAGCGCCGATCATCTTCTTAAAAAATTTTTTCATAAGCTATCCAACCCGCCTGTCCTATTTTAATATTTATAGTTATATTATACCAGATTTTATCGCTCATTTCAAGTTGTCGAAAAAACTTAGTTAATATATACAATAGAAAACGTTTTAGTTCAGAGTTTTTTCATTATACATGCATATACCTGAGGATATTTTCCGGTCATCCTGTATATTCCGCAGTATATTTTTTCAGCAGCTGCACAGGACGGTATGAATTCTTTGCACGTCTGAGTCCTTCAATATTAAGGTCATTTTCACGGTTAAGGTACCTGACGCTGCTGTACTTTTCCATAACATATCTTGCAAATTCCCTGTTTATCATATTGTAGGCGCCCTTTACACATTCGTCTGCCTTTTCAAATACCACGTCGTAAGTATGTTCGCTTATTCTCTGACCGATAGTAAGTCCGCAGACTTTGCCGCCGACGTAAAGTACGATCCCATCTGCCATAACGCCGTCGAAATTTTCCAGCACATTGAACAGTGAATTTTTCTCTGCCAGCAGACTTTCGATCCCTGCTGCACTGCTGTTTTCAAGCCTGTCTGCATACCACAGCTTCAGAAAATCCCGGCACCTGAAAAGATTTCTGCCGGAGATCTCCTCAGTATGCCAGTCCTCATAGGTATTCAGAAAACCGTTTACATGGTTTCGCTTCTTTGCAAGTTTTTTTCCTCTGAGATATGCCATATTTTCTATGTCATAGATGTAATCAAAGCTTCCGGTGTCCTCACTGAATGTGAAAAGATCCCTGAAATTTTCCGAAATACAGTCCTTTCCCTGCTCAGTTACCCTTACTATTACAGGACGCTCACTGATGCTTTTCATTTTCCCAAGTGCCTCTCTTGTCAGACCGGGCACCGGCATAAGAAAGGTATCATCAGCCTGGCTGTAAATAAAGCTGCTGTCGGAGGTATGATAAAGCTTCAGGTCATATCTGTCCTTCCAGACATACATTCCAAGCAAACAGTCCTCACATGCCATACTGTTTTTCTTCCACAGAAAATCCCCGATTTTTTTGTAGTCTCCCTGCCTGAATATATATATTTTATCGCTCATGCGTATCCTCCATATGTGTGCAGCCTGTTGTATCAGATGCTGATCCGGACAAGCTTTCTGTAAGAGCTGTCATAACCTCTGACAATACTGCTATCAGCTTTTACAAGCTCTGTTATTTTCTCCTTTAGTCCGCCGTTTAGGAGTTCTGTAATTTTTTGTATAAATTCATCGTTTACCGCATGACACGAACCTGCAAGAGCTATATACAGCCTGTCATCATCCTCCATTACTCTCAGAGGCCACATGCTGCACTCCAGCGGTTTGAGATGCTCCGGAAGGGTACATCCCCTGTCTTCATCAAGGGCAGCGCATCTGTACTCCTCTGAATCTTCCCCGGTTCTGCCCTCTCTGATGACGCTGCACATCCTGAAGCCGCCATCCCGCTGCTCAACGGCATCCTTATTTCCGAGAAATTCCTGTATCCTTTCGGCATTTTCCCAGGTTATTCCGGGCATCTCCCATCGGCTTTCATTGAAAAACACACAGCAGTTTCTGCATGCTCCGCACTCTTCCTTTGTCAAAACATCTTCAAGCATTTTTACCTCCGTTATCCGCTGCCCCACCGACAGAACCATCCCCTGAAATACAGAGAAAAAAGCGGCAGATCATATTGCAAGAATAGCAAGTGTCTCGTTGCTCAGAACGTTATACAGCTTTCCGTTTTTCTTTCCTCTTGCCGGACAATATTCCCCATAGGAATAGAAGCCCTGAACATTGACTCCCTCCGGCAGACGGTTTTTATACGCCTTCCCTTCAGTATTTTTATCGGAGACGATAAGGCAGTACCTTGCAACGCATGATGAACAGAAAATCGCACTGTATTTGTAATCCTTTGTATTCCCGATCTCTTCAAAAATATCGTCAAAGGCTTTTTTAACAGAGCCTTCAATATCCTTTTTGCTGATGAGAACCATATTGAGCCTGCTTCCGTTTTCAACGCTTCCGATATAGCTGCATGTCTTTTTGTCGTGGTCAATGGATGTAAGGCATCTTAAAATATCTATTTCATCATCATCTTTTGTTTTAATGGTGGAGACAAAAGGGGTCGCAAGATAATCAAGTATCACATCGGTCTTGTTATTAATGATCCCGACCTCCTCAAGACAGTCCGCCGCAGGTATATTATTGAGAGAATAAACGGTTCTTCCCTCCGCTTCGGTGACTACCATATGGGAATTTGTAAGACTTGTTGTGGAATGTTCGATAGTGAATATCGGGCGTATATTTCCGCTTACAAGCAGCATAACAACTTTTTTCTGTGAAATTTCATCATTGCAGAAAACGTAATCTTCGTTGAATGTCCAGCCGTCACTGGCAATACCGCCGAAAACAGGAACTCCGCCGGACACCCTGTCGAGGGTTTTTACTATATCATCGCATACAATATCAGTCCACCACGGCGAATATGTGAAAATGAGACTTTCCTTTTTTCCAAGTTTTTCATTCAGTTCAAGATATGTTTCAGAAACCTTTTTCAGGTCATTGTTATCATATATCTCATCTGTCATGCCGATTTCAAACAAGCAGTCGTCAGCAGTAAGGATAAGAACTGTAATACTGCTCTGTGAATAGCCTGCGGATGAAAGCATGCCAAGCCCGGTACAGCCGATAAACGGGAAGCTGAATTCCCGTCTCATTATTGCAGTAAGCTCAGCGGTATCCGCCTCATGACCGCAGAATACCACTGCACAGGTATTTTCAAGAAACTGTGACTCATCTATCTGCGATTTAAGCTCATTCACCGCCTTCCCAAGATCATCGATCTCATTAGTAAAAGCCTGTATCGTTTTCAAAGTACTCACCTTCTGTTCATAATATAGTCCGCATTATTCATTTCAAGATATCTGTTTGCGCCGCTTTCATCCCTTACAAAAACCACATCGAAATCATTCATAAAAGCGATCTTGATCTTATTGTGATTTTCATTTGTCGGGTCAACAACAATAACTGACGGTTTAACATCAGCTGCGGCAAGAACCGATTCATTGACAGGATTGATATAGCGCTTAGGGATAAACTGAATGAGCAGCTTTTCAAGCTCATCGTAATTGATAGGCTTTGAAAGATAACCGGCAAAGCCCTCTTTGAGGTAGGACTCCCTTGCACCGACTATGGCGTCCGCAGTAAAGGCAACAATAGGCGTACCCTCTGCGCATTTCTCATCCCTGAGTATTTTAAGGGTTTCTATACCGCTCATTCCCGGCATCATCTGGTCGAGGAATACCATGTCATATTTTGCATTCCTGAGCTTGTCTATACACTCCCTGCCCGACATGGCAGTGTTTATTCTGATCTTTGTCTTTTCAAGTATTGCCGTTGCGACCTCCAGATTAAGCTCGTTGTCGTCAACGATAAGGATATGTGCTTCCGGTGCAGTAAAGGACGGACGGATATTTTCAGGGTCGAGAATCTCCTCATCTGTCTCTGTCGTTGCCTCAAGGTATTCTCCCACAGTGACATCGTCGACCACCTGCTGAACCACACGGACTGTAAATGTTGAGCCTTTTCCGTATTCACTTTCAAAATCTATGCTTCCGCCCATAAGGCTTACAAGCTGCTTGGTCATGTTAAGCCCCAGTCCCGTACCCTCAACGCTGCGGTTTTTGCTTTTCTCAAGGCTCCGGAAGCTGCTGAACAGCTTTTTCTGTTCCTCCTGCTTTATGCCGATACCGGTGTCCATAACCTCAATGCAAAGCTCGCTTGTTTTCACATCAAAGGAAACGCTGACAGTTACCCGTCCCTTTTCGGTGTACTTTATAGCGTTGCTTATCAGATTCATCATGATCTGTTTTATGCGTATCTCATCCCCGAACATCTTGACAGGGATGTCCCTCGACGCCTGAATGGAATATTCAAGCCCCTTGTCCCGTGCCTTTCTGCTGGTCATATTCATGATATAGCTGAGAACCGAGCTGAATTCATAATTTACAGGGGTAAGCTCAAGCCTGCCCGATTCTATTTTTGAAAGGTCGAGAATATCATTTATTATTGAGAGAAGTGTCTTGCCGGCACTTTTAACGTCACCTGCATATTTTATGATCTTATTGTCCGTTGATTCACGAAGTATCATTTCCACCATGCCGACAATGGCGTTCATTGGTGTTCTTATTTCATGGGACATATTGGCAAGGAAATTACTTTTCGCCTTGTTAGCCGTTTCCGCACGTTCCTTTGCCTCAACTACCTCGGTTATTTCACGAAAGACCATAATGCCGCATTTTCTCTTTGTTATGCTGTTCATGACCGGGGTTATTTTTACGTCGTATATCTGCTCCCCGGCAGTTTCATCTATATATATTCTGTCAGTAAATGCGGCAGTTTCGGTGCTTCTCAGCGCCTGCTCACAGTAAACATGAAGCTGATTTATCCACTCAGGCTGCATATGAGGTCTGAAAAAATCATCAAGAGTTTTGTATACATCACCCTTGTTGTTATTATGCTGGGTTGAAAGCAGAATGCTGTAATCACTGTCGAAAAGAATAAATGTATCGGGAAAATGGGTCAGAATAAGATTGTTGTAAAAATTCTGACGTTTTTTCTCCTTATCATTGAAGTTGCCGAGGATAGTCGCCTGGTCGTTCAGATTCGAAAGCATAGTCACATCAAGGGCAAGCCTTGAAAGCTCCCTCTCATACTTTCTGTTCTTCTTTTCAAGTTCAGCTATTCTCGCCTTTAATTCGTTGATATCTTCCATTTTTTCCCTCCAATCGGGTACAGTGTTTTCCTGAGAGAAAATCTGATCAGATTTTTCACTGCTTTCCCTGAATTGTTTTCCGATATTGACTCAAGTTATTATTAACGATATTCAGATGTATTATACCATTTTTGCTAAATTTTGTCAATGATATGATGATTATTTAATAAAAATTATATTAAGTTCTGAAGCAAACTATTAATTTTACCCATTTAAACTTCTTAGTGAAAAATTGTATGGTATTATGTTTTAATTATACAGCTCCAGAAAATACTCCGATTTATCAAAAATCAGACATAATAGTCGTTTATTTTCTACAAAATTTTATGTAACAAAAAAACATTTTTTATATTCTATTGACTAAATTATAAATTAATATTATAATAGTATCAGAAGCTCATACACATCTATACAGGAGGAATAAATTATGAAAAAAATATTATTTGCTGCTTCGGAATGTGTACCTTTTATCAAAACCGGCGGACTTGCCGATGTAGTCGGTGCGCTCCCGAAAATGTTCGACAAAGATGAATTTGACGTAAGAGTAATTATCCCGAGCTATACATGTATACCATGGGAATACAGACAGAATTTCCACTATGTCCACCACTTCTACATGGATATGGGACAGATGAACTTCCATCCCCATGTCGGTATAATGCAGTATGAATACGACGGCATTACATATTATTTCGTTGACAATGAAGACTATTTTAAGAATGAAACACCATATGGTTCAACCCTTTATGACATAGAAAAGTTTATTTTCTTCTCCAAGGCTGTTCTTGCCATAATGCCTGTTATAGACTTCAAACCGGATATTATCCATTGTCACGACTGGCAGACTGGTCTTATTCCTGTATTCCTCAGAACACTGTATAAGGACAATCCCTTCTACTGGGGAACAAAAACCGTCATGACTATCCATAACCTGAAGTTCCAGGGTATATGGGATATAAAGACGTTCAAGAAATTCACCAATCTCCCCGACAGTATCTTCACTCCTGACAAAATGGAATACAAGAAGGACGCAAATATGCTCAAGGGCGGTCTGGTCTACGCTGATTATATTACCACTGTCAGCAATACATACGCTTATGAAATTCAGACTCCATATTACGGCGAGGGTCTTGACGGGCTTCTCCGTGCGAGACATCTCCAGCTAAGGGGAATTCTCAACGGCATTGACTACGACGTATATAACCCGGAGACTGACGAAAAGATCTATGAAAAATACTCTGTAAAGAATTTTGCAAAGAAAAAGGCACAGAACAAGCTGAAACTGCAGGAGGAACTGGGGCTTCCGCAGGATGAGAATAAATTCATGATCGCCATCATTTCCCGTCTTACTGACCAGAAAGGTCTTGACCTTGTAAACAACATGATCGAGCGGATCGCTGACCAGCATACTCAGTTTGTCGTTCTCGGTACCGGTGACACAAGATATGAAAATATCTTCAAGCATTTCCAGTGGAAATACCCCGACAGGGTTTCTGCAAACATTTATTTTTCTGACGAACGTGCTCACAGGATCTATGCTGCGGCAGATGCTATGCTTGTTCCGTCAAGATTTGAGCCATGCGGTCTGACCCAGCTTATTTCTCTCAGGTATGGTACAGTTCCGATTGTAAGGGAAACAGGCGGTCTTAAAGACACTGTTGTCCCATACAACGAATTTGAAAACTATGGTACAGGCTTCTCGTTTACAAATTACAATGCAAATGACATGCTTAATGTTATTAACTATGCAAAATCTGTTTATTTCAATTTCAGAGAAAACTGGGATAAGATCGTAAAACGCGGAATGGAGGCAGACTTCTCATGGGGAAGCTCAGCTCTTCAGTATGCAGGAATGTATAAATGGCTCATAGGCTGAAAATAAAGCTCCCTGTGAAAACAGGGAGCTATGTCTTTCCGTGAACACAAACGGACGGCTTTCGCCGTCCGTAAAATTTATTTTGTACCGAAAATTCTGTCGCCTGCATCGCCGAGTCCCGGAACAATATACTTATTCTCATTAAGACCCTTGTCCCTGACTCCGCAGTAAACATCGATATCCGGATGAGCTGTCATAAGCTTGTCAAGTCCCTCCGGAGAAGCAATAATGCACATAAACTTAATGTTCTTTACTCCATGCTCCTTGATCTTGGATATTGCATGGACAGCAGTTGAACCTGTTGCAAGCATCGGATCAACCACAATAACATCCCTTTCGGCAATATCCTCCGGAAGCTTGCAGTAATACTGAACTGCATTCTGCTCCTCATCCCTGAATATTCCAAGATGACCTATTTTAGCGGCAGGAACAAGGCTTGTAACACCATCTATCATGCCAAGACCAGCCCTTAAAATCGGAACAAAAGCAAGCTTTCTTCCGGAAATGATTTTTGTCTTTGCCACCGCAACAGGGGTCGCAATCTCAACCTCCTTGAGCGGAAGATCTCTCGTTGCCTCATAACACATGAGCATTGCTGTTTCAGAGGTAAGCTCCCTGAATTCCTTGACGCCTGTGTTTTTATCTCTGAGTAATGAAATTTTATGCTGAATAAGCGGATGTTCGATTAAATGCAGTCCTGCCATATTAGTCACTCCTTTAGTTAATTGTTATTTTCAATGTCTGTTATCAGGTCCACTCTTCTCTGATGGCGTCCGCCCTCAAATTCAGTATTGAGGAAAACCTCCACCAGTTCAAGAGCAAGACCGGTTCCTATAGTTCTTGCGCCCATACAAAGAATATTTGCGTCGTTATGCATACGTGTATATTTAGCGGAAAAATGCTCCGAACACAAAGCCGCACGAATGCCTTTTATCTTGTTCGCGGCAATTGACATTCCAATTCCGGTGCCGCATATCAATACGCCTTTTTCACATGTTCCGTTTACAATATTTTCAGCAACCTGCTTTGCAATAACGGGATAATCCGTGGATTCACCGTTGCAGCCGATATCCAGTACCTCATATCCTTTTTCGGTAAGATAGCTGATAACCTCACCTTTAAGTTCATATCCTGCATGGTCACAGCCAATAGCAATCATTTTTTTCTCCATTCTGCCGGCATATTATCCGTTAGACAAACAGATACCCCCAGCATTACCAATAATACTATACAGTTATTATATCACATTTATATATAAAAATCAACCATGTGCTGCGTTAATTAAATCTTTTTCAGCCTTTACCATCTGGAGATAACTTGCCTGTATCTCATCATCTGTCTGCGGTTTTTTATTCATGGCTGCAAGGATTATTCCGCTGCCGCTCTGAAGCCTGAGATGAACCGGGGAAAGACTGTATTTCGGATTCCGGTGTTCACTTAGAAAATCCTCTCCGGCATCACCGGTTATGACAACATTGCCGTCAATTTTTTTCAGAAATTCATCAAGCTCAGTTACGGAAATAACCTGCTGTTCAAGTACAGGACGAGCCTGTCCGCCACTCATATCATAAACTGAGGCGTACACAAGATCCTTCCTTGCTTTCATAACCGGACAGACATATCCCCTGTGACCGCAGCCGTATGCCAGTCCCTCAAGGGTTGAAACAGCGCAGCATGGTATCTCAAGTGCAAAAGCCATAGCCTTGACTGCCGCAATGCCTATTCTTATTCCGGTATAGGAACCGGGACCTGCCGAAACTGCAATAAGGGTAAGCCGGGAAAGTTCCCGTCCGCAGTCGGACATAAGCTTTTTCACCATAGGGAGAATGACCTGAGACTGAGTTTTAACAGTATAGACAGAGGACTGACCAAGCATTATACCATCCTCATAGAGAGCGGCGGCAGCAGTCTTCCCCGATGTATCAATTCCCAGTATCAGCAAATCTTTCATCCCCCTTAACGGTTATTTTTCTTGTATTTTCATCGACATTTTCGATATTTATATATATAGTATTATCCGGAAGCTCTCCGGCGATATTTTCCGACCATTCAACTGCAAAAACGCTTTCTTCAAGAGGATAGTCGTAAAATCCGGTGGTTTCAAGATCATCAGCACCCATAATGCGGTACATATCAAAATGGTAAAGGCAGATATTCTCCCCATGATATTCATTGACCAGTGAAAAGGTTGGGGAGGTAACATTGTCACCAAGCCCCATTCCTATTGCAAGACCCCTTGTAAAGGTAGTTTTGCCTGCTCCTAGTCCCCCGGTATAGGCGACCACATCCCCTTTTTTCAGAAGTCTGCCTATCTTTTCGGCAAATTTTATAGTTTCCTCCGGACTGCATACAGTCACAGTAACAGCAAATCTTTCCATATTTATCAGAACAGTCCGGTAATATTGCCGTCTGCATCACAGTCGATGTTGTTTGCCGCCGGCTTTTTGGGAAGTCCCGGCATGGTCATGATATTTCCCGTAAGGGCAACAACAAATCCTGCTCCGGCTGAAAGCTTCAGTTCACGTACCGTAATTTTGAAATTTTCCGGCTTGCCGAGCTTTGCCGGATCGTCAGAAAGTGAATACTGTGTTTTAGCGACACATACGGGAATATCCCCGAAACCAAGCTTTTCGATCTCAGCAAGATTTTTTTCTGCCGCAGCAGTAAACACAACACCATCAGCACGGTAGATCTCCCTTGCGATAATATCAAGCTTCTCTTTAATAGGCAGCTTTTCATCATAAAGGGGTCTGAAGTCCGATTTTTTATTTTCAATAGTACTGCAAACCTTGTCAGCCAGATCCTTTCCGCCTTCGCCGCCCTTGACAAAGATATCTGCCATGGAAACCTCAACGCCCATTTTTTTGCAGAATTCCTCTACAAATGCAACCTCGGCATCAGTGTCGGTGTGGAAATGGTTTATTGCCACAACTACAGGCACTCCGAACTTCTGCATATTTTCAATATGAACCTGAAGGTTGACAATACCCTTTTCCAGAGCCTGCATATTTTCCTGCTGAAGGTCAGTTTTAGCAGCACCGCCGTTATATTTAAGTGCTCTTATTGTCGCTACAAGCACAACGCAGTCCGGTTTAAGACCTGCAAAGCGGCATTTGATATCGAAGAACTTTTCTGCGCCAAGGTCGGAACCGAAGCCAGCCTCAGTAATACAGTAGTCCCCAAGCTTCATTGCAAGCTTTGTTGCTCTCACCGAATTGCAGCCGTGAGCGATATTGGCAAAAGGTCCGCCATGGATAAAGGCAGGAGTATTTTCAAGAGTCTGTACAAGATTAGGCTTCAGAGCGTCCTTCAGCAGAGCAGTCATAGCACCCTGAACTCCCAGATCACGGGCATAGACCGGTTCACCGGAATAGTTATATCCGACCAGAATCGAACTGATCCTCTTTTTCAGGTCGTCAAGGTCTGCCGCAAGACAGAGTATAGCCATAATCTCGGAAGCAACTGTTATCTGGAAACCGTCCTCCCTCGGGATGCCGTTGACCTTTCCGCCCATGCCGATAACAATATTTCTCAGCGCACGGTCGTTCATGTCCAGACATCTTTTAAAGAGAATACGTCTCTGGTCGATCTGAAGCTCATTTCCCTGCTGCATATGATTGTCAATTGCCGCACAAAGGAGATTGTTTGCGGCTGTTATAGCATGCATATCACCGGTAAAATGCAGATTTATATCCTCCATAGGTACAACCTGGGAATAACCTCCCCCGGCTGCACCGCCCTTGATACCAAATACCGGGCCGAGGGATGGTTCTCTCAGTGCAAGAACGGCATTCCTTCCGGTTTTGTTCATAGCCTGCGCCAGTCCGACGCTTATGGTAGTTTTCCCCTCTCCGGCAGGGGTAGGGTTGATTGCGGTAACGAGAACGAGCCTGCCGTCCTTCTTATCGCTGAGTTTTTTATAGAGCTGCTCCGAAAGCTTTGCTTTATATTTTCCATAAAGCTCCACGTCGTCAGGATCTATTCCAAGTCCCTGAGCGATTTCCATAATAGGTTTCATTTTTGCATTCTGAGCAATTTCAATATCACTTAACATAATTTAAAATAATTATCTTCCGTAAGGGAAAATAATTCTCCTTTCCCATTTACTATTCTAATTATAGCATTTTATACTATTAATTTCAAGTATATTATTACCATGTAACACAGGATATATAAGAACCTGTCCACATAGGCATCTGCACGCGTCTTTTCGGCAAATTTTGTCG
>JBJEQU010000150.1:0-3362 GCA_051881935.1 Porcipelethomonas sp. | reverse complement strand
TCTTCTATTATATTTTGGTGGGCGGATTGTGTCAAGTTTTATTATACTACATCATAATGCATTCAGTTTTTCAACATAATCAGTATATGATGTAATGTCTGTAAGAGTTTTCGTAACAGCGTTGCCGGGGTGCTGCCATTTGCCTTTATGAGTCCAATTCACTTTGCGGATATTGCCGTATTCATCTTTTCTTTCTGGGTCAAATTCATAATCCGATGCAACAACTCCACGTCCGACAATCTGCTGTCTGCCATTTTTTACAAAGATAATATCACCGATTTTCATCTCATTGGCAAACTGCCACGTAGCATGTGCGGCGTGCGTGTAAGATAGATTTGAAGCGAAAATTTCTTTCATTTTGATCTTTATATCACCTTTAGTTTCAAATGCTTTTAGGTCGCCGATTTCTCCCCAGCCGATTGCCATAATACCTGCATTGTAAAACTCTTCCCACATCGACGCAGCCTCACCGGGTGAATATAACCAATAGTGAACAATATCCACATCATTATCTGCAAGTGCCGCACCGCTGTTTTCTCGCTTTATCTGATAATCTGTTACTCCTTTTTTAAAGATATCCGAAGCCAATTCGTCAGTCATTTCTACAGTTTTTCCGGCTTCTGTCAATGTCCATACTCCATATACACTTTTATCTATGTAACCGGCATTGACCAAATAATTTCGAGCAAAAGCAACTTCATTTTCAAATTTATTGACATTGTTCTTGCCTCGTGTAATATTGACTTCTTCATCGGAAAGATGTTCATTTTCAATGATTTTATTACGAACTTCAACAGGTGTAGCAGAACCGCCCAAATCACGCAAAGCCTGAATCAGAGGATTGAACCAGCGAAGAAATGCAGCCTTAGATGCTTTCTTTTCGGCAGACAAAGCCTTCTCTTGATTTACCTGTTCGGAAATTTTCCAGGCATAGTATGAAAGCTCAGGGAAATTCTTATATTCATAATTATCAACTTCCAAAGCAGATTGGCAGGTGTCCCTGATAAACAGATAATCCGCTGCACTCGGGAGCTTGTTTAATTTTGGTTTAACCGATTCCACAAATTCCGAAGGCATATTTTCTATATTGGTGATATACCATCTGTTTCTGGAATCCAGATTGATAAAATAATAAGGACGAATCCAATACAGTGCCATTGTCAGATTCCACCGAATACAAAGCTGCTCGTGAACTATATCATACCACTTAGAAAAAGCAGCACGATTTTTTTCTGTATCTGCGTCCGATAATTTCATAGCTGAGGAAAAAAGTTCCCAAAGGTTTTCAATATCATTTTCTTTTCTTTTATCAAAGCCATAAAATGTTGCTTTCAAATTATTGAGCACAGGAATCCCATCAAAATTATCGGGAATTTTCGCTTCAATTCCAAATTCATTTGCTATGCCGGTGATAATTGATAATCTGTTTGAATTGGTTATGCCTTTGTTAAAAAGTCCAAAAACTGTAAACGGGTCAATATCAATAATTTCTTCTCCGCTGTCCAGCTTGGGAATTTTCATATCTATTGCGTTGTAAACTGCTTTGATTTTTTCAATCAGCGCCTTTCGGTGATTTTTGAAAGACAGAAGTTTTGTGGCCAATTCTGAGTAAAAGTTTATCCAATCAAATTGCATTGATGATGACCTCCATTATTTTTATACTTGATTTGTTATTGCCTATTTGACATTACTTCAAAGGTACTTTTAAATATTGTAACATATTATTTAGCAAATTACAACAATAATTTGTATATTCTTACAATTATATCTTGCGTATATTAAAAAAATATATAATTATTACTTATTAAGATAATTATAACATACTATCTGTATCAAAATCAGGACAATAGAATTTTATACATATAAAAAATTGGATCATGATTTTGTTTGAAATATACAAAACGATTTGCTCGTATATTGTCAGGTAACAGAATAATCGGAAAAGAAAATACTCAATAAGTATTTACAAAATATTCAGGCACGAAAACAACAAGGCATAACTATGAACAATCATAAGAGATTCTGTTCCTGAAGTGATGTTTAAGAACGTTTCGCAACATTTGACAATCTTTAGCGACGTTTTCGCTCCGAAAAAGAAAACCGATTCTGAAAAAACGATTATGATATAATAGTCATAGGGGACAGAAAAACAAGTATACAACAAAAGAAAAAAATGATATCAACACGTCCCTAAAATACAACATAATACAATATCGCATAACTGTTTACAAAATGTTCAGGCACAATTTTTCTGTGACAATACTATGAATATTCATTAGATGTTCTGAGATTTTGAGATAATTTGAGTATATTTAAGTAAACTTAAGTATATTTCGGTATATTTGCGTTCAGCAATTACAAGGCTATTTTCAAAAATCCAATATGATATAATAGACTTATCGGAAAGAAAAAACGGAACAACACGAAAGGGGATGATTCCAATGCACTTGTATAGATAAGGAAGATAAAAAATCGAACATAAGAGAAAAAATATATAACAAAAGAGAAAAATTGATACCAACATGTCCCTAAAATACAAAATAATACAATATCACAAAAGTGTTTACAAAATGTTCAGGCACAAAATTTCTGTGGCAATACTATGAATATTCATCAGATATTCTGAGATTGCGAGATCATTTGCGTTCATTTGAGATAATTTGCGTTCATTTAGAGTCATTTGCGTTCAGTTTCTTCAAGGCAATTTTCAAAAACCCAATATGATATAATAGAATTACCGGAAAGAAAAAACGGAATAACACGAAAGAGGATGATTCCCATGCACTTGTAAAGATAAGGAAGAAAAATCCTAATCGAATAAAAAATAAATTACAAGGAGGTTTGCCAATTGGCAGAAAAATATAATGGCATATATATCATCGCAGCGGACACAGGCAACGGCAATGTGAAAACTGTGAGCACATGTACTCCAACATCAGTGTCCAAGCATAACAGCAAGCCACTGACCACCACTAATGTTATTGAGTACAACGGCAGCTACTATGTTATCGGGCAGGGTCACAAGGAAGTGGTCAGTGATAAAACGCAGGACGAGGATTATTACATTCTCACCCTGTTCTGTATCGCAAAGGAGCTTGCACGAGATAACGTGACCGAAGCAAGCGTACTCATTGCAGCGGGACTGCCTGTTACATGGTATGGTAATCAGTCGGAGTCATATCGGAACTATCTTAAACAGAATAAGGATGTTCAGTTTTCCCTTGACGGCGTTACATATAAAGTGGAGATAAAGGACGCAGTAATTCTCCCACAGGGTTATGCCGCTATCATCGAAAATCTCTCTCAGATGAAAGGCGATAATATGCTTGCCGACATCGGGAATGGCACCATAAATATTCTGA
>JBJEQU010000149.1:0-3457 GCA_051881935.1 Porcipelethomonas sp. | reverse complement strand
TGGCTACTAGACTTATTTCCTCCGCTGTCGGAATCGTTATTGCCGTTTTGGTACTTATATTCCACGATACCTTTGTACTGAATCTTGCAATTGCAGCGATCTCCGCAATAATGGTTTATGAGGTATTAAATGCTGTAAAATGCTTTAATTATTATCTGCTCAGCCTTCCATCTGTTCTCTATGCAGCGTTGCTTCCGTTTTTTGTTACTACCTCCTATTCCTTTCTGGTTACTTTTATTTATGTTGTATGCATTTTTGCAGCTGCTATCTTTCAGCACAAATATACTAAATATGAAAAGACGCTTATTACGCTGGCAGCGTCCATACTGATATCCAATGCTATGAGTACTCTTGTGTGCCTGCACGATTACGGTATGGTTGAAGGGCTGCTTACCGGTCAGAAATCAAATGGACTTATGTACCTTATAATGGGACTTTGCGGTGCATGGCTTGCGGATTCTGCGGCATATTTTGTGGGAACTTTTCTTGGCAAAAACAAGCTTTGCCCTGAGATCAGTCCGAAAAAGACTGTTGAGGGCTTTGCCGGGGGCATAATCATTACCGGACTTTTATTTGTACTTATCAATTTTGTCTATGCAAGGATCGTCACCGAAGTTTCAGTAAATTACTTTACGGTGTTTATTCTCGGTGTTATTCTCGCAGTTGTGGGAACAGTCGGTGATTTGTCCGCTTCTGTTCTCAAAAGGCAGTGCGGAATAAAGGATTACGGAAATATTATGCCGGGTCATGGAGGTCTTATGGACCGTTTTGACAGTGTCCTGTTTGTAGCTCCTTTCCTTTATGCGTTTATAAGTGTTTTCAATATTTACAAATAAAATCACAAATAGCTATCTTATGCGGGGCTTATTACAGCCCCGTTTTTATGAAAAATATGAAAGGCTGGTATTATGCCCATACATCCGGGCATAAAATAATATGAATAAAGTAATTTCTATTCTGGGTTCCACCGGTTCTATCGGAACTCAGTCAATTGATGTTGCAAGAAAGCATAATATCAGAATTTATGCCCTTGCCGCAAACAGCAATTACAAATTGCTTGCAGAGCAGTGCATTGAAAATAATGTTTCTGCTGCATGTATTTTCGATGAACAGTATGCTGATGATCTTCGCAGACTTCTTGAGGGCAGAAATATAAAGGTTCTCACCGGAATGGACGGACTTTGCGAAATTGCTTCTGACAGCAGCAGCGGAATGATACTTAATTCTGTCGTGGGAATGGTAGGACTTCTCCCTACTCTTACTGCAATAAATGCCGGTAAGGACATTGCTCTTGCGAATAAGGAAACCCTCGTTGCAGGGGGAGAACTTGTAATGAAGCTTGCGGAGAATAAAGGTGTAAAGATATATCCGGTGGACAGTGAACATTCGGCGATTTTTCAGTGCCTTCAGGGGAACAAACGCTCCCAGCTTAAAAAAATACTCCTGACTGCTTCCGGAGGGCCTTTCTTCGGAAAGAGTGAACAGGAGCTTGAGCATGTGACGGTCGCCCAGGCGCTTAATCACCCCAACTGGAGTATGGGAAACAAAATTACGATCGATTCTGCAACTCTTATGAACAAAGGACTTGAATTTATTGAAGCTAAATGGCTTTTTGACCTGACTCCTGAGCAGATCGAAATTATTGTTCACAGACAAAGCATTATTCATTCCGCGGTTGAATATGATGATAATTCTGTAATTGCACAGCTTGGATGTCCGGATATGAAGATACCGATCCAGTATGCTATACTTTATCCGGAGCGGATGGAATGTGACTGTAAACCTCTGAGCCTTACAGATTACGGAACTCTTACCTTTGAAAAGCCGGACTATAAGACATTCAGATGTCTTTCGGCGTGTATCGAAGCAATAAAACGGGGCGGGGCATATCCGTGTATTGTAAATGGTGCCAACGAAGAGGCAGTAAAGCATTTCCTCAGCGGGAAGATAGGTTTCAATAATATAGGGAAAACTGTTTCGGAAACTTTAGATAAATTTGATTATCATGATATTCAGTCATACGATGATGTTGTTAAGTGGGACAGGGCAGCAAGGGATTATGTAAACAAGAAATTCTCTGATATGATTTAAAGGGAGGAACTATGCTGAAATACGTCATTGCTGTTATAATCTTCGGAGTTATAATTTTTATCCATGAACTGGGACATTTTATTGCCGCAAAGGCTTTTGGGATAAGGGTTTTGAAATTTGCGGTCGGGATGGGTCCGAAGCTAATTGGCAAGCAGATCGGTGAAACGGAGTATTCCCTGAGAGTCGTTCCTATAGGCGGTTTCTGCGCTATGGAGGGGGAGGAAACGGATGCCGTTTCCAAGGCTGAACTGGGAGAAGCCGTTGTCGGACAAAGCAGCGGTTCACTGCGTTCCCATCCTGTGTGGCAGAGGGCAATAGTCTTTTTTGCCGGTCCCTTTATGAATGTAGTGTTGGGGTTTGTACTTTCGGTTATTATGACATGCATGATGAGCAGCGTTCCCAGTACTCAGGTGGCAAAATTTCACACTGATGAAGCCGGCACTGAGATCACGGCGGAAAGCTATGACTGCGGACTTCGTGAAGGGGATATAATAAAAGAAATTGACGGAATGAGTATTTTTACTCCCAGTGATATGAGCTATCAGCTCCAGTCGGAGGAAAACGGAAATTTTGAAGTTGTAGTTGAGCGTGATGGTGAAGATATAACACTCCGGAATGTTACATTCGGTGATAAGCTTACCGGCGGAAAAGCTGACTTCTATATTGAGGGACTCAGCAAGAATCCGTGGAATGTCATGGTGTATTCTGCAAAGGACACTGTTTCAACAGCAAGGCTTATATGGATCTCCCTGGTTGACCTTGTTTCCGGCAAGTACGGATTTGAAGATATGTCCGGTCCTGTGGGGGTAGTAGGGGCAATTGGTGACGCCGCATCCTCCGGGGAAACAATAAAGGAATCGGCTGTTACACTTATGAGTCTGTCGATGTTTATTTCAGTAAATCTCGGCATAGTAAATCTTCTTCCTGTTCCGGGACTTGACGGAGGACACCTCTTCTTCCTGCTTATTGAGGCAATAAGGCGCAAGCCGGTCAAGCCGGAGCATGAGGGAATAGTTAATCTGATAGGATTCGGACTTGTATTTCTTTTAATTATAGCAGTTACATTTAGTGATATTATGAAACTGATAGGTTAGAAATATTTTTAAATGGAGCTTTATATGAGAAATGTTAAAAAGGTAAAGGTGGGAAACTGCCTTTTAGGCAGTGGGAAAATATACATTCAGTCGATGCTCAACAGGCGTTCCGACGATATTGAGGGCAGCGTTTTGCAGGCGGCAGAGCTTGAAAAAGCCGGATGTGACATAGTAAGGGCGGCAATTCCCGATATGGATGCAGTCAGGCTCATTCCGGCAATAAAGGAAAAAATAAATATTCCTCTTGTTGCGGATATTCATTTTGATTACAG
>JBJEQU010000148.1:0-15413 GCA_051881935.1 Porcipelethomonas sp. | reverse complement strand
GGTCATAGATGACGTTACAACTATGAGGAGCGAGATCGGCATTATCTATCTCAGTGATTTCACACGTCAGGTCATGACCAAGCTGCTTTCTTCACATCATCTCGAATTTCATCATCTTATAGACTGCGGAGTCTATGTCTATCTCTGGAAAGGGCACCCTCTTGCTGAGCAGCAGAATATTTCATTTTCAGATCTGGAAAGCTATCCCTGTCTTACTTTTGAGCAGGGGGATAAAAGCTCCTTTTACCTTGCTGAGGAAATCTTCAGTACAAGTGATTATGCAAGAGTGATAAAAGCCTGCGACCGCTCGACTATGCTCAATCTTATGAAGGGGCTTAACGGTTATACGTTCTGCTCCGGGATAATATGCGGAAGTCTGAACGGTTCGGATTATACTGCCGTCCCGCTGTCGGATGACAACAGCGTTATGGAAATAGGATATATAACAAGAAGAAATGTTATATTAAGCGAAGTCGGGAATATGTATATAAGTAAACTCAGGGAATATCTTGAAAAAATGTAATTGATCTTATGTTATCCGACCTCTGTCCGTTCCGGGCAGAGGTCTTGCTTTTTTCTTACTCTGTAACCAGTTATAGGCAAAGCCTATAACATGTTATTGATAAAGCATATTAGACAAATAGGAATTGTAGTGATATAATAATAACAGAACAGAAGATAATCTGTAAAAATCAATCCGGGAGGTAAAGAAAAATGAGTAAAAGAAATCCAGAAGATAAATATTGGGACGAAGCCCTTGAAACAATGCCGAGGGAAGAACTCGAAAAGCAGCAGCTTCGTGATCTGAAGGAAATTGTAAAGTTTGCTTATGAGAATGCTCCTTATTATAAACGCTCCTTTGATGAAGCCGGAGTAAAGCCGGAGGATATCCAGACTCTTGCAGACATACAGAAATTCCCGTTCATAAACAAAGCGACCCAGCGTGAAACGCAGGGTGTTGGTTCATTTTTAGGTGAGCTTTGTGCAGTTCCGGAGGAGGATGTTGTATTTATTTCCACATCATCCGGTTCGACAGGCGTTCCTACTATGAGTCCGTTTACAAAGAAGGACTTTGATAAATTCCAGGAAACAGAAAGCCGATGGTTCTGGCAGGTAGGTATGAGACCTAATGACAGATATGTTCATGCACTGAACTTTTCCCTTTATGTAGGCGGTCCTGACGTAATCGGTGCGCAGAACCTTGGTGCACTGTGCATCTGGGGCGGTACTCTTCCGAGTGAAAGACTGCTGTTTGTTCTGAAAACATATCAGCCGACTGTTATCTGGACAAGTCCGTCATATGCATGGCAGCTTGGTGAAAAGGCAAAGAAGGCAGGCATTGATCCTAAGAAGGATCTTTCTATAAAGAAGATCATCGTAGCCGGTGAGCTTGGCGGTTCAATTGACTCCACAAGAAAGGCTATCGAGGATCTCTGGGGAGCAGAGGTTTATGACTTCTACGGACTCTCCGATATTTTCGGAGCATGCGCTGCAATGTGCGAAGCTAAGGACGGTTTACATATCGCAGAGAATCACATTCTCGTTGAAACTGTTGATATTCATACCGGCGAGATTCTTCCTCCTGGTGAAGTCGGAGAGCTTGTATTTACAACACTTCGTAAGCATGCAAGACCTCTTATCCGCTTCAGAACAGGCGATATCGGCTGGATCGACACAACTCCGTGCAAGTGCGGACGTACTCACGGAAGAATACATATTAACGGAAGAAAGGATGACATGTTCATTGTATCTGCTGTTAATGTATTCCCAAGCGATATTGAGGCTGTTATACGTGAAATGGATGGCGTAACCGGTGAGTACCTTATCAGAGTATTTGAAAAGGACTTCACATGCAAGTATTCTGTTGAGATCGAAAAGAATGCTGATAATCCGGAAAGTGATGAGTCTGTTGCAGAGAGAGCTTCCGCAGCACTTAAAGCAAGAATAGGCGTTAAGCCGTATTCAGTAAAGGTTCATAAGGACGGCGGACTTGATACTCGTTCTGAGCATAAGTCAAAGAGAATTATCGATGAGAGAAAGCTTGACTATACTATTTAAAATAAGTTAAAAGCATCAAACGACCATGCCTGTGCATGGTCGTTTTCATATAAAAGTAAAACATGGAGTTTCATTTTCTTATTGGGTATGACTATGCCGCTGCTCCTGTCAAAAAACAGTTGACATATTATACAATATTTAGTATAATAATATGTAGATACTGCGCTCTGGTGTTTAGCATATCGGGTATGCTGAAAAATGCGCTCCGCAAGGCGACTGTGGGCGGAAATATACAAAGGAGGAGAGTAAATTATGAAAAAAATAACATCTGTATGTATTAGTCTGGTTATGCTGCTGTGTATGACCTTTGCACTGCCGGCTGAAGCAGGCGCAGAGGGGTCTACCGACTTCCGGATAGATATAGTACATACCAATGACATTCATGCACGTATAATTGAAAATGAAGACAGCGGTATTATCGGCATGAGTAAGCTTTCCGCAATCATTGACTCCCATACTGGTGCCTCGGACATGGGTCTTGTTCTTGATTCGGGCGATATCTTTCACGGACAGCCTGTAGCAACGCTTGTAAAGGGCGAATCGGTGGCAAAGCTGCTGAAAGCATGCGGTTATGATGCAGTTACTGCCGGAAATCACGACTGGAGCTACGGCAAGGACAGACTAAAAGAGCTTGCTGACATTGCAGGGGTAAAAATGCTTACCGGAAATGTAGTTGATGGAAGCGGAAACAAATTCTTTGAAGATGAATTTCTTATTAAAGAGACTGAAAAGGACGGAAAAACTCTGAAGACAGGTATTTTCGGTGTAATAGATCCGGCGATATATTCCTCGACCACACCGTCAAATGTGGAAGGTCTTACATTTACCGATTCCGCTGAATATGCAAAAAAAGCTGCGGAGGAACTTAAAAAACAGGGCTGTGATATAGTAATCGCACTGTCCCATACTTATGATCCTGCCGGACTTGCCAAAAAGGTTGACGGAGTGGATCTGTGGCTCTGCGGACATGAGCATATCGATCTCAATACATCGGTTACTACCCCGGATGGTTCCACTTCTTATGTAATTGAGGACGGATACTATCTCTATCAGGCAGGACTTATTGAGCTTAACTGTACTATGGACGACAGCGGAGATGTAACATCAGTTAAGTGCAGCAGAACTGCCGTTAATTATGAAAAAGCCTCTGACTATGACAGCAGTTCGGAAGTTACTGCAATTCTTGATGAGATAAATGCAGAGCAGAGTGTTATCCTGAACGAGGTTGTAGGATCATCTCCTGCCGACCTGGACGGTGTATGGGAAAATCTTAGGATCGGGGAAACCAATCTCGGCAGGGCGGTAACGGCTGCATATATCAAAGCAACCGGTGCAGACATTGCATTTGAAAACGCCGGGGGCATACGTGCAGGCATCAAGGCAGGGGATGTTACATACGGTGACATTATCAGCGTCAGCCCTTACGGAAACTATATCGTTACAAAGAAAATTGCAGGAAAGCAGCTCAAGGAAATACTGGAAACCTCTATTGATATTCAGATGGAGTGTATAGCGGCAAATAAAAGCGGAGATAATGACGCATGGCCTCAGTCCAGCGGAAGTTATCTTCAGACAGGGGGAATGACTGTTAAGTATAACCCCGACCTCAAGTCCGGAAACCGTGTGGTTTCAGTCATGGTAGGAGATGAGCCGCTGGATGAAGACAAACTGTATACGGTGGCAACAAACAATTATGTTGCTGTTTCTAAATATTATCCTCAGCTTGCAGATACTGAGGAGAGCGGGGAATTCAGTTCATGCGATGAAGCACTGATTGAGTTTTTTAGGCAGGACAGCAAAGTCATTGCCGCAGCAATTGAAAAGCCGGGAATGATAGAAACAGATGAGGTGCCGGAAGAAAAGGAACCTTCGACAGAAGAAAGCAGCCAGACATCCTCCACCTCATCATCCGGAACAACTTCTGTACCGGACGGCAGAACTTCATCCCCTAAGACAGGTAATGACGGGGATATGACCATAGTTATTATTGCTCTTGCAGCTACTGGTTTTATTGCAGTACTGGCTGTAATTGATAAAAAGAGAATCAAAAAATAAACTCAGATATGAATGCTTTCTGTGAACTGAGATTTTTAAACGGCTACGCATTTGCGTGGTCGTTTTACTTTTCGTCCTCAATTTTTGAAAAAAGCTCCCTTATACCTGTTATAAATACAAAAATCGCAAACGCTTTTGTCAGAAGACTGCTATCCATTGCCCCGGCAATAAAGGAACCTGCTACAGCAGTCAGCGCTCCGCAGATTATTGCAGGAATTATCTTTTTCCACTTTACCAGTCCTGACCGGGTATGCATGACGAGAGCCGAAATTGCAATGGGAATAAAAAATAATAGATTGATGCCCTGTGCTTCTATCTGGGGCATTCCGGAAATGAGAGTGAGGTAAAGTATAAGTACCATTCCCCCTCCCAGTCCCATGGAAGCGAGAATGCCCGTGATAAATGCCGCACAATAAAGTAATATATTCATTTAAAAAACAGCCTTACACCCGAAATTATCAGAAGAACGCCGAATGCCTTTTTCAGATATTTCGGTTTTATTTTTTTCATAAGTATTCCTCCGATGAGAGCACCGCCCAGTCCGAAAAGTATTATAAGGAGAGTGTCAGAAAAAATATCCTTTATCACATCATAGTAAAAAATACTGCTAATAACGCTTAGCGGAAGAGTCAGGGCAATAGAAGTAGCGTGGGCTTCCTTTACGCTCAGACCGCTTTTTTTCAGCATGGGGACGGCGATTATTCCGCCGCCCGAACCGAAAAGACCGTTGGCAAGTCCGGTCACAGCTCCAAGAATGCAAAAATACAGTTTTCCCATGCTGAAGGTTCCTTAACCCATCATTGAAGAAAAGCAGCTTACTGCATTCCCGAATGCTTTTATCGCTTTGCCTGTATTTCTTTTGAGGGATCTCTTTTTTCTGTCCGACGAACGGGATATCATATAGCAGGCTGTACCTGTAAGCATGCCGATCGCCGCACCCTTGATTATTGATTTGTATTCCATTTGTTTCACCTCTCTGCTGGTAGTATTTGAGGAAAATGCAATAAAAAACTTTGAAATTTATGGAAAAATCTATGGAAAAGATACATTGACAGAAAAGTAACAAAATGTTATAATTAAGTTGGATATTTTTTTGAAGAATTTGGGGGGCAATTTTATGAAAAAAGACAAAAGATTTCTGAGCATTTTTATTTCTGTTGCAATTACGCTGTCCTGCCTGCTTTCAGCGTTTGTAATTCCGGCAGGTGCTGACGGCATCACGGCAGAACAAGCAGCAGTATCTGCGGCATACGAGACCGCTGCGGTACAGCCAAAAGTTGTGGTTATAACATCCTATGCAGGGGGTACATCAGAAACTACCAGTACTGCTGTGTCGGCAACAAAAACATCCGTTTCAACAACTGCACAGACGACCGCACCGGCAATCCCGGAGACAACTGAAAAAACGACTGTGACTACCGTTTCCGCTGCGGAATCAACGGCAGAGCAGGCAATCAGCACAAGTATCATTGTTGTAAGTATTGTGCCGGTATCTTCAACTGCTGTCACAACAACACCAGTGCGTACAAGCCTGACTTTAATGTATAATATCGGGGGTGCGACTGTTTATCCGAATCAGACTGTAACACTTCCTTTTGAAATTGAGGATATGTACGGCAGAAGCTGCATTGAATTAACTCCTGATATCCCGACCTCGTCCATCAGACTGCTGTCTGTAAAAAAATCTGACGGAGAGGAGTTCGAACGCAAAAGCTCCGATTCCGACACATATTACATTACTGAAAAAAGCGGATATTTTGAATATGAGATAGGCGATGCATATGCGGGAAAATACTATATAAACTATTCTGCTCCGAACGTTTATGCTGATGACGACACTACATACTATTCAAATTACTTTTTCCGTGAGCCGATAGAGGTGCTTGCTGCGCCTGTTACCACAGCTTCGGCGGTGACTGCTATTCAGGAAACAACCTCTTCAAAAGCATCCCCGGCTGTCTCAACACCGCAAACGACCAATTCAGCAGCATCTCCGGAGAACGGTACATCCGCAATATCTGCTGTATCTCCCCAGAGAGTTACCTATGTATCAGTGGTAACTTCAATTCCTTCTCCGCCGGTTTCAATTGCAGGCTGGTATTTTACATCGGTAAATTTCATGGCTTCTGTTGATAATGCAGATGTCGGAACGCCCGGTACAAAAGTATCAGTTAAGCTTACCTGTGACAACTCGGTCGAGGATGTGGAACTTAAAGTTGTCCCCGATTTACTTGACGGAATAACTCTTATAAAGGCAAGCAGTTCACAGGGGGATGAATATGAGCTTTCATCGGACGGAAGCTTTACAATGAACGGCGGTATGGCAGATCTGGTGCTGAATATTGATGAATCGGCTGCTGATGGTACATATAAGGTTAATTTCAAAATTACCGGAGACAAGAATGTAGATACAAGTACGGCTTCTGTTTTCAGCGGAATACATTATCAGTACTGGTGCGATGAAACAAGCGGCGGCATTATTAGTGTCGGCGAACCTGCTGTGACAGGGGTAACAAGCTATACAGTCACATCAGATACAGGAATTAATACATCCGCAACGATGGTCAGCACTCTTCCGGTAATCTCGTTGTACACCACAATGACGTTTCCACAGACCGCATCCCAGTTATGTGCGGTTTATGTAAGCGTTTCTGATGTCAGTGTTCCAGAAGAAACATCAGATATTGTAAAAGTTCCGTTTTCAATAGGCTGTTCATATACTGGTGTGCACATTATAATAACCGCTCCGGAGGGAATGAAGGTCCTGTCAGTTAAAAATAATGATGGAGAGGAATTTGAATATTCTGAATATTCGTATGGGACTGAATACAGGCTCACAGAATCTGAGGGCTATATTGAATTGACAGTTGACAGTGATATTGCCCCCGGTGAATATCAGCTTAAGTTCAGTGGATCACTTAGCAGCGAAACTCAACGTTATGAGGACGTGGTGATTACAATATTTTATCAAGTGATGTTCAGCGGCGGAAAAATAACAGTAACTGAAAATCCGGACGTAACAACCGCTGTTACAAGCACAACTGATACACCGGATATAACCACAACATCAACTACTGTATCACAGGTTACTTCCGCTTCAACAGATTCCACCGCTTCGCAGACTGATATAACCTCACCTGCGACCACAACCTCACCAGACACAACAACTCAGAATGTTTCCGGCGATGCAAACGGCGACGGAAAGCTTGATGTAAGAGATGCTGCGTATATTGCCAGTGCGCTTGCAAAATCCGGCGAAACGGAAAATTTATCCGTGGATGCAATGGATTTTAATGGTGACGGAGTAGTAAATGTCCGTGACGCAGCGGCGATAGCGAGGTATCTTGCTTATGAAAAGAAATAAAAATATTTAAGATAGAACAATCATTGGAATACTGTCGTATTGCAAGTTTTTCTGACGACAGGATTCAGCTTTAGAACAAGCAGAAAGTTCAATAGTTAATTGGGGGAGCAATAAAATACAAGGAGGTTACTATGATTTCAAAAAAACATGTTTTGGCTGCAATGCTGTCTCTGACGTTATGTGCTTCGGTACTGCCCGCTGCTGTTTTCGGAAATAACAATATTTATGCAGAGGAATCGGCGGAAGATGAACTTATGACCTATAAAAAGATCGACAGGGACGGCGACAGAGTTTATGATTACATCAGCATAACCAGCTGTACAGACCAGTCGGCGGAGATCGTTATCCCTGACCAGATCGAGGGACTGCCGGTAGAGAATATCGGCGAAAAAGCGTTTAAGGGGCTGACGAATCTTGAAACTATTACAATTCCGGATACAATTGAACAGATAGAGCAAATGGCGTTTTACAACTGTTCTTCGCTTGCAAACATTAATTTCCCGGATAAGTATGTAAACATAGACAGTATGGCGTTCAGCAGTACGAAGTGGTTTAATTCAAGACTTTCAGATACGATGTATCTTGGAAAAATGCTTTATCGCTGTCCGACATATCCTCTCAGCCGCTTTACTGTAAAAGAGGGGACTATAGGTATCTGCGAAAAGGCATTTTACAACAAGAATATAACTGAGGTGATTCTCCCTGAAAGTCTTGAGGTTATCGATGAGGAAGCTTTTCTCTACTCCAGTCTCAAGAAGCTCGATATTCCCGGAAACCTGAGACAGATAAGTGAAAGAGCTTTTTACGGAACAAACATTGAAAAAATTACAGTTGATGAAGATAATAAGCATTTCTTCGTACAGGACAATATTCTCTATGATATCGGAAAAACAGAAATACAGTTTATTTCAAATAATATCATCTCCTGTGAGATTCCTGATACAGTAACTGAAATACCCGAAAAAGCATTTGCATTCAATAAGGTTCTGAACCATGTGAAACTTCCGGCAGCATTGAAAATTATTAATGATAGTGCATTCAAGGGATGCGAAAGTCTTGCGGAAATAAATCTCCCCGACGGACTTGAAGAAATCGGCAGAAATGCATTTGATCTTTCAGGACTTACAGAGGTCACAATCCCTTCATCAACAGAAAAGATAGGTGCAGGCGCATTTTTTGGCTGTACCAGTCTTGACAGGCTTATTATAGGGGAGGGGACAACCGGGCTTTCCCCCGAACTGGTGGAATATGAAGTTTTCTACGATCCGGGCGGATGCGTAAAGGAATTTAAGTTTACAGGACCGTCTTTTAATTGTATAACAAAACTTTATATTCCGAAGACATTAAGGACTATCGGTCAGAATTATTTTGACAGTTCTAAATATCTGACAGATGTATATTTTGACGGAACGAGAGAAGAGTATAGTGTTCTTGTAGCCTCCGGAAACGATCCTTATAAAAATGCCGCACTCCATTTTTCTGACGGGGAGGTAGTGACCGCTGTATCAACTGCCGCAAAACAGACAACATCATCGACAGTATCTTCATCCGTTTCATCTGTACAAACCGGCAGTACAACGACAGAAACTACAGTTGCAACTGATGCAGCCACTGATTCTTCAACTGCACAGCAGAGTACTTCGTCAACTCAGCCGACAACAGTATATACGACAGCAGCAACAACCCAGCCGATAAACATATCCGGAGATGCTGATCTTGACGGCGTACTGACCGCCCGTGATGCAGCATATATAGCCTCTAAGATTTCGCAGGGCAAGAAGGATACACTTTCTGAAACAGCAGACTATAACGGCGATGGTGTTGTTAATGTAAGGGATGCAGCGGCAATAGCAAAATACATGTCAGCAGGTAAAAAATAAATCAAAAACGCTCCCGGAAGGGGGCGTTCCTGATTTATTAAAAATAATCCGTTTGTATGTTGAAAAAAACTGATTTATCTGGTATAATATATTCATAGTAAGCATGGGGGGAGACTGATTTGAGAAATCTTAACATAGTCCTCGTTGAGCCACAGATACCGCAGAACACTGGTAATATTTCAAGGACCTGTGCCGTAACGGGAGCAAGGCTTCATCTTATAAAGCCCTTCGGATTTGAAATAAGTGACAGGCATCTTAAAAGAGCAGGTCTTGACTACTGGGACAAACTGGACATTTCCTATTATGAAAATCTGGATGATTTCTTCAGTAAAAATAACGGGGAGTATTTTTTCTTTACAACCAAGGGACAGCATGTGTACAGTGAAGCTGAATATCCCGATAATGCGTATCTTTTTTTCGGACGGGAGGACAAGGGACTCGATGAAACGCTCCTTTATAACAATCCGTACAGATGCGTCAGAGTTCCTATGAGAAACAACCTCAGAAGTCTGAACCTTTCAAATACTGTCGCAATTGCCGTGTATGAGGTGCTGCGGCAGTGGGATTTTCCTGATCTTGCAAGAGAAGGACAGCTGACAAAATATACATGGGAGAAAGAAGGCTGAATATGCAGAAAATAAAAATTTTGACTGATTCCACCTGTGACATTCCGGCTGAGGATGAAAAAAGACTTGGAATCAGGATACTGAATTTTCCTGTTACTGTGGACGGAGAAGCCTACAGAGAACGTCAGGACTTTACAAATGAACAATTTTATGAAATGACCGATAATGCAAAGGAAATGCCTAAAACATCACAGCTGACAACCATTGAGATAGCTGAAGCCTTTAAAGAGCTTTACAGGGAAGGCTGGACTGATGTAATTTATGTTACTATTTCCTCAACCGGTTCTGCAACCTATAACAATGCAAAATCTGCTGTCATACAGTTTAATGAAGAAACGGCAGGTTCGGGAAAGCCGAAAATGAGGATTTATATCGTCGACTCCAAGGGCTATTCGGGTATGTACGGATATGCAGTAATGCAGGCGGCAGAAAAAGCACGCCGTGGAGAAAACCCCGAGGATATCGTAGATTACCTGGTGGACTGGACATCCAGATCAGAGGCACATTTCGTCCCGATGTCACTTAAATATGTAAAAAAATCCGGACGTATCACCGCTGCCGCAGCTTTTGTGGGAGAGCTTTTAGGACTGCGCCCCATTATAAAGCTTGCAGGGGGAGGCTCGGAAATTCTTGAGAAAATAAGGGGAGAAAAGAATATTATTCCAAAGCTCCTTGCAGACGCTGAAAAAAATATGGAGCCGGACACCCCTTATCTTGTGGTCTGTGGAAGGGACAGAACGCTTTCACAGAAGCTTGCAGACGAAATGACAAAAAAATTCGGCTATCCTCCGGAATATTTTAACCAGATCGGTGCGGCAGTGACCTGCAATACCGGACCGGATCTGGTGGGACTTATTTTCCGTGGAAAATCAAAGTAAATTTTTACAGCTAAATTTTGAAAAAACTATTGCAAATTCTATGAAAATAGTGTAAAATAAAGTTGTCAAGAAAATAACAACTTTATTTTCTATAAAAGATAATTAATGAAAGGATGTTTTTAAACATGGCAGGTTTAAACAAGGTTTCAGTTGATGACATTAATGTAAAGGGTAAAAAGGTTCTCGTAAGAGTTGACTTTAACGTTCCACTCAAGGACGGAGTTATCACAAATGATAACAGAATCCAGGCAGCTCTTCCTACAATTAACAAGCTTGTTGCAGACGGCGGCAAAGTAGTTCTCTGCTCACATCTCGGCAAGCCTAAGAACGGACCTGAAGATAAATTTTCACTGGCTCCGGCAGCTAAGCGTCTTGCAGAGCTTGTAAGCGCAAAGGTTACATTTGCAAAGGATGATGAAGTAGTCGGCGCAAATGCAAAGAAGGCAGTTGCAGAAATGAATGACGGTGAGATCGTTGTTCTCGAAAACACAAGATTCAGAGGTGCAGAGGAAACAAAGAACGGCGAAGGCTTTGCAAAGGAGCTTGCTGACCTGGTTGACGGCGAAGTATTCGTTATGGACGCATTTGGTTCTGCTCACAGAGCACACGCTTCAACAGCAGGCGTTACCAAGTTTGTTAAGGAAACAGCAGTAGGCTACCTCATGCAGAAGGAAATCAAGTACCTCGGCAATGCGGTTGAAGTACCTGTAAGACCTTTCGTTGCAATCCTCGGCGGTGCCAAGGTTGCTGACAAGCTCAATGTAATTTCCAACCTTCTCGAAAAGTGCGATACACTTATCATCGGAGGCGGTATGGCTTACACATTTATCAAGGCTAACGGCGGCTCCATTGGTACATCACTGGTTGACGATGAAAAGCTTGATTACTGCAAGGAAATGCTCCAGAAGGCTGAAAAGCTTGGCAAGAAGATCCTCCTCCCTGTTGATACAGCAGTTGCAGCTTCATTCCCTGACCCAATCGACGCTGAAATCGATATAGAGGTTTATGCTTCAAATGAGATCCCGGCTGACAAGATGGGTCTTGATATCGGTCCTAAGACACAGGAACTTTTTGCTGACGCTGTCAAGACAGCCAAGACTGTAGTATGGAACGGACCTATGGGCGTATTTGAAAACCCTGTACTTGCTAAGGGTACAATTGCAGTTGCCAAGGCACTTGCTGACACAGACGCTACAACTATCATCGGCGGCGGCGACTCAGCAGCAGCTGTTATGCAGCTTGGTTTCGCTGACAAGATGAGCCACATCTCAACAGGCGGCGGTGCTTCACTCGAATACCTTGAAGGCAAGGTACTTCCTGGCGTTGACGTCATTGCTGACAAATAATTTAAAATAAATCGGGCGGATAGAAATATTCGCCCTTATTAATGAATGTTTTTTTACCGTACTTTTTAAAAAGTGCAGAAAAGGAGTTTTTACAATGAATAAAGCAGTAAGAAAGGCAATTATTGCCGGTAACTGGAAAATGAACAAGACAAGACCTGAGGCTAAGGAGCTTTTAGAAGCTATCAAGCCGCTGGTTGCAAATGCAGAGGGCAAGGTTGAAGTAATCGCATGCGTACCTTTTACAAACCTTGAAACAGCTATCAACACTACAGCAGGTTCAAATGTTAAGATCGGTGCTGAAAACGTACATTTTGAAAAGAGCGGCGCTTTCACAGGTGAAATTTCAGCTGATATGCTGGTTGAACTGGGCGTTGAATACGTTGTTATCGGTCACTCTGAAAGAAGACAGTATTTCGGCGAAACTGACGAAACAGTTAACAAGAGAACAAAGGCTGCTCTTGCTGCAGGCTTAAAGCCGATCGTTTGCGTTGGCGAGCTTCTCTGGGAGAGAGAATGCAACATTACAGAGGAAGTTATCGCTCGTCAGATAAAGCTTGATCTTTACGATGTTTCCGCTGAGGACGTTAAGAAGACAGTTATCGCTTATGAGCCGGTATGGGCTATCGGTACAGGCAAGACTGCTACTGCTGACCAGGCTGAGGAGGTTTGCGGATTTATCCGTGCGACACTTGCTAAGATCTACGACCAGGCTACAGCTGACGCAGTTACAATTCAGTATGGCGGTTCAATGAACGCAGGCAACGCTGCTGAGCTTCTTTCCAAGCCAAACGTTGACGGCGGTCTTATCGGCGGTGCTTCACTCAAGGCTCCTGACTTTAACACTATTGTTCAGGCTGCTGTTGAGGGCTGATTATATCTAAAAAAGGAAAAAGATTTGTAAAGGCTTATTCTCAGGGCTCTATGAATGGTGTTGAGATATGGATCGATAAAGAAACAGGTGTAAACTATGTATTTGCATATAGTGGTTATGCAGGCGGCTTAACTGTATTGCTGGATAAGGATGGCAAAGCCGTTATTACTCCTGTTACTGACGATTATGATGAAGAATGAGCGTAATTAGAAAGGGTAATGAGAACATGTCAAAAAAACCTGTTGCTTTAATTATAATGGACGGTTTTGGCTATAATGCCAGCGATTACGGCAATGCTATTGCTGCGGCAAATACACCTAACCTTGACAAGTACATGCAGGGACCAAACACACTGATCGGTGCAAGCGGACTTGATGTTGGTCTTCCGGACGGTCAGATGGGTAACTCCGAGGTCGGACACACAAATATCGGTGCAGGCAGAATTGTTTATCAGATGCTTGTTAAGATCTCAAAGTCTATCAAGGACGGAGATTTCTTTGAAAACAAGGCTCTCGTTCAGGCAATGAACAACTGCAAGGAGAAAAATTCTGCACTTCACCTTATGGGACTTCTTTCGCCGGGCGGTGTTCACAGCCATACCGAACATCTTTACGGACTGCTTGAAATGGCAAAGAGAAACGGTATCGAAAAGGTTTATGTTCATGCTTTCCTTGACGGACGTGATGTTCCGCCGTCATCAGCGGCTGAATTTATGGAAGAAGCAGTAGCTGAAATGAAGAAGATCGGCACAGGCTCTGTTGCAACTGTAATGGGACGTTTCTATGCAATGGACAGAGACAATGCCTGGGACAGAGTTGAAAAGGCGTACAATGCAATGGTATTCGGCGAGGGCGTTCAGGGTACATGTCCTGTACAGGCCATAAAGGATTCCTATGCAAATGAAGTTACAGATGAATTCATGCTTCCTACAGTATGCAACAGGGACGGAATGATAAAGGCTGATGACAGCGTGGTATTCTTCAATTTCCGTCCTGACCGTGCAAGACAGATCACAAGAGCTTTTGTTGACAAGGATTTCACAGGCTTTGAACGCAGAAACGGATTTTTCCCTGTAAACTTTGTCTGCATGGCTCAGTATGATGCTGCGATGCCGAATGTGTCCGTTGCATTCCCTCCTGAAGCGCTCCAGATGACATTCGGCGAATATGTCAGCAAGATGGGCAAGACGCAGCTGAGAATTGCTGAAACACAGAAATACGCTCACGTTACATTCTTCTTCAACGGCGGTGAAGAAAAGACCTTCGACGGCGAGGACAGAATACTTATCAAGTCCCCGGATGTTGAAACCTTTGACATGAAGCCGGAAATGAGTGCCTATGAGGTTACAGACGCTGTTGTTGAAGCTATCAATGGGGACAAATATGACGCTATTATATTAAACTATGCAAACTGTGACATGGTTGGACATACAGGAGTATTTGACGCAGCAAAGGCAGCTGTTGAAGCTGTTGACGAATGCGTAGGCAGAACAGTTGAGGCAATACTTGCGAAGGGCGGTACTGCATTTATTACTGCTGACCACGGCAATGCGGACAAGATGTACGAGGAGGACGGCTCACCGTTCACAGCTCATACAACAAACCCTGTACCATTTATTGTAGTGGGTCAGGACTGTGAACTTCGTGAAGGCGGAGTTTTAGCGGATATTGCTCCTACAATGCTCAAGGTCATGGGTCTTGAACAGCCTGCTGAAATGACAGGTAAATCTATAATAAAGTAAGCTTTATTACGAAGAGGCACTGCGAAAGCAGTGCCTCTTTAAAGTGTAATCTCATTTATAATACTGTTTGACACAAGAAATCCTCTGGTGGTAAGGCTTAATGTTCCGTTTTTTAAGACGACAAGACCTGCTTTTTCCAGTGGTCCAGCATGTCTCAGGATCACATCTTTTCTATCGGGGAAGTCATCAGGTCTTATTCCGGCAGACAGCCGGAGACCAAGCATTATTTTTTCCTCATCACTGCCGGGACTGTCATCGGTTATGATTTTTTCGGGAGGAGATTTTATGAAGCTTTTAAGGTCGGGGGAAAAGCAGTAACGGCTGCCGTTAAAATATGAGTGTGCGGCAGGTCCGAAACCGATATATTCACGGCACTGCCAGTATTTAAGATTATGCCGGCTTTCAAATCCGTCTTTTGAAAAGTTTGATATTTCGTATTGCTTAAAGCCATGCTCTGCAAGCAGTTCCACCATATATAAATACATGTCCGATGTAAAATCATCATCGGGCATTTTTTTTATCATTTCCTGACTGTCAAAAGGAGTACCGCTCTCTATTTTGAGGATGTAGCTTGAAATGTGCTTTATAGGGAGC
>JBJEQU010000147.1:0-3511 GCA_051881935.1 Porcipelethomonas sp. | reverse complement strand
CTGCCTTGTCCCCGGGATCAGCCTGGTCATCTTCAAAATAAAACTCAAATTTCGTGCCGTTTACACCTCCGGCGTCGTTTATCTCTTTCACTGCAAGCTCTGCCGCATTTTTCACAGCAATACCATATTGCGCCGCAGAACCGGTGAGCGGTCCTGAACTGCCGATGACGATATTTTCACTTTTTTTCTCCTCCCCGCAGCCTGCAAGACATGACGCAGAAAGCGCCGCTGCAATTACAAAGGAAATAATTTTTCTGATTCTTTTCATTTGTTGTCACTCCTGTATAAAACTTGCTTATTTCAAAACCCGTTCACATAATGCCGTATAGACGGCGGATAAATTAACACACTCTGATAACACACTCAAAAGGAGCACTGATCAATTGCGCATTCAGACAGGAATTGTGATTCCCGCAAAAAACCTTTTTCCCTTAGGCAGCAGATCCAGTGAACCATGATGTGCCTTTACAATGCGGGACACAGAGGAAAGTCCTATGCCATGATACTGAGTATTACTTTTTCTCGTTTCAGGAAGAAGATCCCTATGAATATTCAGAATGCCGTCATCAGCACCGGAACGTCATACTGATTCTGCAGTTCAAGAAACTGCATGGCAAGCTCAAACTCCTCCGGCACTACAGGCTTTACAAGGTAGTACACCGCATGAACTGCATAGCTCTGACGGAAAAACTCCGTACTGCCGGAAAGGAAAATGATTTTCGGACTGTTTCCCGATGCGAAAAGCTCCTGAGCTGCCTCCATTCCGGATTTTTCCTTCATGTATATATCAAGGAAAACAACCTGAAAGGTCTGATTCCTGAAAGCGGCAAGAAAGGATTCCGCACTGTCAAATTCCGAAAGCTCCGCCGTAATGTTATGCTCCGACAGATAGGCACGGATATATGATATTAATTCAGCACGATCCTGAGCGGAATCGTCTGCTATTGCAAATCTCATAGAAAGTCTCCATTTTTCGTAAAGGCACACTTATACACTTTAATTATAACATATCTTCCGGGAAAAATCGAGTATAAATTTCTGCTTTTTACGCACAAAATCTGCGGTTTGCGTAAAAAGTATTGCTATTTTCCGGCAATCAGTTATAATATTGCTCCGCCAATTAACTATTGAACTTTCTGCTTGTTCTAAAGCTGAATCCTGTCG
The DNA here is from genome assembly GCA_051881935.1 of Porcipelethomonas sp. GTDB lineage: Bacteria > Bacillota > Clostridia > Oscillospirales > Ruminococcaceae > Porcipelethomonas. Next base: position 2,347 of record JBJEQU010000147.1, on the reverse strand, counting down.
TCAGAAAAACTTGCAATACGACAGTATTCCTGCGTTTTTCTTCCTAAGCCTTCATCTTTATCTCTGCGCATAAATATTCAATAGTTAATTGGCGGAGCAATAAAAAGAGTTTTCAGGAGCAAACGGGTCCTGAAGCTATACGGTGCAGCGCCGCATGGTAAATGAACCTGGATTACGTGGAATAATTAACAAGGATTACGTGCGGATATTTTCCTCCTTACCGCAGATAGAATCCCTGTAAAAAAAACAGACACGAAAAAGCAGAGTACTTCCATCAGTGAGAACCTGTCCACATAGGAAATGTATGCAGATTTTCGAGCATAATTTTGTTGCTTGACAAGGCAAAAATGTGCAGGCATACTTGACGTATGGCAAACATTTTTAACGCAGTAAGCGACAAAATTTGCCGAAAAGACGTGGGCAGGTTCTGAAATATCTCTGCTTTTTTAACTTATTCGGGAAAGGACATTTTATGCGTCATAAATCACTTAAAAGCCTTGCAGCATTTGCCATGTCATCGGCGCTGCTTATCACATCAGCAGGATGCACGGAAAATACCGCAAATCAGGAACAGACAGCGTCAGAAAAGACTATTGAAAAAACCGTATCCTCTTCGGGGAACCTTTCAGCAGTGGACGAGCTGACGCAGATATATGACGCTCTCAATTACGACACGGCATATACTGATTTTATGGAAAGCTTTGCCAATGTTATGGCGGGGGGACAGATATCCATTTCCAACTTTTCCGATACTCACAATACCATTGATGAAGAGGGGTATAATGAATTTGAATGGTTCGACTGCGAAGACTGCTATGACGATTCATACTACGAGGATAACTTTGCAGACCTGAGCGAGCTTACTATAACAATTGATGATGAGATTTTCACAGCAAGCGGCGGAATCAGTGTAAGCTATGAGGACGTTGTTTCTCAGCTTGGAAACACTTTTATATATTATGTACTGGAGGATGTCTATAACAATACCTATTTTACGGAATCAATATGGTATGAAGACTGATCAGTCAGAATATTTTTCAGAGGGTGAAACAGCCCTTCACCCTTCCGGACATAATTTTGCAAGCAAGATGTGTGCCAAGCCGACAGGCGTGATTTAATCAGTGATTCCTTAATTTCTTTTCAGTTCTTCATACAACTTCTTTTCAAAATTCTTCCCTGCAACACCGTTCTGACTATACCCCCACTTTTTCAGCAGACAGTTTACGGCATTTTCCGTACCATCACCGAAATAATATGAGTTCACGTCCATGTTGTAAGGCTGCAGCTTTTTCTCTCTGGCAAGCAGAAGCATCAGCTTCAGTCCATATGAACCGATAGTATCTGAACCCCTTTTGTAGCCGGTTTTGTCAAGTACCGGCGGCTCAAGTGCAGCCTTCACTGCCGCTCTGAACTTGTCCATTGTATAGCCATGCTTTCCCCACCAGTTGTCCGGGTCAACATGGCTGCTGCCCATGCCCTGCTGTCTTGCTTCATTGTGTGAAACAATATTGTCTGTGGACAGATTATAGGTCTTGCAAAGGTACGCACAAAGCTCCACGGCTTTGTTATACACCGCTGTGCAGTAGACCTTATCTGTAAGTCCATCCTCGCACATTTCAAACTGAATATATGCCGGACTGTAATTGTAACTGCCCTTGCTTCCCGAACCGACACCCCAGCAGCAGATATCAAAAGGCAGTATCTGATAGGTTTTTACATTTCCATTCCTGTCCTTGCCAATGACAGCATGCACACACACATCCTGCCCCGGCTCGTTAAAGCTGTTGTTGTTGGGGTTATTTCCGATAACTCCGTCATCCGGAGCAACATAACGCTTCAGATTGGGATTGTTGCAGCCGGTAGAATGGACAACAATGCCCCTGGGCGTCATCTTCCTTGCCGACTTGTAGCAGTCGGACTTTGTTGCTAAAATTTTTCCATCAATTGCACTCATAATAAAACCTCCATTTTTTATTTGGGTATAAAAAAGCACCCTGCTTTTTTGCAAAGTGCTGACATTGACATATTCTGTAAAATAATGTATAATAACGAAAGAGCATACCTTGATACGGTAGGCGGTTGTTCCCTCCTTATGCCATAAACTTACTTATCGTCCCCGAAAGGGCAGGCGAAATAAGCTGGCTGGGAGGTGATAGTAATGGAACTTACTTTTTTAGTTCTGACTATCGTGCTTCTTGTTACTCTTAACGAGATAATCAAGAACATAAAGAAATAAACCGCCCCTGTCTCCCAAACATAGCGGTTTATTAATAATCAATGTGGGAGCGACCGTCTATCGGTATGCTCCTTTTCTATTATTATACACCAATTACTCAAATATGTCAAC
>JBJEQU010000146.1:0-3512 GCA_051881935.1 Porcipelethomonas sp. | reverse complement strand
TGTCTTTTCCGTGGAACTGGTCACACTTGAAGCAACTTCAGTAGTTTTCGGGCTGACATAATTATCATCTTTGCCTGTACTGTTGTTACTTTGCCCACTGTTATCGTCCACATCATCTGACGACTCATCTCCCTTGTCAGTATTCTTTTTTTCAGTTTGCACCGGGGAGGGAAGGGTAGTAGTTTTCGGAGGTAAAGTATGAATTGGTTCCTCCGGCAGACGAGGATCTTCAGGAGGAAATGGCTGCGGGTAGGGAGATACCGGAGGTTCTTCGTACCACTCCTCGTAATCCTGATCATCCAGCGGGAAGCTCTGGTAATCGTCAAATTCATAGTATTCTTCGTTATCACTGAGTAAATAATAATTGCTCATCGGAGATACATCAAGAACCACGTCAGACAGCGATGCCGTTTCCTCTGATTCCCTTTTTTCGAAATCCGTCTGTGACATTATGGATTCCATAAGTTCATATGATATTTTTACTTCAGAGCTGTACATAAGTGCCAGAATAGACACAAGGACACTCAGAAGAACGCAGGTCAGTATACTCATATTAACTATAATAAACCTGCGTTTAAGACGCTTGATCATTTTGAATCCTCCAAACGATATCCAACGCCTCTGATGGTTTTAATAACAGTTTTAGAACTGATATGACTTAATTTTTTTCTAAGGAAAGATATGTAGACCTCAACATTATTATATTCAGCATCAGACTCATATCCCCACACTTTTTCAAGAAGCTTTTCCTTACTGATAACTTTGTCAGGATTGTTAATAAAAACTTCCATTATACTGAACTCTTTAAGCCCCAGATGCAGCGAGTTATCGCCGCAGGAAAGCTCATACTTCTGGATATCAAGGGCAATATCAGCAAATTTAATAACATTGTCATTTGTGACATTGCCATTCCTTCTCTGAAGGCATCTTATTCGTGCGAGCAGTTCATCAACGGCAAATGGCTTTGTAATATAATCATCAGCGCCGTAATCAAGCCCCTTGACCTTATCTGCCACTTCATCCTTTGCAGTAAGAAGTATTACGGGACATGTGATTTTCTGCTCCCTGATACTGCGAAGTACATCCAATCCGTTCATCATAGGAAGCATTATATCCAGAATAATTAAATCATAAATACCTGTTAATGCATTATCAAGACCGCTTTCACCATCATAACAAGCATTGGCTATATATTTATTTTTATTAAGGATATGGACAAGAGCGTCAGCAATAGCCTCTTCATCTTCAACAACAAGAATTTTCATAAACTCCCCCCAAAATCAGCCTTTATTTTTATATCTGCGGCTGAAATGTTTATTACCTTTCTGTTTTATATTATTTTTTCTTCCGGACCTATCATTATAATGCTTTTTATTTTCAGCTCTGCTTACGATGACTTTTTTACCGTTGATCTTTCCGTTTTTCATGGATTTTACAATATAATCCACCTTATTTTCCGGAACCTCAACAATAGTGAAGCTGTCATGTATGTCAATCTTTCCGAAGGTTTTTCCTGAGATACCTGTTGCATCGACAAGAGCACCAAGAATATAATTCGGATTGATTTTCTGCTTTCTGCCAAGATTAATATTTACAGCTGCACAGCTGCTGGATCTGTCAGAATTTTCCCTGCGTCCTGAACTGTTTTTATACTCATTATTATTCCTGTATTTAACAGTTTTTACCTCAGGGATATTCTGAACCTCCTTTGCAAAAACATCATTGATAATTCTGACTGCAATATCATCAGAACTCCAGCCGCTTTCTTTAAGCAAATTTAACAGATTAAAGGATTCATTATATATATCTTCATTCTTTCTCTGCTCCAGATCATCAATAAAAGCAAGCATTTTTTTATTTATGATCTGTGCTCTGCCAGGAAGTTCTCCTTCCTTTATATCTGATTTGGTATTTCTCGCAATTACCCTGAGATCAGAAACCTGTCTGCGGTTGCAAAGCAGTGTATATGCAGTACCGGATTTACCGGCACGCCCTGTACGGCCGATCCTGTGAATATAATATTCATTATCCTGAGGCAGGTCGTAATTAAATACGGCATCCACTCCGCTTACATCAATACCTCTTGCAGCAACATCTGTAGCAACAAGAATGGATGTTTTGCCGGATTTGAACGAATTCATGACCGCAGTACGCTGAGCCTGTTTCATGTCACCATGAATACCAACAGCCTTGAATCCACCCGCTGCAAGCATTTCTGTAAGCTCATCAACCATTTTTTTAGTGTTGCAGAAAATCATGGATGATCTGTATGCATTGCACATAAGCAGGAGAGTCAATGCGTCGAACTTCTTCCCGGTGGGTACATTATAATATATCTGCTCTATAGATTCAACGGTTTTACTTTTTGAAATAGTTTTAACTAAAACCGGATCCCGCTGATATTGCTTTGTAATAGCAAGTATTTCCGGAGGCATTGTTGCGGAAAAAAGTATCGTCTGCCGGTTCTCAGGCGTATGCTGCAATATATCTTCAATATCCTCACGAAAACCCATTTGCAGCATTTCATCAGCTTCGTCAAGGACTATAGCTTTGATATTCTGCAATTTTATTGTTCTCCGGTTGATATGATCGATAATACGCCCGGGCGTTCCGATAATAAGATTTGCGCCATGCCTGAGCTGATTTATCTGCCTGTCAATGCTGACACCTCCAAAAACAGCAAGTGGTTTTACGCACCTTTTAAATTTGCTGAACTTTTTTATTTCTTCATATGCCTGCTGAGCAAGTTCACGGGTAGGACAAAGGATCAGTACCTGTATACCAGCATCATCCTTTGATATCTGTTCAATAACAGGTATTCCAAAGGCAGCAGTTTTTCCGGTACCTGTATTGGAGCGTCCTATGACATCATGTCCCTGTAATATTACAGGAATACTTTTTTCCTGAATTTCCGTCATTTGCTCAAAGCCGATCTCGTCAACAGCTGACAAGACCTCACTTGATAAGCCCAATTCTTTAAATTGCATTAATTGTATCCTTTCATTTGTATGTATCTATATCTGTTATTATAATATCACAATTCTGGAAAATTGTCAATTGTGTCGATTGATTATTATCTCTGCAATATGGTATAATAGAGGAGCAGTAAAAAACAAAAATACGTTATTTCGCTAAATACAAATTTAGCGAAATTAGAGGTGGTAAAATATGAGCGATATCAATTTATCGGAATTTCCCGAATTTTTAATTGACTACTGGTATCATCTGACTCTTGTCAAAGCAAAGTCCAGGAGGACTGCCGAAGGCTATCTTATTGATATTCGCATGTTTTTCAGATATCTGATCTACATCGATTCTTCTGAAGACATTGAGTTCGATAAAATCGATATAAGCAATTTTAACGTCAAGACACTGGAAAAAGTAACCCTGCATAAAATATATGAATTTATATATTTTCTTCATGACGAACGCAATAATAATGACAAGACTGTTGCGAGAAAAATCTCATCCCTCAAAGGGCTTTTTAAATATCTTACCAAGCAGGTTTCACT
>JBJEQU010000145.1:0-3515 GCA_051881935.1 Porcipelethomonas sp. | reverse complement strand
CGATGGAAACTGTAAAGGCAGTTTCATGATTGTCTGTATTGTCGTCCACCATCTGGGGGAGACGGAGCTTTTTTATATATTCCCGGCTCATGGGCATGCATATAAGCCCCTTTGCATGCATTGCCATGAAATTTACATTTTCCGTAGTCGCAAATTCGGCGGCACATATAAGGTCACCTTCGTTTTCACGGTCTTCATCGTCGGTGACAAGAATAAGCTTTCCCTGTCTCAGATCCTCAAGGGCTTCGTCAATGGTATTGAATTTAAACATATGCTCTGTCTTCCTTTCTACATAAATCCGTTTTGGGCGAGAAAATCAGCCGTTATTCTTCCGCTGCTCCCTGTTTCTTCCCTGAAGCCCAGAAGCTTTTCCACATATTTCCCGATCACATCGTTTTCAAGATTGACAATGTCTCCTGTATTTTTTTCCGAAAGTATAGTTTCCTTAGCCGTATGGGGAATAACGGAAACGCTGAAGCTGTCGCCGGCAACCTTTGCAACGGTAAGACTTATCCCGTCAACTGCCGCCGAGCCTTTTTCGATTATATATTTCATTATACGGCTTTCGGTATTTATGGTATACCATATTGCATTGCCGTCGTTTTGTATATCTGTAATAGTCCCTGTCCCGTCAACGTGACCTGCAACGATATGTCCGCCGAATCTTCCGTCTGCCGTCATGGCTCTTTCAAGATTTACATGGCTTCCCGGCTTTGCTGCTGCAAGGGAACTTCTTGAAAAAGTCTCATTCATAACATCAGCGGTGAATGTGCTGCCGGAGATCGATGAGGCGGTAAGACATACGCCGTTTACTGCAACACTGTCTCCCGGTTTCAAGTTCGAAAATATCTTTTCTGCCTTTATAGTAATTTTCGCCTCGGAAGCGGTTTTCTTCACAGCGGCAACAGTGCCGATTTCTTCGATTATTCCAGTGAACATTTACACCACCTCCCATTCTATTAAAATATCCTCTCCGAAAGCGGTGATCTCAATATTATCAAGCTTTACAGCGTCATCCGGAGAGTCGAAGCCCAGCCCCCCTACCGGCGAGGGGGCGGTTTTTCCGCCAAGTATTTTCGGGGAAATATAAGCCTGAATGTGGTTTACGATACCCGATCTCAGAGCACTGAAATTCAGCTCTCCGCCGCCTTCAAGGAGAATACTGTCAATATTTTCTTCCCCCAGCCTCTGCATAAGCTCTCTAAGATCTACATGACCCTCATCGGATAAGGTGTATATGATCTCAACGCCGGATTTCCGGAGCTTTAACGCCTTTGTTACATCTGTACTGTGCGTACACGCCACAATAGTTCTTATATCCTTTGCGGTTTTTACTATGTAACTGTCCATTGGTATTCTGAGACTGCTGTCGCAGATTATCCTTACCGGATTTCGTCCTCCCTCAAGCCTGCATGTAAGCTGCGGGTCGTCCGTTAAAACAGTGTTTATGCCGACCATGATTCCTGTATACTGAAGCCGGCTTCTCTGTACGTTGTATCTTGATTTTTCGCCGGATATCCACTTTGATTTTCCGGTATAGGAGGCGATTTTTCCGTCAACAGTCATGGCGTATTTCATAACCACATAAGGGGTATGATTTTTTATAAAATGGAAAAACACACGGTTGAGCCGGTCGCATTCCTCCTTTAATACTCCGGTCACCACCTCTATGTTATGCTGACGGAGTATTTCAATCCCTTTTCCGGCAACAAGAGGGTTAGGGTCGTCCGATCCTATGTATACTTTTTTAATTCCGCTGTCTATAACAGCCTGTGTGCAGGGGGGCGTTTTGCCCTGATGACAGCAAGGCTCAAGAGTGACGTAAATTTCCGCTCCCTCCATACTCTCCGTGCAGTTGAGTATGGCGTTTCTTTCAGCATGAAATTCACCGTATCTGTGATGATGATCCTTTGAGATGATCCTGCCGTCCTTTACGATAACTGCCCCCACCATAGGGTTGGGATTTACAAAGCCCATGCCCTTTCTGGCTTCCGAAAGGGCTATCCTCATATAATCTTCCGCTGTCAATTTATATCATCTCCCGGTCATGATTTACGGAAAACAAAAACCCCGTTTAAAAAAACGGGGCGCAAGGTACTATAAATACATGTTCAATATTTACAGATGTTTTCTTTCCTCCGGACTTTTACCGTCGGTTACGGAATTTCACCGTATCATGCCTGTGCAGGCTCGCAGACTTTTACTGCCGGTAGGGAATTGTCACCCTGCCCCGAAAACATTAATATAATTGTATCACAGTACTGCTGATATGTCAATAGCGACGGGGCCTTAATCCAGGCTATTCCGCAATTTTTATCTTATAGCTGAAATCAAGCTTTGGTATAATTTCCTCCCAGCTGCCGCTGCAGGAAATCCCTGCCGCGCTGATATTCTTTTCTATTCCGAAGAGATCTGCCTTCATTCCTGTGACCGTTTTTGCAATAGTCCTTGAGCAGAGGGCAGAAATAGTCTTTCCAGCTTCCTTTTTTATCTCCTCAAGGTTTTCACGGTCATTTTCTGCATTGCCGTTTATCTTTATTTCTATTGTAATGTTTATGCTGTCTCCGGCTTCATCTGCAATTATTCTTGTACTGCTCTTTCTTATATAAAAATCTGTTTCCCTGCCGCTGTATTTTACAGGGAGGTATATATCACTTACTGTGCCGCACAGCCAGCACAGTCCCTTCGATTCCTCCTGGGTCAGTACTCCCACAGCCTTATCGGAACTGATTACCATCATAACAGGATTTCCGTCTTTTATTGTAGGAACAGCCGCCTTCCGGTCGTCCTCCAGCAGATCGTTTACCACTGAACTTATATTTTTAGGTACAATAACTCCGTTTCTTCCGTTGCTTTCTATCATGCCTGCAAGGTCTCCGCCGCTGTTTTCTATAAATTCCGACGCATTTTCAGGAATGCATATAACATAGCAGGAGGGGGATATGCGGTTATTTGACAAAAGGGTCATAAGATCATCTGATATATTTTCCGGACTTGCCGCAAAAACTTCAAGATGCCCTGCAAAAAGATTTTTTTCCTGACTGTTTTCGCAGTCTCCCACTGCGGAAAGCAGCGTTGCTCCGCTTCCGGATATAACATCGTCACTGCCGAAGGTGCGCAGAGATACATGAAGACCGTCGCTCCAGTCAGCCCCCATTTCCTTTATAAATGCCTTGCTGCGTACATCACTGCTCTGAGAGCATCCGCTGAGCACCGGCAGAAGAAGCAGAGGATATATTAGTCTTTTTACTTTCATTGCTGTTTTTTCTCCTTATATACATTATGATCGGGAAAATTACTGCCAGTAGCAGTATCATAACGCCGGTCACCGGGGTTAGGTCGATTTTCAAGAAATTGGCTGCTGCTGAAAGGGCTGTCATCAACACAGCCGACAGAAGAGACTTATATTTCATGTCCGGGAGAAGCTCTCCTAAAAGAAGTGTGCTGAGGACTATCTGAAGAGTAACGGTCATAACACATAGCATGGTAAACAGTATCATGTACAGGGAATCAGC
>JBJEQU010000144.1:0-15533 GCA_051881935.1 Porcipelethomonas sp. | reverse complement strand
TAAGGGAATTCCTTTTCGGACTCCAGAAGAAAATTGCCCGTGAAAATAATATTATCATGGACGGCAGGGATATCGGAACGGTTGTACTTCCGGACGCAGACCTGAAAGTATTCCTGACAGCGTCTGCGGAGGAGAGGGCGCAAAGGCGTTTTAAGGAAATGACCGATAAAAGCGTTACTTATGAGCAGGTGCTTGAGGATATAAAACAGCGTGACTACAACGATATGAACAGGGAAACAGCACCGCTTAAACAGGCGGAGGACGCTGTTCTTCTGGATACTACAGGCATGAGTATTGATGAAGTTAAAGAAAAGCTTAAATCGATGATTGCAGAGGTTCAGTGAGAGAATATGAAGTACAGTATATTTTTCAGAATGCTTTACCAGCTGGTAAAGGGTATCTATTACGGATTTTACAATGTCAAAGTTGAGGGAAAGGAAAATCTTCCCCCCGAACCGGGCTTTATTATTGCTTCAAATCACCGCTCATTTGCCGATCCGCCCCTTCTTGCCGTAACGACCTATTGCGCAAAATTTTCTTTTGTTGCAAAGGAGGAGCTTTTCAGAAATCCATTTTTTGGCTGGCTTATAAGAAAGCTGGGGGCATTTCCGGTTGTGAGGGGAAAAGGTGACATGAAGGTTATAACCGATTCTGTAGACCGGCTGAAGGAAAAAAGAAACCTTGTGATCTTCCCTGAAGGCACACGGAGCAAGGACGGAAAGCTGGGACGGGGCAAAACCGGTGTTGCACTTATTGCAGCCAAATCCGGGGCGGCAGTCGTGCCTGCGGCAGTGGTTTTTGAGGGAAAGCTTCGTTTCAGAAAAAAAGTAACAGTAAGATACGGCAAGCCGATAATGCCGGAAGAAATTTCGGTCGGGGAGGAGATCAACCCGAGAGAGCTGAAAGCCGTAAAACAGAGAATAATGGGAGATATCCAGAAACTGCTGGAGGGCGAAAATGGCGGAAATTAAGGTTGCGGAAACAGCAGGCTTCTGCTTTGGAGTTGACAGGGCGGTAAAGCTTGTATATGGTGAAATTGAAAAGGGAAATAAAAGCGTTGCTACCCTGGGACCTATCATCCACAATGCGGATGTGGTGGGCGACCTGGAGTCCAGAGGGGTAAGGATCGTCAGCAGCGTTTCTGAACTGAGAGAGGGCGAAACGGCTGTTATACGCTCCCATGGCGTAGGCGGTGACATTTACCGTCAGCTTGAGGAAAAGGGAAATCCATATATAGACGCAACATGCCCTTTTGTATCAAGGATTCATAAAATTGTCCGTGAAAAGACAAATGAGGGTTTCTTTATTCTGATAGCAGGGGATAAAAACCATCCGGAGGTTCAGGGAATTGTTGGTCATTGTGACGAAAATTGTTATGTTTTCAAGGATGAATTTGAATTAAAAGAGTTTTTTAGTAAAATTTATAAAAAAATAACAAAAAAGCTTGCAATTGTTGCTCAAACAACGTATAATATATTAATATGGGGGGAGTGTATAAAGGTTATCCCGAAAGATGATAATATTCTTGTTTTTGACACTATCTGCAACGCTACTTCTCAGAGGCAGTCGGATGCCGCACTGCTTTCAAAGGAAGCTGATGTGATGATAGTTGTGGGCGGGAGGAACAGTTCCAATACGGTAAAACTCTATAATGTATGCTGTGAAAACTGTCCGTCTTATCATATTGAAAATGCGGACGAGCTTTATTCATTGAACCTTAAAAATGCTGATAAAATAGGCATTACTGCCGGCGCTTCTACACCGGCTTATATAATTAAGGAGGTACAAAATACCATGGCTGAAATCTTTGAAGAAGACATTAATTTTGAGGAGGCACTTGAACAGTCTTTCAAAAAAGTACATACAGGAGAGCGGGTTAAAGGCTATATTGCCGCAGTTAATAACAGCGAAGCAATTGTAGATATCGGAACTAAGCACACCGGCTACGTTCCGCTGTCTGAGCTTACAGATGACCAGACAAAGAGACCGTCTGACATTGTAAGCGTAGGCGACGAAGTTGACCTGATTGTTACTAAGATCAACGACCAGGAAGGCATTGTAATGCTTTCCAAGAAGAAGGTTGATGAGCTTGTAGGCTTTGACAACATTTCAAAGGCTAAGGAAGAGGACGCTGTTCTTGAGGGTACAGTTCTCAGTGTAGTTAAAGGAGGAATCCTTGTTTCTGTTGACGGAGTAAGAGTATTCGTTCCTGCTTCACAGACAGGTATCGGAAGAGACAAGGAGCTTGACGAGCTTCTCAAGAAGAAGGTTGAGCTTAAAATTATCGAAGTAAATGAATCACGCAGAAGAGCAGTAGGTTCTATCAAGGCTGTTACAAAGGCACAGAGAGAAGCTGCCAAGGCTGCATTCTGGGAAACAGCAGAAGTCGGCAAGGTTTATAAGGGCGAAGTTAAGTCCCTTACAAGCTACGGCGCATTCGTTGATCTCGGCGGAATTGACGGAATGGTTCATATTTCCGAGCTTTCATGGAGCAGAATCAAGCATCCGAGCCAGGTTGTCAAGGCAGGCGACATTCTTGAGGTTTATATCAAGGATCTTGACAAGGAAGCCGGCAGAATTTCCCTTGGATTCAAGAAGGCTGAGGATAACCCGTGGGTTAAATTCCAGAATGAGTACAGCGTAGGCGACGTTGTAAAGGCAAAGGTTGTATCAATCACACCGTTTGGTGCTTTTGCACAGATCATCGAAGGTGTTGACGGTCTTATCCATATTTCTCAGATCGCTGACAAGAGAGTTGACAATGTCAATGATGTTCTTTCAGTAGGTCAGGAAGTTGATGTTAAGATCACTGAGATCGACGCTGAAAAGAAGAGAATCAGCATTTCAATGCGTGCACTTCTCGAAAATGACGCTGACAATGCTGACAGTGAAGAAACAGCAGAGACTGAATAATTTTCATAAGTGAAAATCTACAGGGCGGGTTTTATCCTCGCCCTTTGATTGTTTTGACGGAAGAGGAGACAAAAAATTGAAGAAGAAGAGATTTACGGCTTTTCTTACTTCTGCACTTGCATTGTTTACATTCGGATGTGATATCGGAGAAAAGATCGGGGATAAGGCTGTATCCGGCAGTGCCGCAGCTGTAACAACTAAACAGGAAACGGCTGCGCCGGAGACTACAGCTGCGACAACTGTATCTTCCGCTGCGGTTACCTCAACTGTTGTTTCAGTGACGGAAACAAGAGACTATACTGAGGAACTGGAAGAGTTCAAATCTCAGGTTGCCGTTGTGGGGGATTCAGTTGCACTGGGGTACAGTACATATGACCGTCTGCCTATGAATCACGTTTTTGCAAGGCAGAATATAGGACTTACGTCTGTAAGGGATGTTACGTTCCAGTCTGATTACGGCGAATGCTATGTTATGGATATCCTTTCGGCTCTTCAGCCGGAATATCTGATGCTGTCTATGGGACTGAATGAAATCGGGAACAGAAATCCCGAAAAATTTGCGGAAAAATATGTTGGGTTTGCTGATGATATCCGGTCAATATGTCCGGACACGACAATACTTGTTATCGGTCTGACACCCGTTTTAAAGGACCTGCATAACGAGTGGGGAGTGGACAACGAGAATATTCAGGAGCATAATGAACAGCTTTCCAAAGCTTTTGCGGATATATCCGGAGTTTACTTCGTTGATCCCGGCAAGGCGCTTATGGATGGTGACGGAGGTCTGGATCCGGATTATTCCGGCGGCGACGGCATTCATCTCAGCGGTGCAGCATATGATGTTCTGCTGGAGGAGATCTGCCGGTTTGTCTATGAATGATTTTCTGATATTATTTTTTGAGAACGCCTTCGGGCGTTCTTTCAGCTTGTTGAAAAAGTTTTTTTAGTATGTGAAATGTAATCTGAAAGTTTTGTCCACTTTTTCAAAAGTGGCAGGTGTCCAGAGGACAGCGTCCTCTGGTCGCCCTCCGCAGAGGGCGAAATACCTTGCCTTGGAGGCACTCCGCACAGGGTGAATTTCCAAACAGTCCACTGGATGTTTGGAAAGAGGGGCATGCCCTGTAAGAGAGGGCTGCCCCTAATTTGCCTAAAATTAAGGTTTTTCTACAGTCTGTGAGAACGCCTTCGGGCGTTCTTTTTCTATATGTTAATCGTCAGTCATAATCAACAGAAAAACCGAATAAACATATAAGTAAATGCTGATTAAAAACACAAGGACGTGCTGACATGAAAAGAAAAATATTTATTATTATTTCGGTTATGCTGCTGCTCTGTTCCTGCGGCGAAGAAACAGCGGACAATAGCCTCGCTCTTAATGAACAGACGCTGGAACAGCTGCAGATCCCGGAGCTCACCTCTGAAAATAAAACGGAATATCAACCGGTCAATTATGAAACTCAGAAGGCAGTATGGTTTACTATGATGGACTATGAGGACCTGCTGTACAATAAATCGGAGGAAGAATTTACACAGAATATTGAAAAACTGCTGGGAAAAATAAAGGATGCAGGGTTCAATACGGTTTACCTGCATGTCAGATCCTATAACGATGCCTATTACAAATCAGATATGTTTCCGCCGGGACAGTATTGTAACGTCAGCTTCGACCCGCTTCTGATAATCCTCGATAAGGCACACAGTCTTGAGCTGTCTGTTCATGGGTGGATAAATCCTCTGCGCTGTCAGACGGATGAGGAGCTTAAATCCCTCGATGAAAAATATACAATAAAAAAATGGTATGATGACAGCGAAAAGAACGGCACCTATATATGCATGGCGGATGACCGCTGGTATCTTAATCCGGCTTATGAGGAGGTACGGAAGTATATTTCGGATGGCGTACGGGAAATTGCCGGAAATTATGATCTGGACGGAATACATATAGACGACTATTTTTACCCCACTCAGAATGAAGAATTTGACGAAAAGGCTTTTAAAGAATCCGGACAGGATGACCTGAAGCAGTGGCGCACTGAAAACATCAATTCTATGGTCAGGGGAATATACGATACCGTAAAAGGGGCATGCCCGGAAATGCTTTTCGGAATAAGTCCCCAGGGCAATATAAGTATAGATGAAAATAATCTGTATGCAGATGTGGAAACCTGGTGTTCCGAAAAGGGCTATTGTGATTACATAGCTCCCCAGATATATTACGGATTTAAAAACGAGAACCTGCCTTTTGAAGAAACAGTGAGCAAATGGCAGCAGCTCAATACCTGTGAAGATGTTTCCCTCGTTGTGGGGATATGCATGTACAAGATAGGCAGTGAAGACCAGTGGGCAGGAAGCGGAATAAACGAATGGGTAGAGGATAAAAATATCCCGTCAAGAGAAGCAGAATTTGTTTTTGAAAAGGGACTGGGTACTGCAATTTACAGCGTAGAATCATTGATGGACAGTAAAAATGCAGATGAATTAAAGCTGCTGTCAGAACTTTTTGCTAAACAGGAGGATTTATGAAACACAGGCTTATAAGATCGGTCAGGAGCAAAAAATACTATGGAATAATCACTGCTGTTTCATCGGGTGTGTTTACTGTTGCGGCTCTCACCTGTGTCTGTGGAATTTGTATTTCAAAAATGGATGTACCTGATATAGCGGTCTATGCTGCATCATGCTTTGTGCTGGGTATGAGCGGCTATATTTCAGGGTATATTTTCGGACGGAACAAACGGCGGCAGGGCATACTTTCCGGGCTGAAATGCGGTCTGCTGCTGTGGGGGATAGTTTCTGTCTTCGGCATCGTATATATGAGGAGCATATCCTTTGGGGCAATATTCAGGGATCTGCTGTTTTTGTGTATACCTGCAATTGCCGGGGGAGTTTACGGAGTAAACAGCAAACTTTACAGACCGCCATACAACTGACCGCTTCTCTTTCTGAAATTTGTGTAACTTTTTTTGGGGAAACCTATTGAAAAGGAGAGAAATATGTGGTATAATGATAAACGTCGATAATGATCAATAGGAGGGCTTTATGAAACACATTAAGACTATCAATAAGGCTAATCTCAAGGAAACAGCTAAGAAGGGCGGCTGCGGCAAGTGCCAGGCTTCATGTCAGTCGGCATGCAAGACTTCATGCACTGTAGCCAACCAGAAGTGCGAAAGAGATTGATATCATGAATTTGTCTTCACAGGCGTACCGCCTGTGAAGACAAATTATGAGAATCCGAATTAAAAGGAATGAGGTTCGTTCCTTTTCAATAGAGGACGGCATTCATGTACGGAATGGTTATTATTGTCTGGCAGCAGTCCTCATTTCAGCCGGGGAAAAAATCCCCGGCTGAAATTCTAGATAGAATCCGCTGCTGTAGGGCGGTGCGGTTTCGGGGTATAATTTTGCAGAGGTGAAAAAATGATACACAAGTATAAACTGAACGGATATAACATTGTTCTTGATACAAACAGTGGGGGAGTACATGTTGTGGATGATATTACGTATGATCTCCTTGACAATGTCGAGCCGCCGTTTGATGAAAAATGTCCGGAGGATGTTGTAAAAAAACTTTCTAAATTTTATTCTCAAGAGGACATTAATTCCTGCTATAATGAGATAGTGGAGCTTTATAATGACAAGATCCTTTTTACAGAGGACGAATATGAAAAGTTTGCAAATTATTCTGTTTCAGCACCGGTAAAGGCTATGTGCCTGCATATTGCTCATGACTGCAATTTAAGGTGTGAATACTGCTTTGCTTCGACAGGGGATTTCGGCGGCGGAAGAAAGCTTATGACGGCAGAGACCGGCAAAAAGGCTATTGATTTTCTTCTCGAAAAATCTGAGGACAGGCAGGTCTTGGAGCTTGATTTCTTCGGCGGCGAACCGCTTATGAACTTTGATGTTGTAAAGCAGATCGTTGAATACGCAAGAAGCAAGGAAGCTGAATATAACAAGAAATTCAGGTTTACTATCACGACCAACGGAATGCTCCTTGACGATGACAAAATCGATTATATAAACAAGGAAATGTCAAACGTTGTCCTTTCCATTGACGGCAGAAGGCAGGTAAACGACAGGGTCAGAAAAAGGGTTGACGGTACGGGCTGTTACGACACTATTCTCCCCAAATTCAGAAAACTTGTTGAAAAACGTGATAAAAACAAGGATTACTATGTAAGAGGTACATTTACAAAGTATAATCTTGATTTTTCAGATGATGTTTACAGTCTTTATAACGAAGGCTTTGACCAGATCTCGGTTGAACCGGTAGTGTGCGACCCACAGATGCCGTATGCCCTTACCGAAAAGGAACTTTCCCCTATCTTCAAAGAATATGAGCGGCTTGCTGCAAGAATACTTGAAAGCCGGAAAACCGGGGAAAAGTTTAATTTCTTCCATTTCATGATCGACCTTGACCAGGGTCCCTGCGCTATCAAGCGCCTGAGAGGCTGCGGCTGCGGAAATGAATATGTTGCCATCACCCCGGACGGGGACATCTATCCATGTCATCAGTTTGTAGGACATGAGGAATATAAAATGGGAAATCTGGACGAGGGTACATTTGACCTTGATATCAAGTCACAGTTTGCTGCCGCACATATTTATACAAAGCCTGAATGTAAGCAGTGCTGGGCGAAATTTTACTGCAGCGGCGGCTGTAACGCAAATAATTATATGTACGCCGGTGATATCCATAACGCTCATAAATTTTCCTGCCAGCTTGAGAAAAAGCGCCTCGAATGTGCAATTATGATAAAAGCTGCCGGATTTGATGAAAAAAACAATTGATAATTCCGAAAAAGATTACAAATCAGTATTTTTTATTGATTTCTTGTTTCTCCTGATGTAAAATAATAATGAAATTAATGTTATTGGAGGAAAAAAGATGAAAATCACAAAGAAAATTTTGAGCGCTTTTACAGCTGCTGCATGTGCTGCAACAGCAAGCGTTTGCAGTCTTTCGGTAAGTGCTGAAATAATAAGCGCAGAGAAGACAAGCGGCGATTTGGTTTATGTTCAGGTTGACGAAGATGATGACGGAATAAAGGATTTTGTCAGAATCACTGATTGTTCATCAACTGCTGAATCAGTTCTCATCCCGAAGACTATCGATGATCTTCAGGTTCGGGAAATTGAGGATGATGCATTTGATGACAGTACATCTCTGATCAGCATTAACGTTGATTCACAGAACAGCTATTTTGCAGCTGATGATGGAATTCTTTTCAATAAAAACGGTTCAAAGCTCATATGCTTCCCCAGTGCCAAGGCAGCTACATCATACAACATTCCCGCTGCGGTAAAGGAAGTTGGTGCCAATGCATTTGCAAACTGTGCTAAAATGTCAAAGGTTACGATTCCTTCCTCTGTAACATCTATCGGGGATTATGCTTTCTATAATTGTGAATCTCTTGCTGAAATTGATATTCCTTCAAGTGTTGAATCAGTCGGAAATGGTGCATTCTGGGGAACTGAGATACTGAATTATCAGTTCAGAAACGGAAGCGGACCTTTGTATTATGCTGATTCATGGGTAATTTACTGCGATGACAATGTTACAACAGTTATGGAAGGTTCATCACCTATTGCTTCAGGTACGACCGGTATTGCCGGCGGTTCATTTGCAGGATGTACAGAACTTACAAAGATCGATATTCCTACAGGCGTTTTCTATATCGGCAGTGGTGCATTTGCAGGATGCTCAAGCCTTTCATCCGTAAGCATTCCTACTACTGTTAAGACAATCGGCTCGTGTGCTTTTGAAGCTTGCAGTGCTTTGGTTGAGCTCAGCGTTCCTAATTCAGTCAAGGAGATTGGCATAGCTGCGTTTTATAACTGCTCTAAGCTTGCAAAGATCAACATTCCTTCATCAGTGACAACTATTGCTGAATCCACATTTGAATCATGTTCAGCTCTTCTCGAAATCAATATTCCTTCAAATGTAACTTCAATTCAGAAGCTTGCATTCTATAATTGTACAAATCTCAATAAGGTTACGATCAACAACAAGAGTTGCGACATCAAGGATGCTCCTCAGACAATCTCCAACAGTGGAAGCAGCTTTGGCGGTACAATTTACGGTTATGAAGGTTCAACAGCTCAGTCTTATGCAAAGACATACAACATACTCTTCGAGTCAATCGGAAGCGGAGTAGGTCCTGATAAGCCGTCAGTAAGCGGTGATGCAAACGGCGACGGAACATTAAATGTACGTGACGCAGCTTTCATTGCACAGAAGCTTGCCCAGGGTAAGTCATCAGAGCTTCCTCTCAGCGCTGACTTCAACGAAGACGGAACAGTTAATGTCCGTGATGCTGCATCTATTGCACAGTATCTTGCAACAGCAGGTAAGGGCTGATAAATAAGCTCAAAGCTTTGTTGAGAATATATAAATGATTGATAATAAACAGGCAGTTGCTTTAGCAGCTGTCTGTTTTTCATTATCTGACTTCTATGCCGTACTAAAATATACCTTTCCAGATGAAATTTGTGCAGCATCAATAAAAATTTGGTGTCAAACAGTTACAAAACAGAAAAAAATCTTAAAACTACTTGTTTATTATGAAAATATCGGTTATAATATTACTATGAGTAAAAAAGGGGGCCTTATCTGTATGTGTGATAAAACTATGACATTTTCAGTTAATGATGAAAAGGAACTGGAACTGAAAAAAAACCTTACTATTATTTATGATGCTTTGATTCAAAAAGGCTACAACCCTATAAATCAGATTGTTGGTTATATTCTCTCGGAAGATCCGACATACATAACCACATACAACAATGCAAGGAGCCTTATCCGCCGTATTGACAGAGATGAGCTTCTTCAGGTATTGGTTAAGTCTTATCTTGATGAATAAACTTCATAAACTTAAAGGGACGGAATTTTTCCGTCCCTTCTGCTTATAAAATACACATAAAAGGCGGCACTGCTTTCACAGTGCCGCCTGAAATGTTTATTATGTCTTAATCGAAGAAATTAATATCAAAGTATGTTATAACGCCGTCATAATAGCATATTGAAATATAATTATATTTTTCCGGATCTGCGTCATTTATGGTCAAACATCCCATTTCCGAATCGCTTAATTCAAATCCGAATTTATCTGCTGCTTTCTGGATATCATCTCCCAGTGCAATTCCGTCAACTGAAATAGATAATCCTGAAGATTTGTCTATGCTGAGTCCTGTTATGTCACAGTCAGCGGCATTCATTTCCTTATCTGAGCTGTTTTCCACAGAAATGCAAATTGAGTAATCATCGGTATAGCCATATCCGTAATCGCCGGCTTCGATTGATTCTTCTTCAAATTTTACCTTGTCAAGGATACTGTCAACCTTGCCCGGAAGCTTTATGTCCTTTCCGTCAAGCTGAATTTTCACCTTGCTGAGATCATATTCAACATCCTCATAAGCTATATCGTAATCTGCATCGTAATCAAAATCATCAACTGCCTCGGTGACAACTTCTCCTGCGAGACCGTTTGAGAAACCCGATTCAAAGCCTTCCACAAATTCATCGATCTGATCCTCAGGAATACCCAACACGCCGCAGATGGCTTTTGCAAGCCCTTCAGAATCTATTCCTTCACGATACTGTGAAAGCTGATTCTCATCGAATATATCATAAACAGTTTCATTATCGTTGAATACAACAAGCGAATCCGGCTTTTCCTTGCTTGCTTCTGCTGTAAAGCTGCCAAGCTTTGTGCCGTCACTTGTAATGTCGCCGCTTACGACCTGTTTTCCGTCCTTTTCCTCAAACACAATGGTCATATCGTCAAGCTCAAATGCACTTAATCCAAGAGTTACAGAACCGGTAATAATATCATCATCCGCCGAAAAATCCTTGAATGTTAAGCCCAGAACGTCTTCCTGATCGGCAGATGAGAGGGAAGCCTTGCCGGTAAATTTATCGGAATCCTCTGTGCAGTTTCCGTCAACAGAAACTCTCTCATCATCTGCGTCAACAAAAGCGCTGAAACCGTAGCTGTTTCCGTCCCTGGTGCAGAGATATCCCAATGAGAAAGTCTCCTCTGAATCAGCGGCATTTTCAAAAGTTCTGCCGACAATGTTGCCCATGCTGTCTACGTAGACATTCATGACAAGTATCGTTTTGCCGCCGGAGATCTCCATATTACCGAATTCTGAAAGTATGGAGTCGATTTCTTCCTGGTATTCTTCCTTCGGGATCTCAAAATTATCCTCGCATATACCAATGATGATCTCATCGTCCTTGAGCAGGTTCAGGGCTTCCTTTATAAATGAGAATAACGTTCCCTCATCAATATTGGCTTTGAGCTTTGTATACGCAGCCTTTACGCCGTCTGCCTCACATTCTGCATTTTTCTCAAGTTCAACATTTGTTATATTTGTGAAAAGGGTATCACTGTATTTTGTGATAAGCATTGTAAGGTCATCACTGCTGATAAAGCTTTCTTTCTCACCTGCACCTGTCAGCATATTGGCAAAACCGCTCATCAGCTCATTTCCGGATTCTTCTGCCGCCTTGCTGAGCATTGATGCTGAGTCCATACAGAGATACGAATTGGAAAGGGTCGGGATCTGATAGTAATACTTTCCATCCTTCATATATATATTATAGGTAAGCAGCTCATCATCGCCCGCTGAAATTGCCTGATTCAGGGCAATGTATCCATCAATTTCTGAACCCTTTTCTGTAATTGTAATTTCAGACGGAAGGCTGATTCCGAGTTCAGAAAGAGATGTTCCGCCGTTATCCATCATAAGCTTATTGATTGCTGCACTGTCAAGGTTTACCTTGACGTCGGAATTTATATTGACATCCTCCGTTTTTTCTGAAAGATCAGAAATAAAATCGGAAACATATTCCATGTTCTCCTGTTCAACCCACAGGTAATATTCCTCAGGGGAATTGACAAGCATTTTGACTGTGTTTTTAACCTGTGGAATTAATGCGTAGGCTGCACCGCAGCATCCGAAAAGAAGTACTACTGCAGCAATTATTATGGCAATAATCTTTGTCGGGTTCTTTTTAACGGCTTCGACTCCGCTTACAATTTCCGGGGAGCCGTTCTTCGTGCTTCCGGTGTAATCAGCCGCTGCAGCAGCCGGTTCAGTTACAGATGCCGGTTCGGAAAGATTGTTCCCGGCGGTATTATCCTGACTGTTGATCTCATTAAATTCTGACATATAATTCTCCATTCTGCCGCCCGGATGTTCAGTACAAACAGAGGTGAAAATCCCCGGGCAGCGAAAAGATTTCCATTATTTAACTTTTTTGCAGGTGCAAAAAACACACTGTTTGAATAAAAGATCTGAATTACAAACTTCTATACCTTATATATTAACAAATTCAAAATATAATGTCAAGGCTTTTGTCGGTGTTTTGGAATTTTAAATAAATTTTCAATTTTTTCCTTTCTTTTTTATTTTAATATGTATTTTTTTCACTAATATGTACATAATAGTATTGTTCTCATTACTGAGAAACTATTTTTAGAAAAGGTGATAAAAATGGATAAGAAGAAGAACAGTAACATTCATTGTACAGTAAAGCAGTGTGCATACAACATGGAAACAGAGGATTACTGCACACTGGATATGGTAAAGATCGGAACTCACGAAAGCGATCCTAAGGAACCGGAATGTACAGACTGTAATTCATTCGTAAAGCGCGGCTGCACAAACTGCTGATAGCTGAATACCATTAAATAAGCGGAATGCCATCGGCATTCCGCTTATCTTTTCAGTCGTGATTTTCTATAGTGATCTCATATGTATCATTAACACAGCTGCCCACCGTTATTGTAACTCCCGGAGCAACAGTTTCACTGTCAGAGCTGTCATACCACGCAAAGCCATTAATACTGCTGTTTATAACATCACCGCTTCTGAAAAAATTATCTGTATCGTTATCGTCAGCTTCATTTACAAGCCTTATAAGACGGCGGCCGTTGTCGTTGTTGGTAAATTCAGAGCCGCTGGCGTATTTATATGATTTCCAGTAGCCGTTGTCGAAAATCTCCGCATCAATATGATATATGCGGATACCGTCGGCAGTTTTCTGGAACCACTGGGGATTGCTGTTATTCCGGTCGTCTGTGCTGTACTCGATTATAAAGTATTCCGACTGATACTGACCGTCAACACTGCCGTTTGGAATAATGATACAGTTGCCTGAATCGGTCTGAGCATTATTCAGAGTAAATGTCTGGGTTCCCTTTGAGCTGTCATAGAAATTTACCTGATTTTCTCTGAACCAGCCAAGCTGGAGCTTTGAAAATGCGCTAAAATCAGTGGTTGCGTCCATATCCATAAGCTCACTTCCGGCATATCCGTGCATGCCCTCTCCGTCACCTCCGGAGAACAGATAGTAATCGGGGAGTCCCATGCAATGTCCCATTTCGTGGAGATAGGAGCTGTTGAAATTGTAATAATCGTTCTGGCTTTCAATCTGGGCGTTGCCGGTTATAATGTGACCTATCTTCATTCCGTCAACTGAGTATTCATCTCTGCCAAGAGGTCCGGCACAGGGCCACCAGTCTGTATCTCCCGCTTTGGTCGGGACGGTAAACAGAGTAGCGTCAATATATCCATCGCCGTTGCCGTCATATTTTGTAAAATCCTCGCTGTCCTCAAAGGCACTGTAGCATTCCATTGCGAGCTTAGCCTTATCTGTGTCATACGCCGACTGATTTTCTTTTGCGGTGTATCTGAACACACTGCCTTTCAGGTTTAATGCACCCTTGGAAGAACGGCTATAAAATGCTGACATACTTTCAAAAGGATAGTTTGCATCTGATGTATCCTCGCTGCCAAATGCGATTTCATATATTTCAGCCTCGGAGGGGGCATAATCGTATGTACAGTCCGGGAAGTCTACATAGAAAATAACGAGATTTCCGTCCCCCTGTGACGGCAGATATGCTCCGACGGTTTTTATTGGAGCGTTAATAAAGCTGCTTTCAGTATTTATCGTGCCTGTAAGCATCCTTCTCATAAGGACAAGATCGATTACGTTCAGCCTGCCGTCACTGTTCATATCACCGTTGTCCGGAGCTGATATTGAGCCTTTTTTTACAAGCCATTTCTGCATCACAGCAGCATCGGCAGCATCAAAGACACCATCGTCATTTACGTCACCAGGGTTGATCTCCGGTTCAGGAGCAGCCTGGATATCAAAACGTTCTTCGTCGTCTTTTATTTCAGTCCACATATAACGGAGCATCCACTGGTCAAAGTCAGTGATCTTTGATGCAGAGCCAGCCATCATAATGGAATTTTCTCCTCCCGGAAAACCTCCCGGCGGAAATCCGTCTGATTCGCCTTCGCCGCCGTAAAAGTCGGTCATACCGAATCCGTGTCCGATCTCATGCTCCAGTACATGAATATTTGTTCCGTCAAGCATGTTCAGATATGCGTTATCAGAGAGGCGCTGTCCCCAGTCTCCTCCGCAGCCGCCGATGTCCGGAAATCCCTGAGTTGCCCATAGATACATGTCAAAACGCTTGTCAAGGCCTCCCGGATAGTCATAGGCGTTGAAACCCGGGTCGTTCTCGTGTTCAAAATGATACATTCTTGAAAGTTCATCCGGAGCGTTAGGCAGCTTATCAGGGATTGTTTCATACCCGTTTGACGTATCATACGTTGAATCATAATCCGTAAGATTGGTATAGATGATCTCATCCGGTTGTCTGTCAAGAATTGTGTTCTCATCAAGGACTGCCCAGCCGGTAATTTTTACATCAATATGGTCGTAGGGCCAGTTTTCATAACCTGCAAGGCAGTCATTCCAGTCGTTGATACAGTCTGATACGAGAGTCTGGAGCTTTTGCCGCTGTTCCAGGCTGATGGTCTTGTAGGACTGCCATCTTACAACATAGTTGATAGTACCCTGACCGGCAATGATCTGGTCAAACAGAGTATTTCGCCTTTCAGTGGATTTTTCAGCTGTGATGCGGTTTTCCCATATCCAGTCTGCCGCATACTTGTAATCGTCCGGCAGGTCGGCTATGGTCAGAGTTTCCGCCGCAGATACAGTTGATGTTTTACATAAAGTAAGATTTTCACTGCTGCCGGAGGGCAGAGCCACCCCGGACAGAGTTACTGCTGCCGCCAGAAATGACGCAGCTAAACGTTTCAGTTTGCGCATAAAAAAATTCCCCCTATTTTACGATAATACATTCATTATATAATATATTTATCGGAATGTCAATAAAAACTAAAAAAGTATGTAAAAGTTAAAGTTAATTTGTTTTAATGCACAATACTATCTGTCCGGAATTGTTTGTTTTGTCATATAGCTGCCCAATAAAACAGGACGCCCGAAGGCGTCCTCAGCATTTATATTATTATTTTCCGTAGTAAGCAAGCATATAAAGCTTTTTAAGTTCCTCAACCTTAGGGAGACGTGGATTAGCAGTTGTACACTGGTCGCCGAATGCCTTGTATGCAAGGTCATCAAGGGCGTTTTCGTAAACCTTAGGATCAATATATGATCTGCTGTCCTTTTCCCCTGCTTCCTTGATTGTAAGAGGGATACCAACCTGTCCCATAAGCTTTCTCACAGCATCTGCAAGAGCCTTTACGCCTTCTGCGTCAGAAGCATCAGCGGAAACGAAGCCAAGAGT
>JBJEQU010000143.1:0-3517 GCA_051881935.1 Porcipelethomonas sp. | reverse complement strand
TCAGATTCTCCGCCTCAAAGGCTTCAAACTCATCCTTATCCCAGATCTCCGCCTTATCGTCAAGACCGATAACAACAACGTCCTTGGCAAGACCGGCAAATTCCCTGAGATCAGCCGGAATAAGAACACGTCCCTGCTTATCAGGGATAAGTTCTCCCGCACCCGAAAAGAGCCATCTCTTAATGTCAAGACCGCCCTGTGAATCGGGAAGTGCAGCGATCTTCTCAGCAAGCTTTTCCCATTCTTCCTTTGAATAGATAGTCAGACACTTCTGGTTAATGCTTTTTGTGACATAAAACTCTCCTCCCAGCAATTCTCTGAGTTTGGTCGGAAAGCTCATTCTGCCTTTGGCATCAATGTTATGATGATATGTACCCATAAGAGCAGTCAAAGCCATTCCCGACACCACCTTTCAGATAATTTTGGGGCTTGATTACCATAATTTTGGATTTTTTACATCACTTTACCACATTTCACCACTGTGTACCTATAATTATAACTCAATTAACGGTAAACGTCAAGTTTTAAAAGAAAAGTAAGCCCAAGAAAGAAGCAGAAAATTCTCCAACAATTTTGGTGATTATAAACAAAAGGCCGCCGTGAACTAACACGGCGACCAAATATAACCTATATTATTTCTTTATTTTTCCGGATGATGCAAGGGGCTTAATAACAACCGAAGACACAAGTGCTGCAACGGTTATTTCGGCAATTCCACCAAGTGCGCTGGGGATGATCATTATCATAAGCACAGAGCCTTTAAGTTCCTCTGAGATAGCTTCATTCCCGGAAAAAATCAGGAAAATCTGGCTTAAAATCAGAAAAGAATGAACAAAAGAAGCTATTGCGGCTGAGCATGCAGCTGAAAATCTGAGGCTTTTCCCTGCTTTTTTCCGGAAATAATCAAAGAGGAGGGATGTTATTACCGGAATTAAAAACCTGGGCAGCAGACATATTTCAAGACTAAAAATATTACCAAAATTGGCAAATGGTGTAAAGCCAAATGCTATAGGATTTCCCAGACCAATGGTAGACCACCATACAAGAGAGCTTAATCCCATAACCAGTCCCATTACGGCGCTATACTTCCGGTCGAGTATAAATGCTGAAATTATTACCGGAATATGACCCATTGTAGCTGCCACTCCCGGGACAGGAAGTGTACCCAGCGGCGTAAAGCAAAATACGACTTCAATTGCGGCGAAAACAGATAATATTGCAAGATTTGTTATCGCAGAGTTATGTTTCCTTCTCAGTCTGGCCATAGAGTTCCCCTTTTCAAAGCTTATGCCTGTTCCTTATCATTACTCCTTAACGGCAAAAAATGGTGAAATAATATTACTCATATCAAAATAAAATCAGAAATAACGTCTGTTTATTATAAAAACATGATTCCGTGTGGTAAAATGTGGAGAATGATCTAACATCTGCCCACAATTCCACAGCTGGGATCTTTTATTTTACATTAAAAAAACAGGAATGAATGAATCATTCATTCCTGTTTATATATATCAGTTCAAAAATTATTCGTTGATAGCTGTAACAACGCCTGAACCTACTGTACGTCCACCTTCACGGATAGCGAAACGAAGACCTTCTTCGATAGCGATCGGAGTGATAAGCTCAACGTTCATTTCAACGTTATCGCCAGGTGTGCACATTTCAACACCTTCTGGAAGTGTGATGATGCCTGTAACGTCAGTTGTTCTGAAGAAGAACTGAGGTCTGTAGTTTGAGAAGAATGGAGTATGACGTCCGCCTTCTTCCTTCTTAAGAACGTAAACCTGACCTGTGAACTTTGTGTGCGGATGAATAGAATCCGGCTTACAAAGAACCTGTCCTCTTTCAACCTGATCTCTTGTAATACCACGAAGAAGTGCACCGATGTTATCGCCTGCTTCAGCGTAGTCAAGAGTCTTTCTGAACATTTCGATACCTGTAACAACAGTCTTGCCCTTTTCTGTAGAAAGACCAACGATCTCAACTTCGTCACCAGTCTTGAGCTGACCTCTTTCAACTCTGCCTGTAACAACAGTACCACGACCGGAAATTGTCATAGTATCCTCGATAGGCATAAGGAAAGGAAGGTCTGACTTTCTGTCAGGTGTAGGAATATATTCATCAACAGCGTCCATAAGTTCAATGATCGGAGCATAAGCAGGGTCATTGAGGTCATCAGGAGCGTTAAGAGCTGCAAGAGCTGAGCCCTTGATGATAGGTGTATCATCGCCTGGGAATTCATATTCATCCAGAGTAGCTCTGATATCCATTTCAACGAGTTCAAGAAGCTCAGGGTCGTCAACCTGGTCAGCCTTGTTCATGAATACAACAATGTAAGGAACGCCAACCTGACGAGCGAGAAGGAGATGCTCCTTTGTCTGAGCCATAGGACCGTCAGAAGAAGCAACAACGAGGATAGCACCGTCCATCTGAGCAGCACCTGTGATCATGTTCTTTACATAGTCAGCATGTCCTGGGCAGTCAACGTGAGCGTAGTGACGCTTGTCTGTCTCGTATTCAACGTGAGCTGTATTAATTGTAATACCACGTTCTCTTTCTTCCGGAGCCTTATCGATCATGTCATAAGCTTCGTACTGAGCCTGACCCTTGAGAGCCAGAGTCTTTGTGATTGCAGCTGTAAGAGTTGTCTTACCATGGTCAACGTGTCCGATTGTACCAATGTTAACATGTGGTTTAGTTCTTTCAAATTTAGCCTTTGCCATTGGGAAAGTCCTCCTTAAAAATTATTTAGATTTCTCATGATTTAATTTTACCATATATTTCGGTAAAATTCAAGAGTTTTGAAAAATATTTCCGACTTTTTTTATCAGTCGTTCTTATTTCTTGTTGTCATGATCTTTTCAGCGATGTTCTTAGGAACTTCGAGATAGCTGTGCGGTTCCATTGAGTACTGACCACGACCCTGTGTATTTGAACGGAGGTCGTTTGAGTAACCGAACATTTCTGAAAGCGGAACAAGAGCGTCTACCTGAACAGCACCCGGTCTTGTTTCCTGTCCCTGGATCTGACCGCGGCGTGAGCTCAGGTCACCGATTACAGTACCGGTATAGTCATCAGGAACGATTACCGAAACCTTCATAATAGGTTCCATAAGAACAGGGTCAGCCTTCTTCATAGCTTCCTTGAAAGCCATAGAACCGGCGATCTGGAATGCCATTTCAGAAGAGTCAACTTCGTGGTATGAACCGTCATAAAGTTCAACGCATACGTCAACTACTTCATAGCCTGCAAGTACGCCGGCCTTCATAGCGCCCTGGATACCCTTGTCAACAGCAGGGATATATTCCTTCGGGATAGCACCGCCGACAACGGAGTTCTTGAACTCGTAGCCCTTGCCGGACTCGTTAGGTGTAACTCTGATCTTAACGTGACCATACTGTCCCTTACCGCCTGACTGTCTTGCATATTTATGGTCAACGTCTGCGCTGCCCTTAATAGCTTCCTTGTAGGAAACCTGAGGAGCGCCGACATTAGCCTCAACCTTGAATTCACGGAG
>JBJEQU010000142.1:0-3520 GCA_051881935.1 Porcipelethomonas sp. | reverse complement strand
CTGTCGATTACTTCAGTAATACTAATGCAATCAAAAACGTTAATACTGCCGAAGATTTATGTTATGTACTATTTACGTCAGGTTCAACAGGAAACCCCAAAGCAGCAATGATTTCACATTATAACCTTAGTAACTTCACAAGTAATAATAATAATAATAATCCGTATCAGTGCAATATGATTAATAACTGTGCTACTGTAATGGCTGTAACAACGTTTGTCTTTGACATTTCTGTATTTGAAATATATCTTTCACTTATTAATGGTTTGAAAGTTGTTTTATCGAATGAGGAAGAAAATGTATCAGCAGAGTTATTAGCAAATTTGATTACTAAACACCATGTTGATGTTGTGCATAGCACTCCCACCAAGTTCTTAATGTATCTTGAAAACAAGAAATTCCAAGAGGCAGTAAAGAACATAAAAATGCTAATGATTGGGGCAGAAGTATTTACACAAGAAATTTACAATACGATATCCAAATATACTAATGCTACTATTTACAACGGATATGGTCCTACGGAAACTACGATAGGTGTTACATTTAAAAGAATAAATAACAAACCTTGCGTCCACGAGCTTTTCTCGGAACAGGCTGCAAAAACGCCAGATAAAATCGCTCTGGTATTTGAGGACAAGCAATTTACATACAAGCAGCTTGACGAAATGTCCAACTCGCTTGCACACTATCTGCGTGAAAAAGGTGTTAAGCCTAATGATGTAGTGCCGATTATCGCAAAGAGAAGCTGGCATATTATCGTGGCTATGTTGGGTATTCTAAAAGCCGGCGGGGCATTTTTTCTGCTGGATCACAAATATCCGGCCGGACGAATCAATTATCTGGTTTCGGAAGTTAGAGCTAATTATGTACTTTCATACGGCTGTAAAATGGACAATGCCATAGATTTATCTACTTTCGATTTAGATAAAACAACTCCCATTGTCAATATAAACACCTGCAATGATTTAACCTGTGTTATTCACACATCCGGTTCTACCGGAAAACCAAAGGCAGCTTCTCTTACTCATAATAATCTGTACAATTACATCAACTACGCAGAAAAATTCTTCATAGGAACAAAGCAAGTTATTGCTTCAACAACAGTAACGTTTGATGCTTTCATACTAGAAACGATTGTTGCGTTATGTAACAATACATCTGTTGTATTACTAAACGAAAATCAAATCACAAAGCAAGCAGATTTTGAGTGTATTACAGAAAAATACAGCGGTAGTTTTATGTTTCACACTCCTACCAAATTATTAAACTATATTCGCAACTCACATAATAGTGGTGCGTTCCTTAAGCATATAAAGTCATTTGTACTTGGTGGTGAAGTATTCAGTGAAGAACTTTACTCAAAAATCACATCTCAAAATGCGGATTGCAATATTTTTAATATTTACGGTCCGACTGAAACAACTATTTGTGCAACAGTAGATGATGTATCAGACATCGACATAACAATAGGCAAACCTATCGCCAATACTCAAATCTATATCCTTGATAAAAACAGAAAGCCTCTTCCTATCGGTGTAGCAGGAGAACTATGCATTTCAGGTGACGGAGTAGGCAAGGGTTATCTCAACCGCCCCGAACTGACTGCAGAAAAGTTTATCCCTAATCCGTTTATTGAGGGGAAAACAATGTACTGCACAGGCGATCTCGCCCGTTGGAGAGCAGACGGGGAGATAGAATATCTCGGCAGAATTGATACTCAGGTGAAAATTCGTGGACTGAGAATTGAGCTTGGCGAAATAGAAAGCGTAATGAGCAGTTTTGAGGGTATTCATCTGACTGCGGTGACCGATAAAAGAGATGAAAATAACAGACAGTATCTTGTGGGATATTATACTGCCGACACAGAAATTGATGAAAAGGTACTCAGACAGTACCTTTCTGAAAAATTGCCCAAATACATGGTGCCGAACTTCTTCATTCATCTTGATAATATGCCTATGACTGCAAGCGGCAAAACTGATAGAAAGAATCTTCCGCTGCCTGATTTTTCAAGCAATTTGGAAGAGTATGTTGCCCCTGTCACCGATACCGAAAAAACTCTTGCAGAAATATGGACTGAAATCCTTCATTTTGACAGAATAGGCAGATACTCTGACTTTATCGAGTGCGGCGGAGATAGCCTTGCTGCAATTACACTGCTCGCTGAAATAGAAGAAAAATTCGGTATAAATGCTGAATTGAAAATGATTATGGAGCACACTGTGCTTTCAGATCTGGCGGAATGTATTGATAATTCTGAACTCAAATCCGAATCTATTCCTGCTCTTCATACAAAGGAGTACATTTTAACTCCGCAGCAGAAAGCAATATATCTTGCCTGTCAAAAGGATAAATCATCACTCATTTACAATATGCCGATGTTCATAAAGCTGTCTGATAATACGGATATTGCTGTTTTGAAAGCAAAAATTCAGAAATGCTATAGAAATCATTCTGTACTGCGAACAGCTATTGCAGTCAGAAATGATGAAATAACGGGCGTTATTGACGATGAAGCAGAACTGATATTTGAACAGTTTAACAGCAGAAAGGATTTCGTGCGTCCGTTTGATCTTTCAAAAGCACCCCTTATTCGTGTGGGCTTCGGTGAAGGCGGTATAGCTATCGACATTCATCATATAGTAGGTGACGGAGAATCGCTTAATATAATATTGGACGAAATATTCAACGATACCGAATTATCCGAAACTGTAAGCTATACCGATTATGCAGAGTATATTCACCATAAGCTTGAAAGCGGAGAATTTTCCGAACATAAGAATTATTTCAAAAACGCTCTGCACGTTGATATGGAGCCGCTTGAACTGCCTGAAGCAACAAATTCCAAATATACAGAAACGAACTATACCTACATACTTAATAATGAATCTGTAAATGCCGTCAAGGACTTTGCGAAAACATATGATTTGACGGATACCTGTGCGTATTTATCATTATACGGGATACTTATGTCCGAATTTGCAAACAAGAAACAGGTCGTTACAAGCATTATTCTTTCCAATCGTATGCACTCCGAAACAAGGTACACCTGCGGTATGTTTGTAAATACTATACCATTGGTGCTTGATGTAGATCCTGAGCTTACGCTTAGAAATTACGCCGAGCAGCTCAACAACAGTTTACTTGATATTTATAAGTATCAGGAGCTGCCGTTCCTTGAAATATGCGAAGCGGCAGGAATTAAGGATAAAAATATAATCAACTCGACCTTTGTTTATCAGCCGGGAGAAATGAAAATCAATGGTCTTGATTTTGAATATATTGATACCTACACACATAAAATGGATCTTTCATTTCAGGTAATTCCTCAGTCTGACGGAAGCTGTAAAGTTATGCTTGAGTATAACAATACAAAATATGATAAATACCTTATGGAACGCCTTACTGTTGGTTATGAGCGATTGATTTCACAGATTAAAGCAAATAAAAAGCTTAACGAATTGGATGTAATGGGTAAAGCGGAGTATCAGCAGGTGGTTTACGGTTTTAATAACACTTC
>JBJEQU010000141.1:0-3530 GCA_051881935.1 Porcipelethomonas sp. | reverse complement strand
ACGTTGAATTTTGAAGTGCCGTCATTGAGATTTTTCGGAAGAATATCATATCCGGCACCGTCGAGCTTTCCCTTTGCTTCTTCGAGGTCTTTGCCGTACACAAGCACGACTTCGCTTATAAACCTGGTCGTTGCCGCCTCAATCATCGGCTGGGAAAACATTGTGAACATTGCCATTGTTACGATGACTGTAAAAACTTTTTTAAGAATACTTTTTTTCATTATTATTCCTCCCCTTTTGCATTAGTCACCTTTTTCTTCCTATAGCATATCAATCTCATAATGCCCATACCTGCAACAATTCCCGCACCGCCTGTAATTGCACTTATTCCGTATGAAAGGTTTGTTGCGATTGTTTCCGGAACACTTGCCTCTGCGGCTTTCTTTTCATTCGACTGCTTAAATGAAAGGAAAACATTCTTTGAACTGCTGTAATGATGATTGTTCAGGTTATAAGCAACTTCCTCGCCGAAATAATGAACCGGAGCATATCCCTTGGCAGGCGTATCAGTATCATTGCTGTAGTTTATTTTTGTAGCTGTCAGCGGTTTTCCGGCTGTGAAATCCTTTGTAACATAAAGTGCATTCCACTGCTTTCCAAAGAAACCGTTAAGGTCACCGGGAACGATTTCCTGAACCTTTGTACCGTCATCAAGTTTTCTTTCCTGCGGCTCAATATTCATAACTGCGTCGTATTTTACATAATGGGCACTGTTTTCAGTCTCTATAATGTCAATGAGAGAACCAGGGATCTCCTTATATTCCGGATGATAATAATCCCATATTTCCAGTCCGGCTGAAGCAGCCATCAGAAGTAGTCCGACGCCCAATGCTATATTCAAACCATAATACCTAATTTTCAGTCTATGTAATTTTTCTTCATATTTTAAAACTTCTTCATATGAAGGTAAAAAATCGTAATAATCGCCACCATCCTTAATAATTTGACCCAATCCCTTACCATGCTTGATATAAATGCGTGATTTCGTAATCACTGAAAAAGTAAGTAAAATAAATCCTGATGCAGCTAATGCTAAAGAAGCAGTATGATCTGATATTGTTGTGTTTTTAAAAAAGCTGTCTCCGGTATCTGCCTCATGTCTTAAAGCGTCAGTTGTAAATGCAAAATTGCCTGTAAATATACTGCGGTCAACGCCGAGATAAACTGAAATTTTTTCAGTTATCATTTTTTCAGCTTCATCAAGCATATTTTCCAGTTCATCCGCTGTTTGTTTTGTAGCATTATAGCTGAGTACATACTGTATGTAACCAAGACGTGTCAGTGCTCTCTGTCCGTCAGTCATTGAAGCAATCATAGGGTAAAAATCTTCCACCTGCCAGTTCATGCTCATGATGAGATCAAGCATTGTTGAATTGCCGTATTCCACCGATTTCAGGCATTCATACATCGGAGCAATAGCACTATACTGAAGATCTTCGACAAATTCTTCATCTTCGCTTTCATCTATACTCGTTGAACTTTCATCTGTACTTGATGAACTTTCATCTGCATCTTCTTTACTTTCAAGTTCACGTTCATACAATACCAGCGAGGTCACCAGTTTTTCAAAGCTGTCGGAAACCACCTTGGCGTCATCATAATATGACGGGTCGTTGAATTTCTCAGGGGTTTTCGCATTTTCCTGATATCTTGCCTCGAATGTCTTTTCATCAGTTCCCGAAACACCCATAGCAAGAAGCACACTCAGATTATTTATAACTTTTACATTTCCCTGCATAAGTACTGTCGCAAGGGCGTCAGCATCCGGAATATTCATCATAAAATCGCCAAGCAGCATCTGTGTATCATCATCTATGTAGAAATTCATCTGCCTGTAGGCTGACTTTGCCATGAAGCTGCCTGCATCGTAATTCTTTTTAAATTCAGCTGAAACTATCTGGTAATCATCTATCAATTCCTTGTATTCATCGTAATTTTTTTTCAATTGTTCCTCATAGCCGCTCATATTATAGCCGCCGTCCATGTCCATAACGGCAAAATCTGTTATGGCGTCCTCAACATCTGTGCTTGTCTTATAGGCAAGGTAAACATCGGGGCTGTCGACGTTGAATTTTGAAGTGCCGTCATTGAGATTTTTCGGAAGAATATCATATCCGGTACCGTCGAGCTTTCCCTTTGCTTCTTCGAGGTCTTTACCATACACAAGCACTACTTCGCTTATAAACTTAGTCGTTGCCGCCTCAACCATCGGCTGGGAAAACATTGTGAACATTGCCATTGTTACGATGACTGTCAATACTTTTTTTAATACATTTTTTTTCATAGTTATTTCTCCTTTTATTTTTAATTTTTTTTAAACTCCTTATCACACATTATACATTATCGTGGACAACAAAAGGACACAAAAACTACCTTCTGACACATATTTTAAGAAAATTCTACATTTTGCACATATTTTTTCACAAACAGATGATTATCTTAAAGGTTTAATTTGTGCAGAGTCACCAAATATAGCTTTTGAGAAACATTTATTACTTTCATCCCGAAGGGAAAATATTGTCCTGATCACAACATAAATCAATCCAAAATACCGGGAAGAATTTATTCCGGGAATGTGTCCTTTTGTTGTCCTGTATGTGTTATAATATATACAAGCCGACAGCACATAAAAATCAGGCAGTCTTGAAGCGGCAGATTTCTGCCGTACTGTCCCGGATATTTTGATATGACCGGCTTTACAGATATTCTGAATTAAAGATAATACAGGAGGTAACAATTTTGTATATACTTGCAGTTGATGATGAAGAAATGGTGCTCAGCGATTTTTCTCATGAGTTAAACAAAGTCTTTCCGGAGTGCGATATAAAATTCGAAAAGAATCCAAAGTCTGCGCTTGAATGGGCTAAATCTCTTGAGGAGAACGGCGATCTGCTTTCCTATGCCTTTTTAGACATACAAATGGAAACTATGGACGGACTTGAGCTTGCCTATCAGCTGAAAGTTCTTTTTCCTGATGTTGTTCTCATTTTCTGCACTGCGCACAGCAAATACGCCTATGACGCATTCGGATTATTTGCTAAGGGATATCTCCTGAAGCCTGTTAATGCAGAACAGATACAGCGTGTTCTTGATGAAATGGTTAAAGACTGGCGGCAGACCCTCTCGACTCTTAACCGTGATATCCGTGCACAGACCTTTGGAAATTTTGAGTTTTTTGTTGACGGAAAACCTGTTATTTTCAAGCGTGAAAAATCCAAGGAGCTGCTTGCTTTTCTGATTGACAGACACGGAGCTTCGGTTACGACCCAGCAGATAGCAAATACACTGTGGGAAAATATGACCTATGACCAGAAGCTAAAAAATATGACCACAACTGTCATTTCTTCGCTGAGGAACACCCTAAACGATGAGGGAATCGGCAACCTGCTTATTAAATCATGGAATCATCTGGCAATAGACATAAGCAAGATAAAATGCGATGCCTATGATTTTGAAAATATGGACGCTGTTGCAGTTAATTCTTTCAAGGGAGAATATATGACCAATTACTCCTGGGCTGAATTTACTGT
>JBJEQU010000140.1:0-15677 GCA_051881935.1 Porcipelethomonas sp. | reverse complement strand
AGAGAAAAATGAAGCCCTGAATGGCGGGGCGGATGCTGGTGCCGGAGATAAAGCCGCAGAGGATGGGGAAAAAGGAAAAGGAAGCCTTCTGGACGATATTGTCGAAATAGCCGAATCGGTGATCATATCTGTTTTTGTAGTGCTTCTTATTTTTACGTTTATTGCCCGTCCGGTTACGGTGGACGGACGCTCAATGTCCCCGACCCTTGAAAATGAAGATAAGCTTGTAATGAGAACATTCCTTTATTCACCGGAGGCGGGGGATATTGTAATTATTGACAATAACACCTCCTATACATACAAGGAGGGTACAAGCGAAATTGTTGAGGGACAGAGTCTTGAAAAGCGCCTTATAAAGAGGGTTATCGCTCTTGGCGGACAGACTGTTGATATTGATTTCAATACCGGTACAGTCAAGGTGGACGGAGAGGTGCTCGAAGAAGAATATATTGCCGATGTTACTCATTTTGACCCGGGAGCATTTGATTATCCGGTAACAGTTCCGGAAGGGTATATATTTGTAATGGGTGACAACCGCAACAATTCAACCGACAGCCGTGACAATCATGTAGGATTTGTAAAAGAAGAGGACGTACTGGGAAAAGCGATACTGCGTTTCTATCCCTTTGATAAATTTAAGCTTCTGGATTAAACCTTAGAGGTGTGTGGAATTGGAAAGAGAAAGAATGACAAAGGAGAGCCGTGAGGAACTGCTGGAGCGTATCCTTGAGGAAACTGCGAGAAAGCCGTATAAACCGGGAAGTGCTTCCAGGAGTACTCCGCCAAAGCCGGCAGCAAATAACATCGGGAAAAAAGAGACTGTGGAAAGGACTCAGGTTTTCTCAGGCGCTGATGCGGCGGCTCTTTTTGAAGAAGAAAAAACGGCGCCGGTGCAGCGCCGGACTCAGACTCACCGTAATAGTGAAGCTCCCCATAATTACCGCAGAGAACGTCCCGTACAGTCTGACGCAGAACGGGAGGAGCAGGAGAGGATTGCTGCCGCTGAAAAGATCCGTGAGATCCAGCGTGAAAAAGCTGCTGCTGCCAAAGCTGCCATAATGAAGAAGACTGAGATAGAAAATTCACGTATTGCTCAGGAAGAGGCGGCTGCCCGGCAGTTTGAACCGGTTTCTCATAAATGGGATGGAAATGATGAAAGAGTAAATATTATAACCCCCGATGAAGACTATGACGGTTATGATGATTATTATGATGAGTCCCTTGATGATATACCGGATTTCAGCAGTGCAGAGGACAGCGGACAGCCTGTATGTGCAGTTATGAATATTTTTCAGTATGCAGTTTGTATTCTGTTTGCCGTTTTTCTTATTTTCGGCTATATCCTGAATTTTGCCGGAGTGTCCGGTGAGTCGATGATGCCTACACTCAGTGACGGAGATACTGTTCTGGCACTATGTGCGGCATATACTCCCGAAAAGGGAGATGTTGTTGTGATCGACAGCAAGACTGCGGCTCTCCTTGATGAAAACGGAAATGTTACTGAAAAAACAGGACTTGACTGTAAAATCGCAAAGAGAATAATCGCTGTGGGCGGAGATACTGTTGACATTGATTTTGAAAACGGAACAGTGACTGTAAACGGTGATGTACTGGAAGAAAATTACATAAGCGAACCGACTACCCGTGATGAGGGAGCTTTTGAATATCCTCTTACCATTCCGGAAGGATACGTTTTCGTTCTGGGAGATAACAGGAATATTTCAAAGGACAGCCGTCATCCTGATGTAGGACTTGTTCCTGAGGATGAGATCATAGGCAAGGCAGTCCTCAGAGTTTATCCTTTCGGAAGCTTCGGAACAATCGGTTAGAGCTTAATGAAAAAATAATAATTCAGGAAAGGGACAGACTATGGCGGAAATGAGAGATATTCAGTGGTTTCCCGGTCATATGACCAAGACCCGCCGGATGATCCAGGCAAACCTTTCTCTGGTTGACGGTGTTGTGGAGATACTTGACGCAAGGATCCCGGCATCAAGCAGAAATCCGGAAATGGATCGTCTTGTAAAGGACAAGCCGAGAATGCTTGTGCTTAACAAGGCAGATCTTGCGGACAGCACTGCAACTGAAAGATGGATGAGCTTCTATAAATCAAAAGGATTTACAGTTATAAAATGCAACTGCAAAACCGGTGACGGCGTAAAGGCGTTTCTTCCTGCTGTTAAAAATCAGCTTCTCAGGGAGCTTATGGACAAGCGCCGTGCAAAGGGCATCGAGGGAGCGCCCCTGAGGCTTATGATAGTCGGTATCCCGAATTGCGGAAAGTCATCCTTTATAAACCGGATGGCGAAATCGAAAAAGGCAAAGGTAGAGGACAGACCTGGTGTCACCCGTACAAAACAGTGGGTAAAGCTGGGGGATAATGTGGAAATGCTCGACATGCCCGGTGTGCTGTGGCCAAAATTTGAGGATCAGAATGTGGCGAGAAAGCTTGCCTTTACCGGAGCTGTCAAGGATGATGTTATCGATATTGAAGCGCTGGCTTCCCTTCTGCTGGAAAATCTTGCGGAAAATTATCCGGTGGTGCTTGCCGACAGATACCGGACAGAGGCATCCGGAACAGGCTTTGAGATGCTTGAAAATGTAGGACGCAGGAGGGGAATGCTCGTTTCCGGCGGCGTGGTAAATACCGAAAGAGCCGCTGTAACCGTTCTTGATGAATTCAGAAGCGGAAAGCTCGGGCATATTACACTGGAGCTTCCGGAAAAAACGGAGGATGAGCAATGAGTCCTCTCTATGAATATGACGAGGCTGTCAGGAACAGTGCCGGGATCTTCTGCGGCGTAGACGAAGCCGGCAGGGGTCCCCTTGCCGGAGATGTTTATGCAGCGGCGGTGATCCTTGACCCGGATAACCCTGTTGAGGGACTTAATGACAGCAAAAAGCTTTCCGAAAAAAAGCGTGAAAAGCTTTATGATGAAATTAAAGAAAAATCGCTGGCGTACTGCGTTGCAAAGGCAGATATTGCGGAAATTGAGGAGATCAACATTCTCAATGCGGCAATGCTTGCAATGAAAAGGGCAGTTGAGGGACTTGAGCAGAAACCGGCACTGGTGCTGGTGGACGGCAACAGGATCCCTGATGTACCCTTTGAAGCAAGAGCAGTAGTAAAAGGGGACGCTTTGTCTGCATCAATTGCGGCGGCTTCAATACTTGCAAAGGTCACAAGAGACAGATATATGGTGAAAATGGCTGAGGAATATCCGCAGTACGGCTTTGAAAAGCACAAGGGCTACGGAACAAAGCTTCACAGGGAAAAGATTCTTGAGTATGGAGCATGTCCTCTGCACAGACCGTCATTTTTAAAGAAAATATATGCGAAAAAATAATTATGGCAGGGAATATGAGCTGGTGATATGCAGTTACCTTGAAAATAAAGGCATGAAGATACTCGGCAGGAATTATACAGTATCCGGCGGAGAAATCGATGTCATTGCTTCTGACGGGAAATACATATGCTTTGTGGAGGTTAAATTCCGCAGCGAAAGAGCAACTGACGCTTACAGCAGTGTGGGATATAAGAAACAGCACAGGATAATAAAGGCAGCTCAGAGATACCTTGCAGAGACCGGGTGTAAGCTTCAGCCGAGGTTTGATGTTGCTTTTGTATTTTCCTGCGGCGGAGTCGCTGAGATCGAGTATATGGAAAATGCGTATGACGCTTCCTCATATTAAGATGTTCAAAAAGGGCAGTGCCCGTAAAGATATTAAAATGCAGCTGTTATTAAAACAGCGCAGAATGGAGAGATATATGTTTTATAAAAGTACAAGAAACAGCAATATCAGGGTTGAAAGTGCAACAGCTATTACCCAGGGTATTTCTGAAGAAGGAGGTCTTTTTGTACCGGAGTCTATTCCGGAGCTTACTCTTGATGAGGTCAGGTACCTTTCCGGTCTTAACTACTCATGCAGAGCAGCATACGTTTTCAAAAAGTTTCTGACTGATTTTACAGACGCTGAAATTCAGTACTGCACAGACAACGCTTACAGCACTAAAAATTTTGAAACAGAAAGTATTGCTGAAATTTCACAGCTTTTTGACGGTACATACATGCTGGAACTATGGCATGGTCCGACCTGTGCATTCAAGGATATGGCACTTCAGATCCTGCCTTATTTCCTGACAACTTCTGCTAAGAAAATAAATCTTGACAAGAAGATCATTATTCTTGTTGCCACCTCCGGCGATACCGGCAAGGCGGCGCTGGAAGGCTTCAAGGACGTTGAGGGAACACAGATCCTTGTGTTCTATCCGGAAGACGGAGTAAGCCCTATGCAGAAAAGACAGATGACAACACAGACCGGCTCCAATGTAGGCGTGTGTGCAGTAAAGGGTAATTTTGACGACTGTCAGAACGGCGTCAAGGCTATCTTTACAGACCCTGGGATAAAGGAAAAAATGAACGCAGCCGGACTTATGTTCTCAAGTGCAAACTCCATTAACTGGGGACGCCTTGTTCCGCAGATCGTTTACTATATCTCCACTTATGCTTCACTTGCTGAAAGCGGTGAAATTGCCCTCGGGGATAAGATAAACGTTGTTGTCCCGACAGGCAACTTCGGCAACATTCTCGCCGCTTATTATGCCAAGAAGATGGGACTTCCTGTTAATAAGCTTATCTGCGCTTCAAATGTAAATAAGGTCCTTACAGACTTTATCGAAACAGGAGTCTATGACAGAAACAGGGAGTTTTACGCAACATGCTCCCCTTCAATGGATATTCTTATCTCAAGCAATCTTGAAAGACTTCTCTATATTATCACAGGTCAGGATGACGCACAGATAAGAGAATGGTTCACAAGTCTGGCAGAGACAGGCAGATATGAGGTTACTGACGAGGTAAAGAAAGTCCTTAAGGAAGAATTTTACGGCGGCTACTGCGACGATGAGCAGACAAAGGCTACTATTCACGATATCTACAATAAGTATTCATATACATGCGACACTCATACGGCAGTTGCAGTAAAGGTTTATCAGGACTACAGAAATGCGACGGGCGATACTACAAAGACTGTTATCGCTTCGACAGCAAGCCCTTACAAGTTCAGTGCAAGCGTGCTTGAGGCAATTGAAGGAAAAAAATCAGAGCTTGACG
Source organism: Porcipelethomonas sp. (assembly GCA_051881935.1). Classification (GTDB taxonomy): domain Bacteria; phylum Bacillota; class Clostridia; order Oscillospirales; family Ruminococcaceae; genus Porcipelethomonas. The sequence goes on along the minus strand of JBJEQU010000140.1, from coordinate 10,563 downwards.
AATATGATATGGTGGACAGACTTGCAGAGCTTTCGGATATCCCTGTTCCGAGCGCACTTGCTGATCTGAAAAACCGTGAGAGAAGATTTAACGGTTCTATCGATAAATCTGAAATGAACAGCTTTGTTCTGAAGGATTTCGGTCTGGAGTAATGGCGCTTTACGCAATAGGCGATCTTCATCTTGCCCTGAGCGTCAGGAATAAAACTATGAATATTTTCGGCGGCTGGGAAAATTATATGGAGCTGCTGGAAAAAAACTGGAAGGCTCTCATCTCTGACAAGGACACTGTAGTTATTGCGGGGGATGTATCCTGGGCAATGAAAATAACTGACGCTTATGAGGATTTTGAGTGGATAGAAAGAATGCCCGGCAGAAAAATTATTCTCAAAGGAAATCATGATTACTGGTGGGCTTCAAAAAAGAAAATGGAGGATACATTTTCGCATTGGGGCTTTACCACACGTAACATTCTGCACAATAACTGTTACAGATATGAGGATCATGCGGTCTGCGGCACAAGAGGCTGGGTGAATATGCCCGGTGAACCGGATGACGCAAGAGTTCTTGCAAGAGAGGCAGGACGGCTTTCAGCATCCCTTGAGGCGGCTGCACAACAGAGCCTTACTCCCCTTGTGTTTCTGCATTATCCGCCGATCTACGGCAATAACTGTAACTATGACATACTGGATGTACTTTATAAGTATGATGTAAGGCACTGCTGGTATGGACACCTTCACGGACCGTCAATAAAATATGCTATAAATGGTGAGCGTGACGGAATAAATTTCCAATTGATATCTGGTGATTTTTTACAATTTGAACCTTTTAAAATATTATAAATTGTAGAAAATGTAGAAGTCGGATTTTTATGTGGAAAATCGAATTTTAATATGATATAATAAGTAAGGTTTATACCTATATTTAATTTGGAGGACTTAAAAAAATGAGTTTAAAATCATCAACCAAGGTTGACGTAAATACAACAGAACTGGTTTTCACGGCTGACGCTGAAACATTTTCAGCTGCTGTTGAAAAGGCATTCCAGAGACAGAAGAAGAATATCACTGTTCCCGGCTTCAGAAAGGGAAAGGCAAACAGAAAGCTTATTGAAAAGTATTACGGCGAAGGCGTTTTCTTTGAAGAAGCTATCAACGGCATTATCAATTCTGAAATGCCTGACGCTATAAGAGAGGCAGAGCTTGTTCTCGTTGATACACCGAAGATCGAAGTTGTTTCAGCTGATATCAGCAGCGGCGTTGAATACAAGGCTATCTGTATCACAAAGCCTGAAGTTACAATTGCTGAATACAAGGGCATAAAGGCACCGAAAAAGGTTAAGGAAATAACCGAGGATGATATTAATGCACAGATCGAACAGATCAAGCAGAGAAACGCAAGAATCGTATCCGTTGATGACAGACCCTGTGAAATGAAGGACGAGGTTATAATTGACTTTGAAGGCTTCATTGACGGCGTTGCATTTGAAGGCGGCAAGGCTGACGAATTCCCGCTTAAACTCGGCAGCGGTCAGTTTATCCCCGGATTTGAGGATCAGGTTGCAGGTCATTCTATCGGCGATGAATTTGAGATAAATGTTACATTCCCCGAAGATTATCAGATGGAAGAATATGCTGGCAAGCCGGCAACATTCAAGATAAAGATCAGTGCCATCAACAAGACTGAATTCCCTGAGTTTGATGATGAACTCATTAAGGATACAACTGAATTCGATACAGTTGATGAATGGAAGAATGATATTAAGACAAAGCTTGAGGAGCAGGCTACTGCAAGAGCTGAAAGCGAATTTGAAAATTATATTATCCAGAAGATCATCGATACAACAGAGGGCGTTATTCCTAAGTGTATGTTTGATCACAGAATCAACGGTCTTATCCAGAATTTTGAACATGGTCTCAAGCAGCAGGGCATGAGCGTTGACATTTACTTACAGTACACAGGCATGGATATGGATTCCTTCAGAGATACATTCCGTGACAGAGCTGAAAATGAAGTTAAGCTGAGACTTGCTCTGGAAAAAATCGCTGAAAATGAAAATATCCAGCCTTCAGAGGATGAGATCAATGCACAGCTTCAGGAAATTGCTGACGCAAATAACATGTCCCTTGATGATGTCAAGGCAAGAATTCCTATGGACGATTTTGTGACAGATATGAAGGTTACAAAGGCTGTGGAATTTGTTAAGGAAAATGCTGTTGTTGACAATACTATCGACACAGAGAAAAAGGAAGAAGAATAATCAGTGGATTTAATTTCCGCTTCTGGTTCTGAGCGGAAAAATCAGTAAGGGCGAAGAGCATCCGGGGATGAGCGACGCCCTTGCTTGAGTTATGGTATGCTTTCCGGTGACGGACGGCAGGCTTTGTATGTTGAGAAATAAAGGGCAGTGCCCAGAAGAAAGTGAGAGAAAGAATATGAGTTTTGTACCTTACGTTGTAGAGCAGACAAGTCGCGGTGAACGTTCATACGACATTTTTTCAAGACTTCTTAATGACAGGATCATTATGCTTTCAGAGGAAGTAAATGATACAACAGCAAGTCTTGTAGTGGCACAGCTGCTGTATCTTGAGGGGCAGGATCCGGAAAAGGATATCAGTCTTTACATTAACAGTCCGGGCGGATCTGTAACAGCAGGCATGGCAATTTATGATACAATGCAGTATATTAAGTGCGATGTATCAACTATCTGCATCGGCCTTGCAGCCTCTATGGGTGCATTTCTGCTTTCATCCGGGGCAAAAGGCAAGAGGATCGCATTGCCTAACAGCGAAATCATGATCCACCAGCCGCTTATCTCCGGAGGTCTTCAGGGACAGGCAACTGATATTAAGATCAGAACTGAAAATCTTCTCAAGACAAAGGAAAATCTCAACAGGATCCTCAGCACAAATACCGGTAAATCCTATGAGGAGATCTGCCGTGATACTGACCGGGATAACTTTATGACAGCGGCAGAGGCTATGGAATATGGATTGGTGGATAAGGTAATCAGCCACAGATAATTTAGAGGAGAGGGCAAATGGCGGAAAAACCAATGAAATTCTGCAATTTCTGCGGAAAACGTGAAGATGATGTACAGAGTATTTTTACAGCAGGCGCTTCCAACATATGCGATGAATGTGTCGTATATTGCTATGAACTGCTTATGGGACCGCTTTCCAAGCCAAGCAGCAGAAGGGCAGCGGATCTTAAAAGCAGACAGAAATCTGATGCTACAATAAATCTTCTTACTCCGGCGGAGATCAAGGCAGTTCTTGATGAGTATGTAGTAGGTCAGGATAAGGCTAAGATAACGCTGGCAGTCTCTGTATATAATCACTATAAGAGGATCATAAATCAGACTGATGACAAGGACGGCGTTGAGATCCAGAAGAGCAATGTTCTGCTTCTGGGACCTACAGGCGTAGGCAAAACATTTTTGGCGTCAACACTTGCAAAGATCCTCGATGTTCCCTTTGCAATAGCTGATGCTACTACCATCACAGAAGCCGGTTATGTAGGCGATGATGTTGAAAATGTTCTTCTGAGACTCATTCAGGCGGCTGACTTTAATATTGAAGCTGCCGAGAGAGGTATTATCTATATTGATGAGATCGATAAGATATCAAGAAAGTCGGAAAATACATCTCTTACGAGGGATGTCAGCGGCGAGGGTGTTCAGCAGGCACTCCTGAAAATTATAGAGGGTACTGTTTCAAATGTTCCGCCTCAGGGAGGAAGAAAGCATCCTAATCAGGAGTTCATCCAGATCAATACAAAGAATATACTTTTTATCTGCGGCGGCGCTTTCGACGGACTGGAAAAGGCTATCCTCAAGAGAATCAATTCCTCGTCCCTGGGCTTTGGTGCTGAAGTTAATTCCAAAAAGGAAATGACAAAAAATATTTTCCATAAGGTCATTCCGCAGGATCTTGTTAAATTTGGTATTGTTCCGGAGCTTGTAGGCCGTCTTCCGATTATAACTGTTCTTGATGAGCTTGACGAAGAGGCTCTTATAAGTATTCTCACCGAACCTAAAAATGCACTGCTCAAACAGTATAAAAAGCTGTTCGGGTATGATGATATAGAACTGCATGTTGATGATGAGGCACTGACTGAAATCGCAAAGAAGGCAATTGCTCAGAAAACCGGTGCAAGGGGATTGAGAGCTATCATCGAAGAAATTCTCATGCAGCCTATGTTTGACGCTCCGTCAGATCCTGATATAACAGGGGTCACCATCACTGCGGATTCCGTTAAAGGAATCGAACCGCCAAGGTTTGAAACGAAGAAGGGGAGACATAGCGCTGAACATACAGCAGAGGCAAGCTGATAAATAGTAACGAATAATACTCCCCGTCTTTTGACTGGGAGTGTTTTTGATAAGGAAGCAATATTTACCCGGTGATGAGCTTTGGAGGACAGTTCCGGAAATCCTGTTCACCTGATACACACTTGAATTTCACCTGGTTTTCACATTCCTTTATTTTGAATTAAGTTTTCTTAAAGGTTTACAGGTTACAATATAAATAGGAAGCTAAAATTATGACAGGGGGAAATACAATTGAAAAAAGGCTTGAAATATTATATTGCAATGTTCGTCGGAAAATCGATGATTCGTGGAATGCGTATGCTCAAAAGGAATGCTACAAATCTTCCCGGGGAGGTTGCGCTGTTCATCTGTCCTGGACTGATCTCAAAATTTCAGATGCCTGAAAATGTAATTGTTGTTACCGGTACCAACGGAAAGACAACTGTCACTAATATGCTCGGAAATGCACTGAAAAAGATCGGGCATGACCCTGTTATGAATGCATTTGGCGGAAATGTGGATACTGGTATTGCAAATGTTCTCATCGAAAATTCAACATTCAGCGGCAGGATCCGCAAGGATACCGTCCTGATTGAGATGGATGAAAGAAGCTCTCCGCGTATTCTTCCATATCTTAAACCTGATTATCTGATATGTACAAATCTCCAGCGTGATTCCATGAAAAGAAATCCCAGTACGGAATTTATATTCGATATAATAAACGAAAATATTCCTGAAAAGACGACTCTGATACTCAATTCTGACGACCTTATAAGCAGTCAGCTCGCTCCTGAAAATAAAAACAGAGTTTTCTTTGGGGTAGATATGCTCGAAGGTGAGATACCCACAGACGACAACATTATATGCGATTTCAGAAACTGCCCTGAATGCGGAGCTGTTATGGAATTTGAATACAGACATTATAACCATATAGGACATGCCGTATGTCCGGAATGCGGATTTACAAACCATAAGTCGGACTATCAGGTAACATCGGTTAGTGACGGTGTGCTTGCTTTGGCTCATGATGGAAATTCTGAAACATATCCCCTTCCGCAGGACCGTATAACAGATGTATACAACGCAGCAGCAGTAATTGCATATCTGCGTACTTACGGACTTTCTGCTGAAGAAACCGGAAAATGTCTTGAACATACTGAAATAATAAAATCCAGATATGATGTTTTCTCATCCCACGGAAAGCCGGTATATGTGCTTCTCGCCAAAGGTCAGTGCCCTATCTCGTGTTCCAATGCGTTTGATACCGTAAGACGTGAGGACGGAAAAAAGACCATAATAATTATTGTTGAACATATCCCCGACAGAAACCGCACTTCTGAAAGTGTTGCGTGGATATATGAAACAGATTTTGAATTTCTCAATCAGGATGATGTAGTTCAGATCCTCGTAGGCGGCAAAAGGGCAAAGGATTTTCTTGTCCGGCTTCTTCTTGCAGGTATCGACAAGAGCAAGATAGTCATATCCGAAAGCGAAGGAGATCTGGTCGGAAAGATCAACTGGGATATTACGGACAAGCTTATGATTTTATATCATTTTCACAATACAGAATCGCTGGTTACAATCAAGCACCAGCTTGCTGAAGGAGGTGCGGCATGAGCTGCACGATCGAAGTGTTGTTTCCCGAAGCATGCAATCTTTTCGGGGACTACGGAAATATACGATATTTAAAGGCGTGTCTCCCGGATGCAGAATTTATAGAAACTCCGCTGAACGGTGTTCCTCATTTTGTTTCAAACCCGGTATCGCTTGTATATATGGGACCTATGACAGAAAAAACTCAGTGTGAGGTGGTAAAAAGACTTCTCCCTTACCATGAAAGGATTACCGAGCTTATTGAAGGGGGAACGCCTTTCCTGATAACGGGAAATGCTATGGAGGTATTCGGCAGACAGATCAGTGATCTCAGAACCGGAACGGTAAAATGCCTCGGCATTTTCGATTTTACCGTTACAAGGGATATGCTTCACAGGTTCTCGGGACTTGTTGTGGGAAATTACGAAAATATTATCATGACCGGTTTCAGGGCACAGTTTACAAAATGCGAGCTTGGTAATAAGGAAAAGCCGTTTATTAATATCACAAAGGGCGTTTCAATGTGCGATTCAGGAAAGGTTGAAGGAATAGTAAAAAATAATTTTTACGGAACATACCTTCTCGGTCCGATACTTATACTCAATCCGGATTTTACTAAATATATCCTGAGAAAGATAACCGGCAAAGAGGTGGCTATCGCATTTGAAGAAGAGGTGGTTGACGCATACCGGACACGTCTTGCAGAATTCAATGACAGGCATACAAAGATCAGTTAAATTGAAATTAACTGCTGTTCAGATAGGATAATCCGCTGTCTGCCATAAAACAGTATCAATATAACAATAACCTCCTATTATAATAAAAAGGAACCGCAGAGCTTTAATATCAGCTCTGCGGTTCTTTGTTATACATATACTATAACATGTTTTATTTAGGGGGAGTTACTTTGTAAGCTCAGTTTTAACAGTGCCTGCCTGTTCCTGCATTTCAAATTCTGAAGCCTTAGTGAATTTGCCTACCTCAAGCTTACCACTTCCTTCATCGTCACTGTGTTTTGAATTGTATACCAGTTTCAGAAGGATCGGAGTTACGATGGTGGTAACTACAACAACGATTACAATAGGTGCAAAATATTCGTCTTTCATAAGTCCGACTGCTGCACCTTTGCTGGCAACAATGAGCGCAACCTCACCTCGTGATATCATGCCCACGCCTATGCGGAGACTATCCTTGCCTGAATATTTGCATATCTTAGCACCAAGTCCGCAGCCTACAACCTTTGTAAGGATAGCCACAACAAGGAGGATCACTGAGAACAGGATTATAGAACCGCTCATCTCCGGAAGTACTACCTGAAGTCCTATACTTGCAAAGAATACCGGTGACAGAAGCATATACGACAGGGTCTCAAACCTGTTAGTGAGATAGCCGGCTCTCGGACCATTTGAGAGGGCAAGTCCGGCAACAAAGGCACCTGTAATGTCGGCAACGTCAAAGAAGTATTCAGCGCAGAATGACATCAGCAGACAGAATACAAATCCGATGATAACGTACCTTCTGAGGTCCTTTTTGGAACGGCCTGACCACTTGTTGAAAAGGAAATTGAACGCCACAGCCACAATAATTGCAAAAACGAAGAACAGTGCGATTTTGAGAAGTACCATCCAGATACCGCTGCTGCCTGAGCCTTCGCCGTTTCCGCCGGCGCTGGAGGTAATAACAGTAAGTGCTATAATACCAAGGATATCATCAATAACTGCGGCACCCAGAATAGCATTGCCGGATTTGGATGAAAGCTTGCCCATTTCCTTGAGGGTCTCAACAGTAATACTTACAGATGTTGCAGTAAGAATAATACCGATAAAGATATTCTGGAGCATCAGACTTGACATTCCGGGGGCTTCCTCAGTATTGAATATTGTAGCAACGCCCCATCCGGCAGCCAGCGGAACAACGACGCCCAGCAAAGCTATGATGAACGAAGCCAGACCGGTCTTTTTAAGCTCCTTTATATCGGTCTCAAGTCCGGCGCTGAACATAAGAATAATTACGCCGAGTTCCGAAACCTGCTTGATAAAATCGGTATCCTCTACAATACCGAAGCATGCAGGACCTAATAAAAGACCTGCAACAAGAGCACCAACGACCTGCGGAAGCTGTATTCTCTTTGTGAGAAGTCCGAACAGCTTTGTACTGAGCAATATCAGCGCCAGATACAGCAGGTAACCATATGGAGAAGACATAGCATCTCCCAGTATTTGTTTCATTGAGAAACATCTCCTTTACATTATTGTAAGCGGCAATGCATATAATTTAACAATATGCACACCGCTTATTATCCGGGAAATCGCAGTCTTAGCATGTTATTGCCTAAATGCTGCATTCATATCTTTGATGTTATATTGAATACAGAATTTAACCAAAATATGCTTATTGCAGACTGTATGGAATATAATCCCCCAAGGTTTCCATTACCGGCTGTATACCGCAAAATTTTCCCATACACCATATATTATATCACTTTCGGCAGACAAAAGTCAACCAAAAACGGTGTGATGTGAAAAAATAAATTATTTACCATGCACAAGAAAGTATTCGCAAAGATGTTGAAAAAAAAGTGTTTATGTGTTAAAATGGATATAGTATAAAAGGGGAAATATTATTTTGTCTGCTGACGGCATATGATAATACCGAAGCAATGACATAAAAATGAATTATTTTCTATTTTTGTATTTATAATATTTACGGAGGAAAACATGTATATGAATAAAACAGAATCACGGGAAGATTATCTTGAAACCATACTTCTTTTAATGAGACGAATGGGAAATGTCCGTTCTGTTGACATAGCCAATGAACTGGGATATTCCAAACCCAGCATAAGCAGGGCAGTAGGTATTCTCAAGGAACATGGGTATATAACCGTGGATCAGAATGGATATATATCCTTTACCGGGGAGGGACTCAGGATGGCAGAGGGAATATATGAACGGCATACCACAATAAAAAGATTCTTTATAGAGGTTCTGGGCGTTTCAGAGAAAACTGCTGAACAGGATGCATGCAAGATCGAGCATATTTTAAGTGATGAGAGCTATGAAAAACTGAAGAATTTCAGGTGATTTTATGAGAAGAAAGATCTACAGGTCGGTTGCCGTAGCAACAGCCATTGCCTGCACTGCCATGGCTCTTCTGACCTGGTATGCGGTCGGGGTCATTGAGTGCAGCGTTACGGAGGAAATACTTGAGAGCCGTGTATCGCAGGTCAGCGATATGCTGTATAAAAGATCTCTGAGATATGACAGTGTCAGCGGACAGATCTACTCTGATTACAAATCAAAGGTCAGGGCTCTTGCGATGATGCTCTCTCAGAATACCGATGCAATGGCTGACGAGGCTCAGTTTGAAGAAATAAGAATGATGGTGGGAGCCGAGGTCATAAGCGTTTCAGATGAAAATGCTCAGATCGAATATACAACAGGTTCATCTGACAGCGGGCAGGAGATATATGAGGGATTCCTTCCGGCACTGGAGGATAAGGTCTTTTCTGAAGCAGTGGTGGAAAAGAATGGTGAGACACTGAGCATTACGGCAGGCTGTTCAAGGATTGACAAGCCGGGGATCGTACAGGTGGAGTTTGCTCCGGAGAATACACAATTGATCCTCAATGCTGTGGATATTTCAGATATGCTGACCGGTATTCCTGTTATGAGAACGGGATGCCTTGCAATTATAGAGGATGAAACAATGGAATATATTGCTCATACTGACAAGGAAATGGTGGGGAAGCCTTCTCATTTCGACCTTAAAGAGGATTTTTTCGGGACGGATTCAAATTTTGACTGCGAAATAAATGGGGAAGATGTAATGCTTCAGTTTGAATTCTGCAATAACCGTGTCGTTATCGGCTATGTGCCATACAGTGAGATATATGAAACGAGGAATGATACCATAGTATGGGTCATTTCGGCTGCACTATTTATTTCTGTGGTGGTAACTCTTACTGTAAGAAGCAAGACGCTGAAGCGGCATACGGTCAGCGATAAAAAAAGTTCTGATAAAAATGTATCTGGAAAGTAGGAGAGAAAAATGGAAAAGACAAAGAAACTGAAAAAGCAGATTACTGCCGGAAGAATAATTATATTTGGTTTCGCAGCGATCATTCTTGTGGGGAGCCTGCTGCTTATGCTCCCTATCTCTTCAAGGGACAGGGTCGTCACACCCTTTATCGATACTCTTTTTACATCCACCTCCGCAGTCTGCGTGACTGGTCTTGTGGTGCATGATACAGCCACATATTGGTCAATGTTCGGGCAATCGGTTATACTCATTATGATCCAGACAGGGGGAATGGGAGTAGTTACTGTTGCAGTCGCCATAGCAACATTTGCCGGACGAAAGATCGGACTTATGCAGCGAAGTACCATGCAGGAGTCTATTGCGGCGCCGAAGGTTGGCGGAATTGTTAAGCTGACAAGATTTATCCTTAAAATAACTTTCATTACAGAGGCGGCAGGAGCTGCATTAATGGCACCTGTTTTTTGCCGTGACTTTGGCGTTCTGAAGGGAATATGGTATTCGGTTTTCCATTCTGTTTCGGCATTCTGCAATGCCGGATTTGACCTGTTCGGGGCAGTCGAACCGTATTCATCCCTTACCCATTATTCGTCCAATATTCTCATTAATGTAGTAATAATC